>NYTS01000007.1 GCA_002683655.1 Deltaproteobacteria bacterium
AGCGGGGCTTGTTTCAATCTTTGGGATCTGAAATCTGAAAAAAGAATAAATAATTATATCCCAAGAAGTCGAACAAAAACTACTTGACTTGAATAGGTACAGGATCATAATTGGTTTTTTTAAAATAATTGTACAATTTAATTATCTGATAATTGCATAGTTTCATTAGGTTTTAAATCAAAAATCATTTCAATTATCTTAAAATAAATTGCAATTAATCAACATGGTTGAGTAGCAGCTTCCTTTAAGTCATATTTTTTAGGATAATCATGAATCGAAGAAAATTTATTCAAAACGCTTCTGTCGTGGGAGGCGCAACGGCTTTAGCAACTTCAACATTTTTACTTATTTATTTTTTAATTATCGCAGTAATCCAGCGACCTGTGTAAGACTATTTTTTGCATCCCCAAAGAGCATGCGGGTATTGTCACGGAAATAAAGTGGATTCTCTACCCCAGAGTATCCGGTTGCCATGCTCCTTTTGAGAGCGATCACAGTTCCTGCCTTCCAAACTTCAATGACGGGCATCCCATAAATTGGGCTACCTGGATTTTCTTCTGCGCCCGGATTAACAATGTCGTTACCGCCGATGACCAGAGCAAGATCTGTGTTTGGTAATTCTGGATTGATCTCATCCATTTCCAAAACTATGTCATAAGGTACGTTCGCCTCAGCCAACAAGACGTTCATATGGCCAGGAAGTCGACCAGCCACCGGATGTATGGCAAATTTAACGTCTACTTGCTGTTCCCTCAAGAAAGCAACAATCTCTCTGACAACGTGCTGGGCTTGGGCAACCGCCATCCCATATCCTGGAACGATGACCACACTTCGAGATTGTTTGAGTTGTTCAGCGACCTCCTCTGCCTGAATCGGAATCGCCTCTCCTTGAACTTCAGATGAATCTAGTAGCGTACCTTCTTCAACACCCCATCCTCCAGCAATCACGTTGATGAAGGGGCGATTCATTCCCTTACACATGATATAGCTTAGAATTGCTCCACTGCTTCCCACTAGGGCACCAGTTACTAACAAAAGGTTATTCCCCAACATGAATCCTGCCATAGCTGCTGACCAACCGGAGTAGCTATTCAGCATGGATACTACGACGGGCATATCCGCGCCACCAATCGCCATGATCATATGAATCCCAATTGCGCCTGAGATCAAAGCTACCAAAAATAGGGCAAACGCATAATTTCCTGGTTCCCCAATCATCAACCAAACTGCTAGAAGAAAACTTACGCCTATCCCTGCCAAGTTGATGAGATTTCGGCCTGGTAGCATCACAGGTCGGCTGCCAATCCGTGCGCTCAGCTTTCCAAAGGCCACCACAGAACCTGTAAACGTGTAGGTTCCAATGAACACCCCAAGAAACACCTCAAAGATATGGATGGTCGATCCGGGGCCTGTCTCGGTCTCGAAATAACTGACAAATCCGACAACGGTTGCCGCAAGTCCTCCAAAGCTGTTGAGAATTGCAACCATCTCCGGCATTTGGGTCATTTCTACTCGAGTTGCCAACTGCCAACCAATGAGAGCACCCCCAGCCAGTAAGAGGACCAACCAAAAATATTGACCTGCTTCAGGCAAGCTGAGAGTCGCAAGAATCGCTACAGCCATGCCCAACATGCCCAGACGATTTCCACGTTGCGCCGTTTCCTGTTGAGACAAGCCGCTGATGCTCAAGATGAACAAAATACTTGCACCGATAAAAGCTAAACTGATGATCCCTGAGGGCATGATGATCAAAACTCCAGATTGAGTGTCAGATTTTCAATATATTAATGAGGTTATTTCTTAAACATTCCAAGCATCCGTTGGGTGACCAGAAAGCCCCCCGCAATATTTATCGAAGCGATCAGAATTGCAGCCCCTGCCAGCAGTGGGTGATCGCCAGAAATGTGTACCATTCCACCAAGCACAATGATTCCACTGATCGCGTTTGTTAGACTCATCAACGGAGTTTGCAGGGAGGGCGTAACATTCCAAACCACCATGTAGCCAACAAAACAGGAAAGCATGAAAACAAAGAGATGACCCAGAAACTCCTCCGTTCCAACAAAACCAAGCATCACACACAAGATTGCGGCTGATATGTAAGCAACATATGGATGAAAAATCTTCTGCCAAGCCGGTTGGATAGTTTCTTTTTGAGGCACTTCAGCTGTTTGATCTGGAGCAGTTTCCGGTTGGATAGGTTTTTTTGGTGCAGGAGGTTTTGGCGGCTCCCAGGTCACTTCTCCGTTACGAGTAACAGTAATTGTGCGAGTGATTTCATCTTCAAAATTCAACTCAACAAGGTTCTCACCTTTCAGATGATTTAATAATTTTAGTACGTTGTTGCCATATAGCTGACTAGCCTGGGTCGGTAGTTCACTCGGTAGATTGGTTTTGCCGACAATGGTTACACCCATTTGCTTGACCACTTTGCCAGATTCAGTTAACTCACAGTTACCTCCACCTTCTGCGGCCAAATCAACAATTACGGAACCTGGATTCATCGAGCGAACCATCTCTGTAGTGATCAGCTTTGGAGATGGACGGCCAGGGATCGCTGCTGTAGTAATGATGATATCGACTTCTGCCGCCTGCTGGGCGAACAACTCCATCTCTGCCTTGATAAAGTCTTCACTCATCTGCTTTGCATAGCCTCCTGCCCCTGTACCATCTTCCTCGAGATCCAATTCTAAGAATTCCCCTCCCAGACTTTTGACCTCATCTCTAACCGCCACTCTTGTATCAAACGCCCTAACGATGGCTCCCAAACTATGGGAAGCTCCAATTGCCGCCAAGCCTGCCACCCCAGCACCAATCACCAATACTTTAGCTGGAGGAATTCGACCTGCTGCAGTGATTTGGCCGGTAAAGAATCTTCCGAAATGCTGAGCTGCCTCGACCACAGCTCGATACCCTGAGATGTTTGCCATTGAGCTAAGGACATCCATTGACTGAGCCCTGGAAATTCGAGGAATTGCATCCATAGCCAAGGCGGTCACTTGTTTGCTTGCTAGCTCTTCCAACAACACTTTTTGTTGGGCTGGCTGGAGCATGCATATCAAAATTTGGCCTTCATGTAGTTTTTCAATCTCTTTGGCTTCAGGCGCTCGGATCTTCAAAATGATATCTGCCTTTTTCCAAACGTCAGCAGTCCGTCCAGCTATTTGCGCTCCTGTTTCGATGTAGAGGGGATCAGGGAAGTTGGCTTTCACCCCTGCACCTGATTCAACCAATAGGTCATAACCAAGTTTCTGCAGGTTGGGTACGTGCCCCGGAGCAATTGCAACTCGTCGCTCTTCAGGAAGAATTTCTCGTGGAATCCCAATCAGCATTAACGCTTCTCCGTTCGGAAGAATTTTTTGATTAAATTTTAATTAAATAAATATTAATTAAATTAAAAAATACTTAAAATACAAACTTTAGTTTTTATTCCAACTAGAAAAATCGCAAGAGCGGATACTGTTTCTCAGACAGTCCTTTCTAAAGAACTTGTTAATGGAATTGGATGATCTGAAAACACTATCAAAGTAATAGTTTTTTTTCTGACCTTGGATACTGGTAGATCATTTCAGCATTTGGGTGAACTAACCTCTCTGGGAGTTCAATTTTCTGGGATTTCCCAGTTTGAGCAGATTTCTCGATGGCAAGTAAAATAGCGAGATCAGCAAGACCTTCCAATCCCTCAGCTTCAGGGGGGTGATCATTGAGAATGCATTCTGAAAAGTAGGCTGTCATGCCTGCAAAATGATCAGTGTAGGGGAACTGATCCGTTTTCATAATCTCCTGATTGCGTTGCTGAAGCCTCATGGCACTTTCAAAACGGTAGGCAGGATCCATTGTTAGACTTCCTACTGTTCCCACGACAGTATAACTGTCACAAGTATCTGCCCCAAAACTCGCTACAAACTGAGCGATTCGCCCTCCTGGGAAAATGATTGTTGCTGCAATGGATTCTTCCACCTCATTAAAAAGTGGATTGTCTGTCCTTTCGTTGCAGCATGCCCAAACCTCTGTAGGCTCTGCCTCGAAGAGATGGCGAGCGGCATTGATGCAATACACTCCCAGATCCTGCAGTGGTCCACCCCAGAGGCTGCTTTTCAGTCGATGATTCTCTGGCTGAATCCGAAAGGAAAGGATCGAATTGAAAATGCGAGGCTCCCCAATCTGTCCTTGGCGAATTCGTTCCAGTGCCTCCACAGTGCCAGGTTCAGAGTGCAAGCGATAGGCAGTCATCAAATAAACATCATTCTCCTCGGCAGCTTCGATCATTAATTTTCCCGCTTGAAGAGAAACAGCAAGTGGCTTCTCTACTAGTATATGCTTACCGGCCTTTGCAGCCTGAATGGTATATTCGGCATGCATTGAGTTGGGCAGCGCCACATAAACTGCATCACAAATATCTTCATTTAACATCTCTGCATACTGCTCATATCCAAAGACATGAGGGACTTGATGGAAATCAGCGAGTTTTCTTCCCTTGTCCTCCGAGCCAGTCACAATTGCTGAAACAACCGAATTTTCCGTCTGCCAAACTCCTGGCAAAAAAGCTTCTTGAGAAATCCAACCTGCACCCACAACAGCGTATCGAACTTTTTTCACAACTGACTCCCAAACTGTATTTTTTTAGACTCAGACCTCTTAGCTCATTGCTTTTGAGCAGTACCAAGCAGTACTTGAAAAATTTTTTCTCGTGCCGGCGGTAAGGATTCAAGATGGATCTGTTGCCAGCCAGATCTCTTCAACATTTTGTGGAGATTCTCAGCTGAAAAGCCCTGCCAGGCATGCTGCAACTTATCACGCACCCACCCCTGGTTGTGACTCTCCAATTCAGCTATCAGTAGACAGCCTCCTTTGCGGCAAATTCGATTGGCTTGCCGCAAGCCGACCTCAGGTTCCTTGAGATGGTGAAGAGCCTGAGAAAAAACCACTACATCTACTGATTCATCGGTGAGCGACAATTTTTCCAACGGTTCCTGAATCCATTCTACGTTTTGGAGGCTGGATAAAAGCAAATTTTGTCGAGCAATTCGGAGCGGTTCACTTTCGAAATCCACTCCGATTACTTTCTCTGCACATCTAGCAAGTTCTAGCGTCAGGGTCCCATCTCCACAACCAAGGTCTGCAATATGAAGATTAGGCTTCAGAGTACCAAGCAAATGTCCAAGCAACCGGGACCAGGCAGACCAGGATTGCCCGGGTTCTAATAGCTTTTCATTGAGTCCGGGGCCTCCCAGTCGGCGTTGATGCAAAATTTCCTGTAACCGAACTTGGTCGTGGTGCGGGTCATCTAGTTCTTCGAGTTGCTGATGTAAATACTGAGCAAAGAGTCTGAGATCCTCATCTTGGTCAATCAATGGAGTCAACTGATAATAGGACCACACCCCTTCTTTGCGTTCCTGAATCACACCCATCTTGCGCAAATGGCTTAAATGCCGTGAAATACCAGATTGGGCCAAGCCCAAGATCTGGGTAAGTTCGCTGACATTCAAAGCCTGCTCAGAAAGCAATCTAAGCAGCCTTAATCGGGTCTCATCACCCAATAGTCGTAACGATTGCGCAATCCTTTCCATTCATTTTCCTCAGTCAAAAAAAGTTTAAATGCAATCCTATGTGCCGGTTACCGGAGCTTCAACTGGAATCGGGCGTGAGATCAACAGATGTTTTGCTGAAGATCAAATTCCACTGATTCTAGTCTCACCCCAACTGGAAGAGCTTGAAAAAGTTGGGTATGACTTGATGGAGGTCTCAAAACAACCGATTGAATTGATTTCAATGAATTTGTCCAATCTTCAAGCTGCGAGCGAGCTTTTTCGGAGGACTGAGGTTTTGGGCTTGGAAGTAGAGTACCTAGTCAACAATGCAGGCTTTGGTAACTTTGAAAAAGTTCAGGGTTTACCTGAGGGAAAAGACGAGGAATTACTTCAATTGAACACTGTCACGCTTACCGGCCTCACAGAACGCTTTTTAGCGAAGATGCTTGAGCAAGGAAGAGGCCTTATTTCAAATGTAGCCAGTACCTCTGCCTTTCAACCAATTCCCAACATGGCAGCTTATGCTGCTTCAAAAGCCTATGCACTCCACTATTCAGAAGCACTTGCTGAAGAACTCATAAGCACTGGAGTGAGAGTCTCCGTTCTATGTCCAGCAACCGCAACAGAATTTGGTAAAAGAGCTGGTGTAGAAATGATTCCTTTTTTGAAGGTCCGCTCGTAATGACTGCTGACAGGGTGGCAAGAGGCGATTATGAAGGGATGCGGGCAGGCAAAAGGATTATTTTCAACGGCAGGCTCAACCAAATTAGAATATTTGCCAACAGAATCATTCCCCGCTGGTTATCCTGCTGGATTGCTGGCCAATTGATGCAAAGCGTAAAAAGAAGAGGACAATCATCTCAATGATTCTTTTGGGAAGTATGGTCGAAACTCAGTGAAGGTACTTCAGATTAATTCTCCGTTGAGATTAGGCTGTTGAGGCATGCATAACCCGCTACAACCCCACCCTCATTTACATTGGAGGCCTTTGTTCGAACCAAATGTCCCACTGGCATATTGATCCTTAGATCACCTGATTGTGCTCGCAGCAATCCAAAGATTCCAAGTTCACTGATACTTTGGTGAGACTGAGCCTGTTCCTGAACCACAAGTAAACTTTCGGCCGGCTCTGCTTCAATGCGTTTCATCGCAACCCAAGCTCTGTCTTCACTCTTAGATAAAGAATTCAAAAAGTCTCTAATTTCAGCTCCATAGACATTGTTGCCACCTCCTTCTCGTTGAGGTTTGAGGACGTATTGCTCTGCTTTTTCTGACAAAAATTCTCTAGCTGTTCTACCTTCTACCTCTTCATCTAAGCCAAACATCATTGCAAAATAAGCCTTTAATTGATCTGCAACGGACTTGGGAACAAATTCACTCAAGATGCCTGAACCAGCTAATAATTGTTGAATTTTCTTGGTACCAGCCAGTTGCATTGAGGCTTCCGGAACCAGGACTGCAGAGGAGGCTTCCAACATTTTTCTGGCTGAACGGCTCTCCTCATCAGGGTGATCACTCGGTGCATATCCAGCTCTAAAATAAACAACCCCAATTCGTTGTGGACCAACCCAGAGATCTCCATTCTTGAGTTTTCCTTTCTCATGGACTTCTGCCAATGTCGCCCGAACAACCTTCACACCACGTTTACTCAGTACAGCAAAAAACCCCATCTGATCAAACCAGTTTCTCTCTTTAGGCTGAACCAACATCAATAAGGCTGCATCCTGCCAACCAAGATTCTCAATTGTCTCTTTGATTCCACTTGCAAAGCCAGCGATGGCATTATGAGGGAGAGGAGCTGCTTTCAGGATATGTTCTTGCTGAAGTTGCTGATGAAGAGTTGTGACCCTCTCCGAGAGATGAGCAAAACTCGCTGAGATGGTATTGAATTCGACTTGAAGGGGCTGAAGCTCTCCATTTTCTTTTCTTTCGATGAGGAAATCATTTCGATTGATTAGGAGCTGTTGGTCCTGTCGTTTTTCCTTCGGGATCAAGGAGATTAGGAATCGTACAAACTCGTCCACTTTTGCAGTAGGTTCTAGAATTTCTCTTATAAAATCAGAATTTTGAGCAACCTTCCAAAAAAGCAGGCTTGACCACTGTGTGTGAGTTTGAAGTTGCGAGATCAGGGAAGTTGGTAGCTGATAAGGCGTCAGTGAGAATGGAGCATGAACGAGTTGTCCATCTAGATTTTTCTGAAGCAATCCGAAGTAATGAGCACGATCAATAATATTTCGTAATTCCTCTGGAGTCATAGATTAGTTTAAAGTGCTCTGACTATGCAGAAAGAGTTCTTGAGTTAGCCAGCTATCAAACGAATCAGCAGAGTGGTAACGTTCCATGACTAAGTCAGCTGGGCAAAGACCCTGCTTCGTGTAACGATCAAAAAATGGTTCCAGCCAATTCGCTTGATTTACAGAATCCATGTGGGATAGGGCAGATTCCATAATCTTAATTGCCAACTTGTTGAATCTTACCGGTCCAACCTCACCAGTCAGTCCATCCTTGCAAGCAGTTTTTCGAAGCTCAGGAAATAGTTCAGCTGGGATGTCCATTAAGAATCCTTCTAATTCTGTCAGTACGGTCTCATTGTAGGTCAGAGCTTGCAGCAATGCTGGAACTGCTATCACATCCTGAGGCTGTTGCGTGTCCATACAGCGCAACTCCATAATTCGCTTGATCCGCACCTCAGGGAAGAGCATACCCAGATGAGTTAGCCAGTCTTCTTGATTCATCTCAAGTGGCGTTTCCTTCTTCATCAATTGTCGGAAGGTGTAGGGACCAGGCTGAACCACTTCTCCATCACGGTAGAGATGATAAGGACGGACATCCAAAGCCCACTCAATGTAGTCCACCAAGCTGAATTTCTTACTCAGGAAACTAAGTGGTAAACCAGTTCGGTAGGGATCAGTATTTTGCCAAATTCTTCCACGATAGGAGCGATAGCCACTTGGTTCTCCCTCCACAATTGGGCTGTTTGCAAAAATTGCCGTTAAAAATGGCGTAAGCCTGTTGAGAATCACAAACTTCCGCTCCAGATCCTCCAGTGACTGATAATCAAGGCTAACCTGAACACCACTTGTCGCTTTCATCATCCATTGACCATGGGTATCCACTTCCCTCATGGTGGAGTACATGATTTGATAACGTTTTTTGTCAAGCAGAGGCAAATCATCCGGACTTAGATAAGGATGAGCCCCTAAAAAAAAGGGTAATCCTCCCCAATCGCTGAGCGCATGTGTGAGTTGTTGAATATGAACATTAACTGCTTGGGCCACCTCGCTCAAATCCCTTCTGGGAGAATCAGATAGTTCAACCTGACCGCCCGGTTCAATCGAAATATTCTGCCCACTTGAATGCAACAAACCCAAAAGAAGTTCACCTTCGTAATGAAGTTTCCAAGGTTGTGGTCCCTGGCTACTCAATTGCGCCATTTTGAGCAGGAGCGTACAAATACTAACATCCCCACTTATTGGCAATGACTTCCATTTACCCTCATCGGATGGTAGCGCCACAAAAGTTTCATACTCCAGCCCCATCTTCTCTTGGCGTGTGCCACAGCATCGCTGTTGGAGGAAATCCAAAAATTGGTTACGGAGTTCCGCAAGCTCCATTATTTCTCGGCAAGTATTGTTTTATTCGTATCGTAGGGAATCTGCCGGCTGAAGCCGAGCAGCTTTAGTCGATGGGTAAATCGTCACCAAAAAACAGATCAAGAATGAGGAAACCGTCGTGATTAGCACATCGGTCCAGTTAACTAAGACAGGGATTTTGTCTCCTCCAGGATAAACGCCAGGCGGAATGTCGATAAAATTAAAAGTCGCCAAGGCCCAGCAAATTGTTAATCCCACGCCAACTCCTGAACAAGTACCGATCAAACCAATGACTACGCCCTGCAGCATAAAGATTTTTCGCACGCTTTGTTCTGTAGCACCCACTGCTTTGAGAATCGCAATTTCTCGTGATTTTTCAAGAACCAGCATGATCAGCGAGCTAACTATGTTGAAGGCCGCTACTACGACAATCAATGTCAGAATCACAAAGAGTCCAATTTTTTCAAGCTGCATCACCTGAAAAATACTCTTGTTCTCATCGATCCAACTGCTGACAGCAAAGTCCGTGAATTCCGCGCGCAACTCATCCGCTACTTCCTGGGCAGTTTCCGGATCCCTTAAGCGGACTCCTAGGCCTGTCACATCGTTCTGCATTCGATAGACTTTCTGGACGAGTCGATAGTCCATGAAGGCCAGAACTTCATCATAACCCGCGATTCCAGACTCGAAGAAGCCTATCACCATCAATTTCTTGATTCTCGGAACATCTCCCACGGGAGTCATTCTCTGTTCAGAAGAAACGAGTTGGACAGTATCTCCAAGCTGAACACCTAGTTGTTGCGCAAGGTTTGAACCAAGAATGATTCCATCTTGCAGGCCATCCTCTTTGGCGTTGAGATGTGACAGACGGGCTAATATTTCATCAGAAATTGTCTGCTGTTCTTCAGTCGTCGGGGGTCTAGGATGATATCGTTCTTGTCTGAGGAATAGGCCCAAATTGGTGACTTGGGTTTCTTTGGCAGGATCAATGCCTCTCAATAAAGCACCTTTTGGTCGCCTTGTCCCCGTCAGCAGAGCTTGCTTGAAAATATACGGAGCTGTGGCTTTGACTTCAGGATGTTGGAGTATTTGAGGTTGGAGTTCTGGATACTCCGTCATCCGATCTGCCCAAGAGAAAAGGGTCACATGAGGAAGTGATCCTGTGATCGCTTGTCGGAGATTGTCTCTAAATCCATTCATTAGGGAAGTTGCTACAATCAGGGCAATTACCCCAAGGGCCACTCCACAAACTGAAATCCAGGTAATTACAGAGACAGATCTGTCTTTACGAGGGGAAATGAGGTAGCGTTTCCCGATGAACCACTCATAAGGCACAGGTTTCACACTACCTAAGCTCAGTTTAAATTTTGAAGGTAGTTCTCAATTTGATCGGCAGCTTGCGCCAAAGCATGGGGAAGTTTTTCGGGAGACTTGATGCCTGCCTGTGCCAAGTGAGGCTTACCACCACCCCGGCCATCTGCAAGAGCTGCAACCCGGTTCACAATCTCAGCCGCCTTCGCTCCTCGCTTAAGAATAGAGTCAGCTACCACGCACAATAGAGTAGTTTTGCCGTCAAGCTCCGCTCCCAGAAGGGCTATTCCTTCCAACTCCTTCCGCAAGCTATCCCCCAAAGAACGCAACTCATCCATGGAGGTAGCCTCCACCTTCATTGCCAGGAGGGGGACTCCTGCAACCAGCCGAGCATTGGAAATCAAATCTTGAGCGAATCCCGCGGCTGATTGTTTTTTTAGTAGTTGAAGTCCCTTCTCAAGCTTTTTTTTCTCTTCCATCAAATTGGCGACCTGTGGCCCGATATTCTCAGTCTGTACGTTGAGCAAGTGCTTCAATTCCTGAACCGCTTTCCCCTCATCTCGACTGACTTCTTCTGCACGTTCACCAGTGATGGCAACGATTCTGCGGACCCCAGATGCAATGGCACCTTCAGATACAATGCGGAAGGAACCAATCTCCCCGGTAGCTGAAGTATGACATCCTCCACATAGTTCGGACGAGAAGTCATCTAATTGGACAACCCGGACAGTGTCTCCATACTTTTCACCAAAAAGAGCTGTGACTCCACTATCCACTGCCTGACGATACCCAGTTTCAAAGACTTTCAGATCAATGTTTTCACGGATCTTCCGATTCACAAGACGTTCGATTTCTTCAACTTGATCGCTGCTTAATCGCTCTGAGTGAGTGAAATCAAATCGCAGGTAATCTGGATGAACGATCGAACCTGCCTGGTTAACATGCTGACCAATGATTTGCTTCAAGGCCGCATGAAGCATATGGGTGCCAGTGTGATTCCTGGTCGTTGCCTTGCGTTTATCCAAATCGATTCTGGCAATGACTGGCTCTGGCTTTGGCTGTTCACTACCTTCACAAACATGAATGATCAAATCTCCTTCTTTCCGAACATCCACCACACTCCAAGTGCGTTGACCCTGCTGTATCGTCCCTTGATCCGCGACCTGTCCTCCAGATTCAGCATAAAAGGGTGTTGTGTCTAAAGTAAACAACCATTTCCCCAATTCGTTCTGAGCAAAGCGCCGAATCCAGGTTTCCGCATTGTAGGAACTGTACCCTACGAAATGAGAATGTGGTCCAACTTCCAATTCTTGCCACTCAATTTGAGAAGTCTGAAAACGAGCGGATTCACGAGCTTTGGTTCTTTGGGCATTCATAGACACTTCGAAACCTGCTTCGTCCAACTCAAGTTGACGTTCCTCACAAATCAACCGAGTCAAATCTACTGGAAAGCCGTAGGTGTCATAAAGCTTAAATGCGTCCTCACCACTAAGCTTTTTCTGAGAAATCGTTGTTGGCTGAGCCACCATCTGTTCAAAGATCTCTAAGCCTCTATCAAGAGTATTGCCGAAGCTTGCCTCTTCTGCTTCGATCACTTTTGAAATATGTGCTTGCTGCTTGCGTATCTCAGGGAATGCGTCCCCCATTACCTCAGCTAGAGTAGGCACCAACTTGTAAATGAACGGGGTTTCCATACCAAGCACTCTACCGAAGCGAGTTGCCCGGCGCAGCATCCGGCGTAGCACATACCCACGACCTTCATTGGAGGGAATGGCACCATCAGCAATTGCGAAGCTCAAGGATCGAAGATGATCTGCAATCACTCGGTAGGCGACACCTATCTCTCCTTCAGCATCTTGTGTTCCTGTATTTTCAGAAATGGACTGGAGCAGAGGAGTGAAAAGATCTGTGCTGTAATTGGAATCAACACCTTGTAGCACCCGGCAAACTCTCTCCAGCCCCATCCCAGTATCTACACCTTTGGCAGGCAAAGGAGACAGCTTGCTATCATTACCCCTGTTGAATTGAATGAAAACGAGGTTCCAAATTTCTATTACCCGAGCATCATCAGCATTGACCAATGGAGCCCCAGTGCGATCTTCCGTCATATCAATGTGAATCTCACTGCAGGGACCACATGGACCCGTATCCCCCATTTCCCAGAAGTTCTCTTTCTTGCCAAAGAAATGGATATTGTCCTGATTGATATCTGTGCATCTTCTCCATAGTTCAGCTGCTTCTTCATCAGGAGGTAAGCCATCCTGCTCATCTCCACCAAAAACTGTGGCGTGCAGCCGAGTTTTGTCCAGCCCCCACACCTCTGTCAAGAGTTCCCAAGCCCAGCGAATTCCTTCCTCCTTGAAGTAATCTCCAAAGGACCAATTCCCCAACATCTCGAAGAATGTGTGGTGGTAGTTGTCCCGGCCCACATCTTCCAAGTCATTGTGTTTTCCACTGGCCCGGATGCACTTTTGTGAATTAGCTGCACGATTGTAATCACGCGTTCCGGAACCCAGAAAGACGTCCTTGAATTGGTTCATACCCGCATTGGCAAAAAGCAATGTTGGATCATCATTCGGAACAACTGGAGAACTGCGCACAAATCGGTGCTCACGCATTTCAAAGAAGCTAATGAAATCCTGACGGATCTGCTGGGATGTCTTCACGAGAGACTCCTGGGATCAGAATCTGGGAAGGAAATCCCCACGGGGCCGCGGGGATGGCTGGGAAGGGCTTACAGAGCCATATATTCGACAACTAGGTGATCTTCCACCTGGATTGGAATTTCTTCTCGAGCTGGGATCTGAAGAAGTTTCCCAGTCATCTTGGATCCATCTCTTTCGATGTAGCCAAGCTGCTGTTCTGAGAGTTCGAACCACTCTTTGTATTTCTCAATTCCCTTGCTGCGGTCACGCACAGTGATTTCATCACCAACACGTACCTCTAAGGAAGGCTTATTGACATTTTTGCCATTGACCAGAATATGCCGATGGACGACCATCTGGCGTGCAGCTCTGAGGGTCGGCGAGAAGCCCATACGGTAAACCATATTGTCCAATCTTCGTTCCAACAATTGAACCATGAATACGTTGGTTTGCTCCTTTGATTTGGAGGCACGATCATAATATCGTTTCAGTTGTTTCGCGGTTACGCCGTAATAATGCTTCAACTTTTGGGTTTCCATCAACTGCATGGCGAATGGCGACAGCTTGGCACGTCGGCCTGCTCCGTGCTGTCCGGGTCTATTCGGTCGGCGTTGAAGAGTGAGTGCTGCGCTAGGTGTACCAATTAGATTGACACCGAGTGCACGGCAATGTTTGCGGAGAGTCTTGGTCTTAACTGTCATTGATTTCACTTTCTTTCAGATGGCATCTAACGGACTTTAGGAAAATTCTAGTTCAGGATTAAGATCGTGCTATGGGCGAACGCGGGATGCCATCCCGAAGCATTTTCGGGCCCTTCCGCTATTCTTGAAAAACACACTAAACCATATAAAATATTCAATTTTTCAAATAAAGTCAATGAACTAATGCAACATCAAGGACAGCAGAGAGGAGTTAAACCGAGTTGGAAAGTATGGAGAATGATATTCAAATGCCTTCTAGGATTGGTGCTCATGAGCAGCATCTTACTGATTTCGGTCTTGAGTTGGGGTGCGAGTATCGTTTGGCGTTCAAAACCTGACTACGATGGTCTTTTACGGAACCCACAGCTTCAAGCTGAGGTCACAATCCTCCGGGATCATTGGGGAGTCCCACACATCCAAGCTTCTCATTTAGATGATGCCTGGTTTGCTCTAGGGTTCACTGTCGCTCAGGATCGCTTACCCCAGCTGGTCTGGTTCAAACTCCTGGGCCAAGGGAGACTTTCGGAAGTTTTGGGACTTTGGGAACCTGTGAAAAGAATCGATCTACTAATGCGTGGATTTCAACTACATCAGGTTGGGCAACGTATGCTGGATTTGGCCAGCCCCGAAGCAAAACAGGCCTTTAAAGCATACTATGCTGGGGTAAATCTGTTCATGGAGCGGCAATCAGTTTTACCAATAGAGTTGGAATTACTCCAACTGTCTGGTTGTGAGATTGAACCCTTTGTCGAAGATGATCTCGTGGGAATGGTGGGTGTGATGGCTCTTCAACTCCACCTTGCTATGCGAGAAGATTTACTAGCTGAAAAGCTTGCCCGAAAAGTAGGTGAAGAGAAGCTAACAGAACTGTTCCCCAATTATCATGGAGGATTTCCAGCGGTTTTGTCCTCACCTCTTCAGGTTGGTCATCAATTTTCCCTTCCAAAAGATGAGATTACAGAGATCCTGACATGGCTAGAACCCTTCATGGGCATGGGCCATAGCAACAATTGGGTTATTGCCCCCAAACATACCGTAACCCAAGCAGCCTTGCTGGCACATGATCCCCACCTCGGTCTTGGTATTCCAAATTTCTTTTACGAAGCGCATGTGCAGACACCGGAAATGGAAATTGCAGGTTCCATGGTTCCCGGGCTGCCTTTCCTGGTATCAGGTCATAACACAAAAATCGCTTGGGGAATGACAAGCCTGCATGCAGATGCTGGAGATTATTTCTCAGAGATACTGAGTCCTGATGGCAGGTTTGTTCAAATCAATGGTGAATGGCAACCCCTGACTACACTTGAAGAGCGCTTGAAGGGTCCCTGGTCTGAGGAGACATTCTTACTGAGAGAGACTCCTCATGGGCCAATTATCAATGATTTTTTTCGCCCCAACGATTTAGAAGGTTTCAAAAACGAAATACTGAGTTTTCGCTGGACATTGCTGGTGGACAAAGCCAGCAGCGAGATTGAAGGCTTCTTTAAATTGAATCAAGCAAGCAACTGGAACGAATTCCGGTTGGCTCTCTCCTATTTTGGGGGCCTTCAACAAAACTTTGTATATGCAGACAAGCAGGGCAATATAGGCCTTCATCCCGCTGCCAGCCTACCTATTCGCCAGCTAACTGGACAAAGAATCCTCCCCGGCCATGATGGCTCAGCTGAGTGGTTGGGGCTGCGGAGAACCTTGGAATTACCATTCTCCTACAACCCAGCTAAGGGATGGGTGGGTTCTGCAAATAATTCACTTGAAGAACCCGGGATGGGTAACGTCAAAGGTTACTTTGCCCCTGGTGAGCGGATGCGAAGAATGGAGCGACTTCTTCAAGGTTCTGGCTTCCTCTCTCCACAAGCCATGCAAAGATTTCAAAACGATACTTGTTACCCACTCGCCAGGTTAATTAAAGAAGCTTGGGATCGTTTGGATTCGATAGAACCTATTCAAGGAGTACCAGTTTCTTTCTTACTCAAAAATTGGGATGGCTGTTTTGCCACAGAAAGCGTAGCGGCATCCCTCGTTGCACAATGGGAATGGGAATTTCATGAAATTCTTTTCAAGGATGAACTTGGAGAAGATCTGAGTGAGAGCTACCGGGGTTATGCTAGCCAGGCGCTGGTTCGTCAAATTCTCAATGGTCTTGCACAAACATGGGTGGATGACAGCAGCACTTTTGATAAGGAAACTTTAAATGAGGTTGTCTTGTCTGCCATGGAGCAAGCCATTACCAAGCTTTCTGATTCTCATGGAAACGATTGGCAAGCTTGGGAGTGGGGTAAAATTCAAACCCTACAAATGCAACATCCTTTCGGCTGGATACCAGGTCTTGGTCGCTGGTTCAGCGTGGGGCCTTTCCCGGCGCCTGGTTACAGAAGCACCCTCCTCAGAGCTTCTTCAAACCCACCTAACTGGAACGTCAAACACGGAGCTTCCATCCGTCAAGTCATCGATTTTTCGGATCTCAATCGCTCCTCCTCTGTGCTCCCCACAGGACAATCCATGCACCCACTTTCACCATTTTTTGCTAATCAAGCTCCCTTGTATGCCAATGGTGATTCTCACCCGTTGTTGATTGATCCCCACCAAATTCAAGCAAATCAACGCCATCAGTGGCGTCTCTTGCCACCCTGATTGAATTTTTGACACTCTATGGCTGCCATATCCGTTCAACAAAAAGGTTGACAGGATATTTCCATCAAAGTAGAAATTGGTTTTTTAAATAATCGTAACGTTACGAAAACTACTAAATTTTGGATTCAGAATGGCCAAGATTTGTCTAATCGGTGCTGGAAGTACTGTTTTTGCGCGCCGACTTGTGGGAGATATTCTACTCACTCCCGGACTGCAAGACTCAGAAATCGCTTTACACGATATCGATTTGAGTCGTTTAAAGACTTCTGAGATTGTTACTCGAAGGATGGCTCAAACCTTGGGACTTAATAACCGGGTAATTGCCACGCCAGATCGGTGGAAGGCTTTGTGTGATGCAGATTATGTGATTCTGATGATGCAGGTAGGAGGATATCAACCAAGCACAGTGATCGACTTCGAGATTCCCAAGAAATATGGACTTCGACAAACCATCGCTGACACGCTAGGTGTGGGAGGGGTCATGCGTGCGCTTCGGACTATTCCGGTGATTAAAGGAATTCTGGAGGACATGGAAGAAGTTTGTCCCACTGCCACAATGCTGAATTATGTCAACCCCATGGTGATGCTCTGCATGGCAATCAATCGCCTAACCCCCGAATTACCAATGGTTGGACTGTGTCATAGTGTGCAGGGAACCGCGGAGGAACTGGCCAAAGACTTGGGAGAAAACATCAAGGATATCAATTATTTCTGTGCAGGCATCAATCATATGTCCTTCTATCTTCGTTTCGAGAAGAAAACTGCAAGTGGAGTCGAAGATCTCTACCCTCGGCTGAGGGAAATTGAAGCGCAAGGACGCATGCCAGATGGAAACAGAGTTCGTTATGAGATGTTGCGTCGCTTAGGTTACTTTGTCACTGAATCCAGTGAACACTTTGCCGAATACACCCCCTGGTTTATCAAGCGAGATCGCCCAGACTTGATCGAACGCTTCAATGTTCCTCTAGATGAATATATCCGACGCTGCGAAAATCAAATTGCTGGTTGGGAAAAAACAAGGTTTGAAATGGAAGATGATTCGGCAGAAATGGAGGTTTGTCAGAGTCATGAGTACGCTGCTGCAATCATCAATGCGCTGGAAAACGGAGAATCGACTGTGATCAATGGTAATGTGGCTAATCAAGGACTGATCAGCAACCTCCCCCAGAATCTCTCCGTCGAAGTGCCTTGCTACATCGACAAGAACGGTATCCAGCCAATCAATGTAGGAGAATTGCCACCGCAACTAGCAGCGGTGATGATGACCAATGTCAACGTTCAGCAATTGACAGTAGAAGCTGCCTTGACAGGGAAAAAGGACTACGTTTATCAAGCCGCCATGATGGACCCGCACACAGCTGCAGAACTCTCACTTGATGAAATCTGGAATCTTGTGGATGAACTGCTAGACGCTCATGGAGACATGATTCCCCCTCTGAATTGAAACGAAAGATATTATGACAGGATTCGATTACGGCCCAATTTCTCCTCACGAGGTTTATTTCTTTGACCTCTGCGGGTATATCGTTCTCAAAAATGCGTTGAGCACTGAAGAGGTGAAGGCGCTTAATCAATGCATTGACTCAATTCCTGAACAAGAACCCGGAACATTTTGCGGAAACGTCCATTTCCATGACTACAAAGATGATGGGCAGTCTGGTCTGAATCTGCAGCAAATCTATGAGGCCGGAGAACCCTTTGAGAGGTTGATAGATCATGCTGCTTGGATTGAACACATGAAGTTGTTTGTAGGGGGACAAGGAACATTTGATCATGCCCATGGACCATTATTCATTGATGAGAATTTTGTAAATTTGCGGGGTAGCGGCAAAGCAATCGGTATGCATTCGGGTGGCTATCCATCGATCCTCAGAAATCAATATCGCTTCCATGGGGGGCGCTTCATGTGTGGTCAAGTGAACGCACTGATTGCTCTAACAAATATAGGCCCAGGTGATGGCGGAACTCTCCTTGTCCCTGGCAGCCACAAATCCAATTTTGAGCATCCAGATTTAAAGAAAGTGGCAATGGGTACCGGAGGTTTCGGTGATTTGATCGAAGGAGCGATCGAGATCCAGATGGCAGCAGGAGATGTGCTAGTTTTTGTGGATGGGCTCTGTCATGGTTCAGCCAAGCGCAGCAACACAGGTATTCGACGCATTGCTGTTTATCGATACGGACCCTCCTGGGGGAATTTCCGACACCAGTACCGGCCCTCAAAGGAACTGTTAAAACGACTCACGCCAGAACGCAGGCAAATGGTAGCGCCATATACAATGTGGGATTCTGAATTCAATCAGCCTGAAAAGACTCATGCCTGAAATACCCACCAAAGATGTTGGTCGTTCGCCTGACAGTGGATACTTGCCAAATCTGAATCCTGCTATCTCACCGACATCTTCCAACAAAACCTTTTCACTAACTCCTGCTGAACGGATACATCTCGATATCTACGGTTATGTTGTTTTAGATGAGGTACTTTCTGGGGCCGAGGTTGATGTTCTGGTGGAGACCATTCTTCAGTTTGAGCAGGATTATCAACGGGACAAAGTACCTCCCAAGTCTCATATGTTCTTTACCTCAACTACTTGGGATTTCTTCCGGATTGACAATCTCCCCCATCTTGCTTCATGTTTCCGCGACTATGTTACGAACCCAAAGATCGTAGGACTTGCTGAGGATGCAGTGGGTGGCAGTGTACGACTAGAGCAGTCAGATGCCCACATTCGCAGGCGAGACCTGAGTCTAACGGTCTCAGAGAACTATGGGTGGCATCGAGGATTCGATCCCGCTTTCAGTTATCGCAGCAAGGGGTTGTTCCACTGCCCGTTTGTGAAATGCCTGACAAACTTGACTGATCTGGGTCCAGATGACGGAGGGACAACCGTGATCGCCGGCAGTCACAAGATGGTGGATATTTCGGAGAAATTGCTGATTGAAGCTGTCAAGGAAAGACCTGAGTTGCGACATCAAGTTGTTGCTCCAGCAGGTTCGACCTTACTTTTTTTCGAATCAACGATTCACGCAGGTGGAATCAATCAATCTGGGAAAGATCGCTTGCTGATTCTAGCTGGATACACACCGGATTTCTTTCAGCCTTGGTTTGATTATGAGCCTAATCCCGATTTTTTGGGCGCACTTTCCGCTGAGGAAAAGCCTTTTTACACTGGCAGCCGCAAGTACCATTGGCGCAAAATGAACAGAGATTTAATGAACCCAAAGGTTTAAACACTCAAATGGAAAAGTAGCACATGAGAATCGCTTTTATTGGTGCAGGCAGCGTCGGCTTCACGCAGAAATTAGTTCGTGACATTCTTACTGTTTCAGAACTACAAGAGACGGAATTCTTCCTTCAGGATATCTCAAAAGAAAATCTTGAGATGGTGAAAAAACTGCTCGAAAAGGATATTTCTGCTAATGGATTATCAGCAAAGGTCTTGTCCACTACAGTTCGAGCAGAGGCACTAGCTGGGGCAAAGTATGTCATCAACTGTTCTAGGATCGGTGGCTTGGAAGCCTTCCGACATGATATTGAAATCCCGTTAAAATATGGAGTGGATCAGTGCGTTGGAGACACAGTTTGTGCCGGTGGAATCCTTTACGGACAGCGAAGCATCCCTGCAATTCTTGATTTTTGTGAGGACATTCGCAGCTATTCTGAGACCGACGCCCTCTTCCTAAATTACGCCAACCCAATGGCGATGAACACTTGGGCCGCCTTAGATTATGGGAAGGTCAACACGATTGGCCTCTGTCATGGAGTGCAAGGAGGGGCAAAGCTCATCTCAGAGGTACTTGGAGCAGAAGATCCAAAGGACTTGGAATATGTTTGCAGCGGGATCAACCATATGACCTGGTATATCAAACTCAAACTTCGCGGTCGTAGCATTGAAAGAGCAGAACTACTTGAGGCGTTCCGCAAACATCCAAAGTACTCAAACCAAGAAAAAGTCAGAATTGATGTTCTCGAGCGATTCGGAGTGTTTTCGACGGAAAGCAATGGACATCTAAGCGAGTATCTTCCCTGGTATCGAAAACGACCTGAAGAAATTAATTCATGGATTGACTTATCAGACTGGATTCATGGGGAAACTGGAGGTTACTTAAGGGTTTGTACAGAACGTCGAAACTGGTTTGAAGATGATTTTCCAAGATGGTTGGACCAAGCAGGATTGCCCTTGGAACAATACGAGCGGTCAACAGAACACTGCAGTTACATTATAGAGGCTCAAGAAACTGGTAGAGTTTATAGGGGACACTTCAACACCAAAAACAATGGTGTGATCAAAAATTTACCGGATGAATGCATCATTGAATCAACCGGATTCGTGGACCTCTTCGGTATGCACATGGCTTCAGGGATTGAATTACCGATGGGTTGTGCCTCTGCCTGCAGAACTTCGATTGACGTCCAGCGAATGTCAGTTGAAGCTGCAATGAAGGGTGATGTGGAGTTACTCAAGCTGGCTGTGCTGCACGATCCCCTGGTTGGGGCTGTTTGTTCACCAGAAGAAGTTTGGGCTATGGTCGATGAAATGTTGATCGCTCAAGCTCAATGGCTACCTCAATACGAGGAGGCTATTGAACCGGCCCGACAAAGACTCTCAAAAAACACTGTCAAAACCCGAACCTGGGCGGGAGCGGCCCGCAAAAAGGTTCGTAATGTTGCTGAACTGAAAGAGGATGTCCACGCCAGCCTGATGGTCGAGGACGACGCATTTCAGCCCTAAGGCAGCCGCCGGTGCGACTGCTGAATCCCGCTTGGCAGGAAACTGTCAAGTATTTTGACCCCCAATGGGGTCCTTCTCACCGTAACTACGGAGGAAAGTTATGACTTATCCTGAGTTCGAGTTCAACGAGGAGAAAATCCTTTCTCTTTGCGATTCTGCTGAAAAAAAGTCAGAACCACTCAGCGTCTTGAACAAAATTGGTAATCACGCCAAAAAAATTGCTCTCACCACCGCACTTGGATTTTCAGTCGCAGGTGCTTCAACAGCCTTAGCTGATCGTATCCCAGCTGAGAAAAGCATGGCTACTCTCAAGTGGGATCTCGTAGGTCAAAGTGACTTGTGGGAGTTCAAGGCTCTCCCCAGCTACAGTGAAGCTCCATTTCTGTCTGAGATGGTAAAAAGTGGCCAACTCCCTCCTGTAAAAGACAGGCTTCCCAAGGACCCACTTGTCATGAAAACCAGTGCAATGATTGATGGAACCGGTGAGTATGGTGGTGTTTTCAGGCATGTAATTGGTGGTCGACCAGAAGGCTGGAACTGGCTAGCTGGTCAACATCAGGGCTGGGGTGGCATCAACATTACTTTACAAGAGTGCCTTGTCCGCCAAGGACCACTGTGGCAGGTAAAGCCAGAAGAGCAGAATGGACCTCTACCTAATTTAGCGAAAAGCTGGAGTTGGAATGAAGACAAGACCTCTCTGACCATGAACCTTGTCGAAGGCGTCAAGTGGTCTGATGGAGATGCCTTTGATGCTGAAGATCTGCGCTTCTGGTGGGAAGACAACGTTCAGGATGAAAAAGTCACATCCAGAATGCCAAAGGATGGAATGGGGGTGGGCACCACCATGAGTGTGGTAGACCCCTATACGATCCAATTTGACTTCAAGGAGCCTCAAGGCCCAGCCCGGGTTAGTGCGTTGGCTTATATTCAGGGATGCCCTGGACCCTCACACATCCTGAAAGATCATCATCCTCGTTATAATGCGCAAAAATCCTATGAGGATTACAAGAATGCCCAACCAGCAGATGACCTAAAGAACATTGTTTCTCTAGGGATGTTTGTGGCAGTAGTGCATGCCCCCGACCAGATCGTGATCATGCGACGCAATCCCTACTACTGGAAGGTGGATGAGAAAGGAAATCAGCTTCCCTACATGAATGAGATGCACTTCAAACTATCAACTTGGTCTGACCGGACGACACAAGCTGTTGCGGGATCAGGTGACTTCTCAAACATGGAGAATCCAGGCAACTATGTTGAAGCGTTGAAGCAGTCCCAAAGCGCTGACGCTCCAACTAAGGCTCAATTTGGCCCTCGCGTACTGGGTTGGAACCTAGAATTCAACTATTCCATGGATGTAGGGGTTCAAAATGATGTAGACCGTGAGTTACGCAGCTTCTTCAGAGATGTTAGATTTCGTGAAGCTATTAGTCATGCGATTGATCGTGGTGCTGTCGGACAATCCATTGCAAGGGGCCCGTTCACCCATCCCTGGGCTGGTGCCTTTACCTCTGGTTCGCCTTGGTACGATGTAGATAGCATCAACTACCGAGCCTACAATAAAGCTGGAGCCATGCAGATTCTCGACAGCCTAGGCATCAAGGATACTGACGGTGATGGTATTCGTAATCTGCCCAAAACTGGGATGAATGCTGAAATTGATCTGGCTTACGATACTGGGGAACCCACGGACAAAAAACAGGTTGATGCTGTTACGTCAATGTTGGGCGAGGTGGGGATACGCATAATTCCAAAGCCATATGATGATCTAAATTCAGTCATGCAGTCAGGCAATTTCAACATGGTTGAGCGGAGAAACCATTGGGTAGTCCCAACAAGAGAAACCTGCAGATTCTTGCCTATTTCCACAGGTTGCCCATTAACTCATCCATCCAGTGCTGACGGCTCAAGAGAATTGATGCCTTTTGAATTGGATATGGTTGACGCTGTTAACGCTATTCAACAATCTTGGGATGCGGATGCAATTGCTGCAAACGCCCGCAAGATTCAGCAGCTTTGGACAGACAACGTCTACACTGTTGGTCTCGTTCAAGCTCCAGCAGCTTTGTTGGTGAACAAACGGGTTAAAAACGCTCATCCCGGGGTACCTGTCTTCATGTTCGAGTGGGCGGAAGATTCACTCATTCGTGAAAGACTCTGGGTACCTAAAGACCAGCAACTATCTGAGCTGATGCCCGGGGTCATTCCTACCTACAAGCGATAAGCTTACTTCCTACCGCGTTAATTGAAAATTTGGGGTTCGTTCCAAGAGCCCCATCCACCCTTTTCTTCTACGACTAAAACCCATGGGCTTGTTGATTTTTTTAGTTAAAAGAATACTCGCCAGTATACCTTTACTGATCGGCATTTCTTTTGTGTCTTTTCTTATTATTTTTGCTGTACCGGGTGATTACGTAGATGTCTGGCTAAATCAGACAGTAGCCAGGACTGGGCAATCAAGAGTTGAATTGGAGCCAATAGCAGCAGCTTTGAGGGCTCAATATGGGTTTGATCAACCTTTTATAATTCAATATTGGACATGGATTAAAGGAGTTATCACAGAATTTAATTTTGGTCCGTCTTTCAGTCAATCGAGACCCGTTTCAGAAGTAATTGGTATGCGGTTTCCCAGAACAATTGGCCTCGCACTTATCACATTAATTTGTGGTCAGTTGATTGGAGCAATACTGGGGGTCTATGCTGCCCTGAACCAGTACAAAATTGGCGATACACTAGCGACAATTTTTGCTTTTACTGGAATCGTTATTCCTAAGTTTGTTGTTGCTCTAGTGATTCTTTACTTGCTCGCCTTCGTTTGGCACTCTCCATATATCGGTGCAATCCAATCTCCCCAGTTCATGCTTCAAGACCACTGGGATTGGCCTCGCTTGTTGGATTTTCTGAAACATGTCTGGCCAATCCTCTTCATCTCAATTTGGGCTGGCCAAGGATATATTTTGCGGATGATGAGAGGAAATTTGTTGGACGTAATGAAGATGCAGTACATTGAAACTGCTCGCGCTAAGGGTCTCAGCAAGAGGAGGATTTTGATCATGCATGCGATTCCAAATGCCCTTCACCCCATCATCATGAACCAGGGAGCCCGTTTTGACTATATGGTCAAAGGGGAATTAGAAATTGCTATAGTTCTGGGCATTCCCACTTTGGGACCACTGATTCTCAGCTCTGTTTATAGTAAAGACATGTATGTTGTCTCAGCGATTTTCATGCTGGTAGCCGTGTTATTGATAGTTGGTAATCTCGTCGCTGATCTATTACTCGCTTTGTTAGACCCGAGAGTCCGTCATGCCACAATGGAGTCTGCCTCGTGAGTGCAACTAGCCTTGAAACGCAAGCTCCCAAGATTTCATTAACCTATTGGGAATTGGTCAAACGCCGATTCCTACGCAACCGCTACGGAGTCTTCGGAACCATCATTGTTATGGCGGTTGTCATCATTGGAATATTAGCCCCATTCTTCTCTCCATACACTCCGATCCGGACTGATAGAGATCGACAGTATTTTCCTCCACAGTCCCTTCATTTTTTTGACGAAGAAGGGAGTTTTCATCTTCGCCCATTTGTTTACGGGTTGGGTGAAGAGATGGACCCAGTCACCTACGAGTTCACCTTTGCTCCAGATCCTGAGCAGAAATTTCCAATTCAACTTTTCGTTCAAGGAGAGCCTTGGAATTTCCTAGGTCTCGAACTCACCACACGCTTATTCGGAGTGAGCGAAACCGATGGTCAATACTTATACCTTTTTGGGACCGACAACCTGGGTCGAGATGTTTTCAGTCGAATGCTGATTGGCACTAGGATCACACTCTTGATGGCCTTCTTGGTTGTTGCAATTGCAGCATTGATCGGTGTCATAGTTGGTGTTTGTTCAGGATATTTCGCTGGCACCTTTGATTTGGTGACTCAACGATTCGTCGAATTTATGGGAGCATTTCCAGATTTACCTCTCTACTTGGCACTTCTGGCACTTTTACCAAGGAGGGCTGAAGCGGTGCTCGTGTTCATCATGTTCGCAGGAATTTTAGTACTTCTTCGATGGGCGCAGTTCAGTAGAGAGATTCGGGGTATGGTGATTTCGATTCGGGGTTTGGATTACGTCCGCGCTGCCGAAGCAGTTGGTGCATCTCGTCCAAGAATTCTTTTCCGACATATTGTCCCAAACACCACTTCCCAAATCGTTGTCTGGGTCACTTATCAATTACCAGATATAATCCTCTTGGAGAGCTTCTTGTCCTTCCTGGGAGTAGGTGTGCAACCTCCCATGGTTTCTTGGGGTAGCATGCTAAACCAAATTCTAGACTTTCAATCTTTCAACGCAGCTCCCTGGATGATGGCTCCTGTCGGTGGAATCATTCTGACTGTCCTTGCCTTCAACGCAATGGGAGACGGGTTGAGAGATGCTGTTGACCCCTACTCTGACAAGTGAGCCAGCTATCCATGTCAATAAACTCAGATCAAATTTTATTGAAGGCAAAGGATATTGAAGTTGGCTTCCCCATCATTGAAGGTTTCATTCAAGCAGTCAGAGGAGCCAGTTTTGATATCATTCAAGGTAGTACACTAGCACTCGTTGGAGAGAGTGGTTCTGGCAAATCGGTTACTGCCAGGGCTTTGATGGGAATGCTTTCAGAGCGTGCTGTGGTAGGGAAGAAAGCTTCCGTCGAATTCGCAGGCCAACAACTTATTGGTTTGCCAGAGGAGCAATTACAAAAAATCAGAGGTAGCGCAATCTCGATGATTTTTCAGGAACCAATGACCAGCCTGAATCCGCTCTATACTGTTGGGAACCAGGTCATTGAAAGCATCCAAGCCCATAGAAAAATTCCTAAGAAGGAAGCGCGGGCAGAAGCCTTGCGACTGCTTCAAGAAGTGCAAATCCCAAAACCTGAAGCGAGGCTTGATCAATATCCTCATCAGCTCTCTGGAGGTCAGCGCCAAAGAGTGATGATTGCTATGGCAATTGCCAATGAACCAAAGTTGTTGATCGCAGATGAACCAACAACAGCCCTTGATGTGACGATTCAGGCCCAGATTTTAAGGCTAATTAAGGATCTACAGGTCAAGTATGGCATGTCTGTCCTGCTAATCACTCACGATCTCAACGTAGTTCGTAAGACGAGTGAGCAGATCTGTGTGATGCGAAACGGAGAGATTGTAGAGAGAGGCTTAACTGAGGAAGTTTTTACCAATCCTCAGCATCCCTACACTCAGCATTTGATACGTAGCGAACCAAAGGGTTCCCCCCCCCCTCTTAAAGGTGACCCACCCTCCAGTCTCAAGGGCGATCAAATTCGAGTAGTTTTCAAAATAAGACATGGGAGTTTTTTCAACAGAAAAACTGAGGACTTGGTCGCTGTCAACAATGTTGATATTAGAGTCCGAGAAGGAGAATCTGTAGGAGTAGTAGGTGAATCGGGATCTGGTAAAACAACTCTTGGCTTGGCGTTGATTCGGTTGATCAGTTCTCAGGGGGGAGAGATTCGTTTTGGTGAGCGCAGGGTTGATAATGTTGAAAGAAAAGATCTGAGGGACCTAAGAACTTCGGTCCAAGTCGTTTTTCAAGATCCCTTTTCATCCCTGAATCCTCGTATGATTGTTCGGCAGATTATTGCTGAGGGATTGGTGGTCAACAATATCGGCAATAGTGATGCGGATCGTGATGAAATGGTTCGTGTTGCTCTAAAAGATGTGCAGATGAATCCAGATGTCATGGATCGGTTCCCCCATGAATTTTCAGGAGGCCAACGCCAGCGGATCGCTATAGCCCGAGCGATGGTGATGAAACCAAAATTCGTGCTCCTAGATGAACCCACATCGGCTTTAGATCTTTCTATACAGGCGCAAATCATAGACCTTCTCAAGGATCTTCGTGACAAACACAAACTTTCCTATTTGTTCATCAGCCATGATTTGAAGGTCATCAAGGNTCTTTGCCACAATGTCCTTGTCATGCAGCATGGGAACGTTGTTGAAGCTGGCCCCACACAGGATGTCTTAGTTAATCCTCAAAAAGAATATACCAAGGCCTTGGTAAATGCTGCTTTTGAAGTNGTTTCTGACCAACACCAGAGTANTTCGCAGAACTNCAACTGAAGCGGATTCATTCCAAAACCTCATAATTAACAGGATTTAAAATGGTGAAACTATGTTTGATTGGTGCAGGAAGTACTGAGTTCACAAAAAAAATCGTCACTGATTTATTGTTGATGCCAGAATTCAAAAATATGGAACTGGCTCTGATGGACATTGACAGTGAAAGATTGCGTGTCTCAGACCTGATTGTCCAAGCTGTAGCGAGACAAATTGGGGCAAATCCAAAGATCACAATGCACACCGATCGACGAGAAGCCCTTCGTGGATCCCACTTTGTTCAGACGTCAATCCAGGTAGGTGGCTATGATCCTGCGACAAAGATTGATTTTGAGATTCCCAAAAAATATGGCCTGCGTCAGACGATAGCTGACACTTTGGGGGTGGGTGGGATCATGCGCGGACTCAGAACCATTCCTGTACTCCTAGATATTGGACGGGATATCATGGAAATCTGTCCAGATACGATCTGGTTACAGTATGTCAACCCGATGTGCATGAACATGATGGCTATAGCGAGACTCGTTCCAGAAGTGAAGACCGTGGGATTNTGCCACTCCGTCCAAGGAACTGCCGAAATGCTTGCAGACGACCTTGGTGAGAAGGTGGAAGACATTGTGTTCCAATGCGCAGGTATTAATCACATGGCCTTTTATCTAAAGTTCGGTAAACGCCTTGCTGATGGGACCACAGAAGATCTATATCCAAGGTTACGTGAACTCGCTCAAAAGATTGCTTCTGGNGAAGATCAGTTCTCCAGCAGAGCCAGAAAACNACGTCCAGAAGGTCATCGAATGTCTCACCTGACTGAACGGGTGCGCTATGAGATGCTGAACCGAATGGGTTACTTTGTTACTGAGTCCAGTGAACACTTTGCTGAGTATGTCCCCTGGTTCATCAAGCGAGATCGGCCAGATCTTCTGGAGCAATACCAGGTTCCTCTAGATGAATACGTTGACCGCTGCGAATACTCTTTGAAACGTTGGGGCGATTACGCAAANACCCTGCAGGTGGAGAGCAAGCTAGAAACCTATCGATCCAATGAATACGCCGGAGAGATCATCCGTGCTGTGGTGACGGGGGATGCCGTTGTGATCAATGGGAATGTGCCCAACAACGGTTTGATTGACAATCTTCCAGCAGAGGCTTGTGTTGAGGTGCCCTGTTTGATTGATCGCTCTGGCATTTCACCAACTAAGATTGGTAAGCTTCCACCTCAACTAGCCGCAATGATGCAGACGAACATCAACGTACAAGAACTCACTGTGGAGGCAATTGCTACNGGCAAGAAAGAGAGTGTCTACCATGCAGCGATGATGGACCCTCACACCGCAGCAGAACTATCTCTTGATGACATCTGGATGCTAACAGATGATATGTTAGAAGCCCATGGNAACATGATTCCTGAGTTACATTAAGAAGCTTCATGATTTCGCTAATGCAGAATTTTTCTGAAAACAGGCTTAGAACATTCGAAGAATTCAAATCATGACGCACCCAAAGTGCTTTTATGAATGATAATTCATCAAGTTCTGAGAAAAAGATCGTCGTTTTAGGTGGCGGTACGGCAGGGTGGCTCAGTGCGTTTCTGTTGCAGGACTTTTGTAGACAGCACGAACTATCTGNGAAAGTAACTGTCATTGAATCCTCCAAGATTCCTGTGATCGGGGTAGGGGAAGGAACTACAGCTATCTTTAAAACCTTTCTTGATTCGTTTGGTTTGGAAGAAGCTGAGTTTTTGAGGGAGACAAGAGGNACCATCAAATATGGAATACGCCACAAAGACTGGCGAAAGCTGGGCCACCACTACGACGGTCCAATCGACGATCCTCACTTTCTCATTCCCCCAGCCGGTGAAGATGGATTTGAATACCTGAACAGCTATTGCGTTGCTGCGGGACGTTCTGTTTCAGAAGCCCATCTGTTCCAAATCCTGCTCTCTAAGGGACTTGCTCCAGTAAAAGNGCAAAAAGACCAGCTTGTTCCAAACCACCCTTTTCTTCACGCATACCATATTGACAATGCCTTGGTTGGCATATATCTCCGCAAAAAATCGAAAGGAATTCGGATTGTTGATGGAGTCGTCAAGGAAGCTATCAGGGATAAAGACAACGGTCATATCAGGTCACTCAAGCTGGATGATGGGGCGCTGATTGAAGGAGACTTATTTATTGATTGCTCTGGATTTCGGAGAATCTTGATCGACAAAACACTTGGTAATGAGTGGGTTGATTACTCAGCTGAATTGCCAGTCAATCGTGCGATGCCCTTCTTTCTGGATCAAGACACCTCAAAAGAAATTCCCGCCTACACGCTAGCCTGGGCTCAAAAATCTGGCTGGATGTGGCAAATTCCCACGCAAGATCGTTTAGGCTGTGGATATGTGTATTGTGATGAATATTGTAGCCCCGAGGAAGCTCAAGAAGAGATTGAATTCGTGCTCGGTCATTCGATTGAACCAAGACAGGATCTACGCTTTCAGGTCGGTCGGATGAAGGATAGTTGGCGCAATAACTGTGTGGCAGTAGGTCTTTCAGCAGGCTTTCTCGAACCTCTGGAAGCCACCTCAATTCACAGTACTCTCGTACAACTAATCCTTTTTACCAAAGAATACTTAGCAGCCACTCTAAATGAAGATTACAGCGGCAGAGAAGATTTCAATCAGCGAATTGCTCATCAGTTTGATGATTTCAAAACATTTTTGAACATCCACTATCGTTCTGAAAGAAGAGACACTCCTTTTTGGGAATTTGTTCATCAAGAATGCTTGGGGCAGGAATCTATTGACCGCTTGGAACAATGGCAGAAAAGCCTGCCCAAGCGCCAACATTTTCAGAGGTTTCTTTCAGGACTTCCTCACGTCGAAACCGAGTTGTACTTCCCAGTTTTGGATGGACTGGGCCTTCTTTCTCAGGCGGCTGCACGTCAGGAAATGTCAAACAGGAATCTAAAGCGCCAGGCACAGGAAGAATTGAAGCAGCTACATAGCAAATATCTGAAAATGACCCAGGGAAGCTTGGGCCACCGGGAGTATCTTTCGAAGGTAAGTGTTTAATTCACTTTCAGTCGGTAATTTTGGGCAAAAATTCAAAGAATCCCTAACTTTACAGGTAAATTTATGCACCTCACGATTCTAGAGAACTGTACCCTTGTTGATGCCAATTCTCATGAACCAAGGCCTGNCACCTCCATAATGATTGAGGGGAATCGAATCAAGGAAGTCAGTGATCAACCAATCCAAATAGGCGATGCACAACGGATTGATTTGAACGGCAAAACCCTGATGCCCGGGTTGATCGATGCCCATTGCCACGTGATCCTCAGTGACCTAAATATCCACAATGTAGACAGCATTCCGCAAACTTTGGTGACTGCAATGGCTGGCAAGTTGATGGGAGAAATGCTCGACCGAGGATTCACCACTGTGAGGGATGCAGCCGGTGCTGATTGGGGAATTCAGGCCGCACAGGAACAAGGCTTGATTCGTGGTCCACGTATTTGGATTGCAGGTCGAGCTCTAAGTCAAACTGGTGGACATGGGGATTTCCGTCGGAGAACCCAAGCGCATCCAGAACCCTGTGGCTGTTCAAGTGGGGCTGCACTCACCTCAAGATTAGCTGATGGAATTTCTGCTGTTCGACAGGCAGCCAGAGAGGAATTGCGACAAGGTGCCAATCAGATCAAGGCAATGGTCTCGGGTGGAGTGGCATCACCATATGACCCGATCGCCAATGTGCAGTATTCTGAGGAGGAGCTTCGTGCCATTGTTGAAGAAGCAGAGCATTGGAAAACCTACGTGATGGCTCATGCCTACACCGCTGAAGCCATCACTCATGCCCTACAGTGTGGCGTTCGCACAATTGAACATGCCAACCTGATTGACCTCAAAACAGCCCACCTCGCAACTTCCAAAGGGGCTTACATCGTACCTACCCTGATCACTTACTTTGCCATGGAAGAAAACGGCAAAGACTTGGGGCTGCCAGAAGTGAGTATCCTCAAGCTAAAGAATGTTTTNGAGTATGGCCTCCGATCGCTGGAGGTTTGCAAGGAAGCAGGAACAAAAGTCGGGTTTGGGACTGACTTACTAGGGCCACTTCATTCAGAGCAACGCAGGGAATTCAAAGTACGTTCAGAGGTTTTATCATCCTTTGAGATCTTGGAATCTGCTACAAAGACCAACGCTGAAATTCTTGGGATGGCTGGTGAACTCGGAGAGGTTATTCCGGGAGCTCTTGCGGATCTACTTGTGTTGGAGGGTAATCCCCTGGAAGACATCAATCTATTGACCGACGCTCGTTGGCAGATGATCATTCAGGATGGTCAAATTCAGCGCAACGAATTGAATTGATCCGCGAAACTTGACAATTCCTATCCAAAATATAACTGTTCGACACCTCGCTTGAACCACTAACCCAAATTGGAGAAGCAATCATGCGAAATGTATTCAAGAAACTAATACTCATGGGGGTTGCGGTAACCCTCGCTGGCATCGCTGAAGCCAAGACTTTCCGCTATGCCACTACCGGTGATGTTCTAGGCCTTGATCCTCATGCTAACAACGAGGGCCCCACCAATACGATGAAAGGGAATCTCTATGGAAGGTTACTTCATCGGAAAGCTGATCTTTCATTAGAACCAGATCTTGCCACAAAGTGGGAGAAGCTTGATGCCACAACCTGGAGATTTTCGCTAAGACAAGGCGTGAAGTTCCACAACGGAAATGCCTTCAATGCTGATGACGTGGTCTTCTCTTATAATCGTCAGACTCAAGAATCATCTGATATGAGCTTCGCTCTGGCAACAGTCAAAGAAGTGAGAAAAGTTGATGATCACACTGTGGATATCATCACAAAAGGACCAGATCCGATCCTGTTGTTGAATATGCCTATTTTCTACATTGTGGACAAAGAGTGGACTGAAGCCAATAACGCCTTTGAAGTTGTTCGGGCAAGTGGCTCTACCAACTTTGCCAATGTGAATGCGAATGGAACAGGCCCATTTAAGCTTGTGGATTGGGTCCAGGATACTCGTTTGGTTCTGGAACCAAACCCCAACTATTGGAACACAGCAAATGTACAGCATAACTTGACCAGGGCTGTCTTCACACCGATTGCAAATGATGCAACAAGAGTAGCGGCTTTGCTTTCTGGAGAAATCGACTTGATGTATCCAGTGCCACTTCAAGACGTCAATCGGCTAGAGAACGATCCGAACACTTTGGCCATGCAGGGCCCAGAACTCCGGACGATTTTCTTAGGCTTTGATCAGTGGAGAGATGAGAGCTTGGATATGCCAGGCACTGGTAAAAATCCGTTCAAGGATAAGCGAGTACGCCAAGCGGTCTTCCAGGCAATCAACATTGATGCGATCAAAAGAGTGGTGATGCGAAACGCAGCTGCTCCAACAGGATTGATGATTGCGCCAGGAATTAATGGCTTTCAGGATGACATGAATGACCGCGCTCCCTATGATCAAGATGGAGCAAAAAAATTGCTTGCAGAAGCAGGCTATCCGGACGGCTTCCCGATTACATTTGATTGTCCTAATGATCGATATGTGAACGATGAAAAGATTTGTACCGCGATTGTACCGATGTTGGAGCGTGTTGGCATCAAGGTCACACCAAATTTCCAGACGAAGTCAAAGCACTTCAACAAGATTGGTTTGCCTGAAAAGAACAACACCACGTTTTTCATGTTGGGTTGGACTCCAGGTTCCTATGATGCTCTAAATCCTCTGATGCAGTTAATGACTATGGGCAAACCAGGTCACGGTGACTATAACTGTGGTCAATACAACAACCCAAGAGTGGATGAATTGACAGAAATGATCAAAACTGAGATGGATGAAGGAAAGCGCAATGCGATGATTCGCGAAGCCTTCCAGATCCATAAAGATGATTTCGGCCATATTCCCTTGCACCAGCAGGCACTCGCATGGGGTGTTCGGAAAGATACCGTTAAGTCAGTGATTCAGCGTCCGTTCAATGATGTAGATCTACGTTACGTCGTGATGAACTGATTGAATCTAGTGCAGTGATCAGAACAAACTGATCGCTGCTGAATCCACTCAAACAAACTCTCCCCCCAAACCCATCATGCTGGCCTTCATCATACAGCGACTCCTTCAAGCCGTTGTGGTGATGTTGTCAGTGTCGTTTGTCTCCTTCGCGCTTTTCCAATTTGTTGGGGATCCGATCAACAATATGGTGGGGCAAGACGCTACCGCTGAGCAAAGAGAACTACTACGTGAAAGATTAGGGCTGAATGATCCCTGGCCCNTTCANTTTGTCAAATATGTGGGAAAAATTGTACAGGGCGAGTTCGGGATGTCTTATCGAGTGGGTGTCCCTGTTGAAGATTTGATTGCGGATCGCCTACCCGCAACGATTGAACTGGTTCTTGTTTCCGCTNTGTTGGCTCTGCTGATTGGGGTTCCAATGGGAGTCTACACTGGCTTGAATCGTAACTCTTGGCTCAGTCGATTGTTTCTCACTATCTCATTGATTGGTATCTCCTTACCCACCTTTGTCATTGGAATCCTCCTCATTTTAATTTTTGGTGTTTGGCTTCAATGGCTTCCAACTTTTGGAAGAGCCGGGGTGGTAGACCTAGGATGGTGGACAACCAGTTTTCTAACATTGGATGGTTGGCGCTCTTTGATTATGCCTTCGATCACTTTGACATTATTTCAATTGACTCTGATCATGCGATTGATTCGCGCTGAGATGCTCGAGGTCCTCCGTACTGACTACATCAAGTTTGCGAGAGCTCGTGGACTGAGAAACCGAGCGGTTTATTTCCAACATGCCCTCAAAAACACACTTGTGCCAGTGATCACCATCACAGGNTTGCAAATCGGTTCTTTGCTAGCATTTTCGATCATCACAGAAACTGTCTTTCAGTGGCCTGGGATGGGGCTTTTGATCCTTCAAGCAATCCAGTTTGTGGATATCCCAGTCATGTCGAGTTACCTGGTGCTGATTGCGTTTCTTTTTGTGNTGATCAACCTAGTTGTTGACCTTCTCTACTTCATTGTTGATCCCCGCCTGCGTCTTGACTCAATGGGTCGGGGGGCGCATTGAATTCGCAACATCACATCCTAGAGGTAAACCAAGGTCTGATCGCGCGACTGACTGATTATTTCAAGCGTGCGCAAGATAGCGATCTCTATTACAGCTTTCGACGTTCCCCTGTCATTGTGTCAGCGTTCATCATCACGATAATCATGTTTTTAGCTGCATTCCTGGCCCCATGGATTGCCCCCCATCAAACTTTGGATCTGAAAACACTTGATTTGATGAATGCCTATCTGCCACCTGCCTGGGAGCCAAACTCAGATCCCAATTTTCTTTTGGGAACGGATGATCAAGGAAGGGACATTCTCTCCGGGATGATGTTTGGTCTGAGAATTTCGCTTGGAGTCGGCTTTGCCTCTGTTGTCGTATCAGCCATCGTTGGAACGTTACTTGGCCTACTCAGCGGCTACTTGGGTGGTCGACTAGATAGTTTCATCATGCGTGTTGCCGACGTGCAACTGACCTTCCCTGCAATTCTGATTGCATTATTGATCGATGGAATTGTTGGTAGCCTGCTCCCCAAGGCTGCTTACAACGAGCTTAAACTCTATGTGCTGGTACTGGCGATTGCGGCATCGCAATGGGTTAATTTTGCAAGGACCGTCAGGGGTTCCACTTTGGTGGAAAAAAATAAGGAATATGTCCAAGCTGCTAAGGTGATTGGAGTGCATCCATTCTGGATCATGGTTCGGCATGTTCTTCCCAATGTGATCAGTCCAGTATTGGTGATTGCTACTCTCAGCCTCGCCCTGGCCATTCTTACTGAAGCAACGTTGTCTTTTTTGGGTGTGGGGGTGCCTCCAACGAGTCCTTCCTTGGGAACACTGATTCGTATTGGTCAGCAGTACCTTTTCTCTGGAGAGTGGTGGATGACGATTTTTCCAAGCTCAGCTTTAGTAATTCTTGTGCTGGCGGTCAATCTTCTGGGAGATTGGTTGCGTGATGCCCTCAATCCAAAGCTACGTTGATGAGTAATCTTGCTGAAAGCAACCTGCTTGAGNTTCGCAATCTCCGCGTTGATTTTCCCACAAGACGTGGGACTCTGGTCGCTGTGGATGATGTCAGCTTTGAGATTAAAGCGGGAGAGGTCTTGGGGGTTGTTGGAGAGTCTGGTGCCGGAAAATCTCTGACTGGTGCTNCTATCATCGGATTACTTGAACCTCCAGGCCAAATCTCTGGTGGAGAAGTGCGCCTTGCTGGAAAACGTATAGACAATCTTGCACAGGAACAAATCCGTCAGATTCGAGGCAGAGAAATTGGGATGATTTTTCAGGATCCACTGACTAGTCTCAATCCATTGTTTAGGGTCGGAGAGCAATTGATCGAGACCTTGCAAACTCATAGTGATCTGGATGAAAAATCTGCTCGCAAAAAAGCTGTCGATTGGCTTGCAGAAGTGGGGATCCCCTCTCCTGAAGTAAGGATCGACCAATACCCCCACCAATTTTCTGGAGGTATGCGCCAACGGGTTGTTATTGCATTGGCCCTTTGCTCAAATCCCAAATTGATCATTGCTGACGAACCCACCACTGCACTGGATGTATCCATCCAAGCCCAGATTATCAGTCTATTGAAACGACTTTGCCGTGAACATGGAACCGCTGTAATGCTGATCACTCACGATATGGGGGTGATTGCAGAAACTGCTGATCGAGTGGCGGTTATGTACGCAGGGCGATTGGTAGAAATTGGTGAGGCCCGCAAGGTCATTCAAAATGCAAAACATCCCTACACTCTGGGGCTGATGGGTTCGATCCCAACCATTGGGGACACTGAAGAGGAATTACGGCAGATTCAGGGATCTATGCCACGGCTTGCAGAAATTCCTGAAGGATGTGCCTTCAATCCAAGGTGCCCGAATGTGNNGGAACGCTGCATGTTGAATCGCCCTGAACTGCAATCAGTTAATGAATCCAGTGTTGCCTGCTGGCTTTTTGAGGACTCAGCGCGCTCTTTGGAGATCCGGAGATGATTGAGAATCAATCACCAATGCTGGAAGTGAGAGGCCTCACCAAGCACTTTGATGTATCACCTCCGCTTCTGAATCGTTTGCTGAATGGGACTGGNAAGATCAGCTTGAAAGCTGTTGAAAATATTGATTTCAAGATCCCAACAGGAAAAACATTCAGCTTGGTCGGAGAATCAGGCTGTGGGAAATCAACTGTGGCTCGTCTGGTTGTTAGGCTTTATGAACCGACAGCTGGTTCTGTCAACCTGGAAGGAGTTGATCTTGGTGGGTTGAATTCACGAGAGGCCATGGAACCAATGCGTCGCAAGATGCAGATGATTTTCCAAGATCCTTATGCCAGCCTGAATCCTCGCTGGAGGGTTGCAGAAATCATTGCTGAGCCGATTCGAACCCACAATTTATTGAGCGATGAAAAAGAAATTCAAAGAAGGGTAGCTGAGCTGCTCGTGCAGGTCAGTCTTTCACCTGCCGATGGCTTAAAATTTCCTCATGAATTTTCTGGAGGACAGCGTCAACGAATCTCAATTGCCAGAGCCTTGGCGAGCAATCCGGAGTTTTTGATTTGCGATGAACCCACCAGCGCATTGGATGTCTCGGTTCAAGCCCAGATTCTCAATTTGATGAAGAAACTGCAGAAAGACTTGGGCTTAACCTATCTCTTCATTAGCCATGATTTAGCAGTGGTCTACCACATCTCCGATTTTGTGGGAGTCATGTACTTGGGTCGGCTTGTCGAATGGGCAGACACCAAGAGTTTGTTCAATCAACCTAAGCATCCCTACACCCAAATGTTGTTGGATGCGATCCCTGACCTAAAATTCAGTGGACGTCCAAGAACACCAGTTGCTGGGGAAGTACCAAGTCCAATCGCTCCTCCACCAGGTTGCTCCTTTCATCCGAGATGTCCGTTCGCAACAGCACGTTGCAGAAGTGAGTTGCCTTTACAAATCACTAGCCAGTCTGGTCAGGTGGCTTGCCATGCTGTTGAGGAGCAAAGACTTTGAAAAACCAACTTACTTTGCCAANGCTTAAATCTATTGTGGGAAAATAAAATGGTTAGGCAAACGCTCTATTCTGGGGGTCTGATCTATGATGGACTTCATCAGGCACTTGCAGGTCAGGCAATGCTAGTGGAAAACGAGCGTATTAAGGAAGTCAGCCCGGTTGNAGATTTTCAAGGCTTTGCTGGTGACCGAGTTGACTTCTCCGGAGGCACCCTCTTACCAGGACTAATCGATTGCCACGTCCACCTAATCTACGGGGGGGAGGGTGATCCAAAATCCAAGGTGGGTGGATCAAAACCTGGTGATTTAGTGATGAGAGCCCTAGACCGAGCCCAAGAATCACTGCGCTCAGGAGTCACCTCCTTACGTGATCTGGGAGGCAAAGACTTCTTAGAGTTTGCTGTGCGAGACGCTTGCAACTCAGGTCGCCAAATGGGACCAACTATTCTTGCTGCTGGGCAAATGATCTGTATGACTGGCGGGCACGGAAATGCTTTCGGTCGCGTAGCGGATGGTCCTCATGAAGTCATCAAGGCAGTTCGTGAGCAGGTCCATGCAGGATCCGATGTGATCAAAATCATGGCAACCGGAGGTGTGATGACCCCAGGCGTCAATCCTGAAGATGCTCATTACAGTCTTGAGGAACTGACCGTGGGTATTCATGAAGGTCATCGCTTCAATAAAACCTGTGCGAGTCATGCCCAAGGGTCTGAGGGAGTACTCAATGCAGTAAGAGCAGGAATTGACTCAATTGAACACGGTATTTTTCTCACAGATGAATGTATTGAAGTAATGCTGGCAGCCGGTACCTACTTGGTGCCGACCCTTTCTGCCTTGCTGAATATCGTGGAGAATAAAGATCGTGGAGTGCCGGCTTTTGCCGTTGAGAAATCTCTCCGTATCAAGGATCGCCATCAGGAATCAATCAAGATGTTTTACAAAGCTGGTGGCAAAATTGCGATGGGGACTGATGCAGGAACTCCTTATAATCTACACGGNGCCAACGCAGGAGAATTACGCTTCATGACAGACATTGGTATCAGCAACCTCGATGCTTTGAAATTCTCAACATCCAATGCGGCAGATCTGCTGACTCTCCACGAAAGAGGGCGTATTCAAAAGAACTGCTTTGCAGACTTCCTTATCGTTGATGGCAATCCACTGGAAAATATCCTTCAAGTGAGTGATCGAAAAAACCACCGACTGGTTGTTAAAAATGGGAAAGCCGTCGTCTGAAATCTAATCCCCCAAAGGAAAACAATGAATTCCATTGAAATGCTAAAAACTTTAGTCGGTTTCCCCACAGTTTCGAGAGACAGCAATTTACCCCTGATCGACTTTGTTGATGAGTGGTTGGGCAAACACGGTGTCAACGCTGTTCAAGTCCCGAATGATGAGGGAACCAAGGCTAATCTTTACGCTACCATTGGACCTGCTGTCGAAGGTGGGGTAGTTCTTTCTGGGCATACGGACGTAGTTCCAATTGATGGTCAACCTTGGAACACAAATCCATTTGAACTGACTCAGAAGCATAACAAGCTTTACGGACGAGGAACCTGTGACATGAAGGGCTTCAGTGCTATCGCTCTCTCGTTAGTTCCAGAGATGAAATCATTGCGGAAACCGATCCACCTGGCTCTGTCCTATGACGAAGAGATTGGCTGTTTGGGCGCTCCAAGCCTGATCGATCAAATCAAGGAACGAATACCCAAGCCGGAGGCTGTGATTGTTGGAGAGCCTTCAATGATGGAAGCCGTTACAGCTCACAAGGGAATTGGTGCTTTCCGAACTGTCGTGACCGGTTACGAGGCACACTCCAGCCAAACACATCGTGGGGTCAGTGCTGTGATGAACGCAGCCAAATTGATCAATTGGCTTTCAGAGAGGGAGACCCGATTCAGAGATGCGACACCAACCAACAATGGGTTCTTACCTCACCACACAACTGTTCATTCTGGTGTTGTTCATGGAGGAACTGCATTAAACATTATTTCGCGTCAGTGCGAATTTCTCTGGGATGTACGTGTCATTCCTGGGGGAAACGCCATCAGTGTCTTTGAAGAATTTCAAGCATTTTGCCAGGAAGTCATTCTGCCAAAGATGCAAGCGGTTCATCAGGATTCTGATATACAAACCACGATCTTGGCCGATACCCCTCCACTTCAGGAGGTAGCAGACAGTCCAGCTCTCAAACTTGCTCAAGATTTGGCAGGAAACACTGTTCACTCCCGGGTGGCTTATGCTGCAGAAGCGGGCCAATTTCAGGAAGCAGGATTTCCCACGGTCATTTGTGGCCCTGGATCCATTGACCAGGCTCATCAGCCAAATGAGTTCATCTCTATTGATCAGATGGAGCAGGCGGAGCAATTCTTAAGGAAATTGATCCAGCGTCTGTCCTAACTACTTAGGCTAATAGAGCAAGGACAATCCTGAGCAAATTGCTCATCAATTCTAGAGAGCATGATTCGATCACGCACTAATCTAAAGACAGTTGCCAAAACTCTGGGGCTTTCGGTAACGACGGTCTCCAGGGCGCTCAAAAATGGACCAGAGGTTCGCCCAGAAACCATCAAGCGAGTGAAATCAGCTGCAGAAAAATTAGGGTATGTCCCCAACCAGGGAGGGTTGATTCTAAGAACTGGGCGCAGCTACACCATCGCTTTGATTTTATCCCCAGAACCACAGAGTGCCTTCCCAGCAATGGGCTTCATGTTCTATTGCCAAGGGATACTCCGCTCGCTTCAGGATAGCCCATACACCCTGACGATTCAGCCAAGACTTGAAGAAGAAGATCTGCTTAAGCCAATCAAGCGCATTGTCGAGGGCAAATTAGCTGACGGTGTGATCATTGGTCAAACGCGGAATGATGATTCACGCGTTCGCTACCTACAGCAACAAGAATTTCCGTTTGTCACTTTCGGCCGAACAAAACTTCCTGAGCCTCATGCTTTCTATGATGTTCGACATGAATGGATTACGGAAGATTCTGTTCACAGACTATCCAAGCTTGGTCACCAAAGAATTGGAATGATCAATCCTCCAGAAGAATTGAATTATTCTGGACATCGACTTGATGGCTTTCTAAGAGGATTAGAGTGTTGTGGATTGTGCTTCCAAGAGGAAATGCAGGTTAGTACTGCTTTATCTTTCGAGGCTGGAAGAAAAGTTCTGCAGCAATTCATAGAACTTCCNAATCCTCCAACCGCGATTGTTTCTCCTGGTGTATCAACTACCCTGGGGATTCTAACCGAAATGAATTCAGCAAATCTTATCTTAGGGAAAGATCTAGATTTGATCGCGTTCGAAGGAACAAATTACTTAGAATTCAACACTCCACGAATCAATGCCTATCACTCTTCCTTGGAGGTGGCTGGTCAACAGTTGTGNAAATTATTACTTAGTAGAATAGAGGGNAAGTCTGCTGCAAAATTACAAATCCTCCAAGAACCAGAGTTTCTGCATCGGCAAGAAAATTAAGGTGGGAAGAACAATCGAGAAGGTTTTCTACTAGTGGCAAAATACTGAACGAGATCTCCTCGCAATCAAAAACGCACCTTTGAAAGCGAGAAGTTTTTATTCAGGAGATCGCCCCTCGGATGGCAGAATAGACTTCATCCAAACCAAGCATCCCATTGACGCTTCGTAGGATTCCCTGATTGCCGTAGTAGTCAATTAGAGGAGCTGTTTGAGAATGGTAAGTATTCAGACGCTCACGAATCGTATCTTCATTGTCATCTGGACGCTGAATTAGATCTTCTCCAGTGACATNGTCTTTCCCCTCAACCTGTGGAGGATTAAACTTGATATGATAGCTCCGACCGCTTGGCTTGTGAATCCGACGACCTGTTACTCGCTCGACCAACAGATCATCATCAACTTCCAGTTGAATAACGAAATCAATATTTTGCCCTGCCTCCTTTAGCATTTCATCCAATTTCTCTGCCTGGGTCACGTTTCTTGGAAACCCATCGAGCAAGTACCCACCAGCACAATCTTCCTGCTGAATTCTCTCTTCAATAATGGACACAACAATTTCATCTGAAACAAGCTTGCCCGCGTCCATTGCAGCCTTNGCTCGATTGCCAACCTCAGAGCCTGCGGCAACAGCTGCACGAAGCATGTCCCCTGTCGATAGTTGCACCATCCCGTAGTCTTGCATTAGATTTTGTGCTTGGGTTCCCTTGCCTGAACCGGGTGGCCCCAAAAGAATCATTCTCATTTCATTTCCTTTCAGTTTTCTGCAATCAATTTAGTCGTGATAGAGGTTGATGCAGGTATTGCCTCCCTCCTTCATGGTAGCGAGCCACACCTTGGCCGTTGCCATACAATTTGTATTTGTATATTATGAGACCATCTAATCCCACAGGGCCACGAGCGTGAGTTTTACAAGTACTAACCCCTACTTCTGCACCAAAGCCATATCGAAAACCATCAGCAAACCTTGTCGAGGCATTCCAAAAAACATTAGCTGCGTCCACTTGATCCATAAATTTTTCAGCAATCGACCGATCCTCTGCAATGATCGTATCCGTGTGTCCGGAACCATATTGGTTGATGTGTCCAATCGCTCCATCAATGGAGGAGACCAGACGGACTGATAAAATCAAATCTGTGTATTCTTTTGCCCAGTCCTGTTCTGATGCGTGAACCAATCTATCTAAGTTACTACTGAACTTTTTCATAATTGCTGAACAGACCCGTAGTTCGACCCCAGCTTCCAGCAGACTAGAAAGGACCTGACTTATTTCACTTTCTGGAATTTGCTCATGAATCAATAACGTCTCCATGGCATTACAGACCGCTGGGTATTCGGTCTTGGCATCAATAATAATTTCCATTGCTTTGCTTAAGGTTGCAGAACGATCCCAGTAAACGTGACAAATACCATCCGCATGGGCAAGCACTGGAACTCTTGAATGTTGTTGGATGTGCTGTACAAGAGCGTTACTACCTCTTGGGATGATCAGATCAAGGCAATCATTCAGCTGTACAATCTCGCTGACAGCTTCACGGCTTTGAAGTAAATTCACAGTCCCAGCTGGCAGATCAGTAAACTCACCCAGAACCTGATCGAGAATCCTGAACAAACAAGCATTCGATTCAGAAGCTTCCTTACCACCTTTAAGAATGACAGCGTTTCCAGATTTTAGAGTCAATGCTGAGATCTGTACTACCACCTCAGGACGTGACTCAAAAATAACCAGCAGAACTCCTATGGGGCAAGACACTTGATGCAAATCCAGCCCTTCATCCAACCTAGTCGCCAGTTGAACTTGACCTACTGGATCAGGAAGAGCAGCAACACTCTCAAAATTTTTTGCCATCTGCTCAATTTTCCCAGCATTCAGTTTGAGACGTTGGATAGAGCTGTCGCTCAGTTCTCCCTGANTTCTCAATCTATCCGCAGACTCCAAGTCTTTTTTATTGGCCGATAGAATAGGCTCGGTATTTTCCCGAATCTTTTTAGCGAATGCCAAAAGTACTTCGTTTTTTCGTTCAGTTGAAAGATTAGCAAGTTGCCTTGATGCAATTCTAGCCTGTTCCGCCAGCTGTCTTAGAGTTATTGTCATTTGGGTTTGCAAAATGCTTTGTTTCGATCACTTGATTTCGGTAGAATCAACTTTTTTTATAGTCGTGATNCGTTTTACAGAGATCCCCCTACAATTACAAGAAACGCTTCATACAAGAACATTATGCGGATAGCCTTTTCACTTATAAATCATCTAACGATTTTGGCCGGCTTTATCTGCAGCTTGGGGACTTTGAATGGATGCTTGCACACTCAATTAGCGCCACAGGATCCTGCATATGCTGAATGGGAAGCTTTACTAATCGATCCAAGCAACGAATTGGGATATGTCCGTTTGGCATCACACTATCAATCAACCGGGCAACTTCTTGAAGCAGAACAAGTTTATGAAGCAGGTTTAAAAAATATCCCTACCTCCGAGCNACTAGCCTCCTCGTTGGGGCGTCTATACTTGAGTTCAGGACAAAACACAGTTGCATTAGAGTATTACAGTGAGGATCGACTTGAATCCTGTAATTGTGCTAGCCTCTACTTGGATCGAGCCNAGCTCCAAGCCCAAGCTGGTGAAAATCAAGCTGCACTAAGTGACCTNTCAAAAGCACTTCAACTGAATCCTGGACTTCCAGAAGCCTGGTTCTGGAAAGGGATGCTCCATAGTCGCCAAAACCAGACAACAGAGGCACTAGCTGCTTTCAAGACGGCAGCGAACACTAACACCCAACAAGCTGCAGTCTGGCAGCAAATCGCAATCCTACAGAAACAAGCCGGTGAACAACATTCCGCAATCGAAGCCATCAAAAAGGCGCTCAGGCTAGAGCCTGAAGATTATAATCTCCTCCAAATGCATGCCTCCCTTTTNGAGGAATTGCTTGATCAAGGTGATCAGAGTGTAATGAAAGATCTCAGTCAGACTCTTCTGGTGATGATTGACCGTTTCCCAAAAGACTCCTGGACTCTTGCGCATCTTGGCACAGTGATCTGGCAAAGTGGAAATGAAGATGAAGGTCGCCGACTCCTCCAATCAGCATTAGCCCTCAGATCCGATTACACATGGGCTCAACTACGCCTCGCTCAACTGTATCTTGTTTCTAAACGCTGGGAAGACGCGAGCTTTTGGCTTCAGGAAGGCTTGAGAACCAATCCTGAAAATCGTTGGGCTTTACAGCAACTAGCCGAATGCTACGAACGATTAAATCGCTCAAGAAAGGCCATTGAATTGATGGAATCATGGATGCAGAAGCCCGAGAGGACGTCACTCGCACTGCACCAAACTCTTGGGATGCTCTACCTGAATGAANTAGAATTTGAGTCTTACGAACAGCATCAATTGAAAGGTCTCGGACGATATCCAAATAATCCGGAGATCTATCAAGAACTCGCAACATTTTATCAAGGAATTCAACGACCTCTAGAAGCACACAAGCTCCTATTGAGACTTCTATCTAAACAACCTGAGAATGAAAGTTTGATTCTTCAGGTTGTCTCGCTTGAACAAAAGATGGGGCTCAACAAACAGGCTAAGCAGAGAATTCTCGACACTCTTGAAAGTAGTGTCCCAACTGAAAAGATTTGGCAATTCTGGATTGAATTACAGTTAGCCCAGGATGCTTCAAAAGATGTTTCAGCTGATTTGATTGAAATGCTAGGTCAGTTCCCCGAATCAGAATGGGCAGGAGTCAAGTTGGCTGAAATTTTCCTTCACGATGAAAAATATGCAGCAGCAGAAAAAGTCATTGAGAAAGCCATGGAGGGATCACCTGAATCTGCTTCACTCAAGATTCTTTTGGGTCGATTGTTGGAAATTCAAGGCAAATGGACCGAAGCACTTATAGCATTTAGTTCCATAGAAAAACATGTTGGAGGAGTTCCGCTACTGAACCATCAAGCTCTTGCTTACCGAAAATTAGGCAAACCTCATATTTCGTTGAAGTTAGTCGAATATTCTTTACTCAACCACGACTGGGATCTTTGGACCTGGTATCAATTTTTACTTTTACAGCCTCCAATAGAATTGGAGCTGTGGCTGGGACCTCAGAAGGACGCAATTCTGCAAACACTTGAATCAACGATGTCTCTGCAATTCGGCCGGGCTCGCCAACAACTTACAAATGCTTCTTTACCTCCTATTCAAAAGGAAATTTTGCGCAGGCTTGCTCATCAAATTCGTACAGGGGAGTCTCTACCAAGTCAAGAAATTGAACTCAAAGAAATTTTCACTCAACCAATCTGGGTTCGCTTTCAACTGGCAATGGAAGCAGAATCTACTCGTAGCCTAGTACGTAGCGAGACAATATATCGAAGCATATTGAAGGAAGTCCCCGACCATCCTTGGATACACGCCCGATTGGGCAATGTTTATGCTGATCTAGATCAACTCGAGCGAAGTCAACAGTATCATGCTCGTTTTTTGAAAATTTATCCGAATGCTGTTTGGGGGAACTTTCGATTAGCAGTCTTAAAAACCCTTCAANAAGAGGAACCAGAAGCGATTCGTCTTTACCAACAAGTATTGAGTCTCCAACCTGATCATGCCGCAAGTTTAAATAACCTAGCTTGGACGTTCTTGACCAGTGGAGATCCTAAACTTCGAAATACCTCAGAAGCATTGAGCATGGCTCAAAAAGCTGTGAGACTTCAAGCATCTGTAGATCATTTAGATACTCTAGCTGAAGCATACTTCCAGTCTGGCCAACCCATTGAAGCGATTCAGACAATTCGGCGAGCTATCTTAATCACTCCCCTTGATTCAGATCGTTACCCTTATCTCCTAAAGCAATTCAATCGTTTCCGCCAAGGCGACACTGACTCAGCTCCACCCAGCTTAAGCTCTGCCTCTTAACCCTGTATCCTCAGGTTATGCAGCTTCTTAAACAATCAATGTACAGACAGCAATTCAGATCTAGACGAGGAATGGCATTATTGTTGACGTTGGTCATTCTAATGCTCCTCTCAATTTTCATGGTTGAGTTTTCATTTCAAACAACCCTGGAAACTCGAGGAATTAGAAATTTTCAAGCATCATTTCAAGCAAGAAATGCTGTAAAATCAATGCTAAAAGCTGTTCTCGAAGGCCTGCAAACAAGAGATGAAATAACTTTCTTTCGTCAGGATCTCCAATTTCTCCAGGAATTGAACGCATTGGCTGGANTTGAAAACGCTTCTATTTTGAATCCTCCGCCACCAACGCAACTCCCTCAGGGAGTTCTTGAAGACTTCGAGGATATCGTTTTCTACAGCCCTGTCATTCGACCGATTGATCACTTGTTCAACCTGAATCGATTACTAAGAGAAGGAACTCCTATACCGGGTAATGACTACGATCTTCGGCTCAGTACACAGTTTTTCCAGATGGTCAGCAACTTTCCAATAACTACTGTCNACGGCTTGCCGGTAGAAGCAGGGATCCCATCTTACCTTACTGAAAATCAAGTCATGCAGATCTACGGAAATATATTTGATTGGCTAGACGCAAAGGATGGAGAGATGCCTTACACAACCCCTTACTTGGGGAGTATTGGCGCTGAACAACTCAGCTATCTAGACTACGGCCAAGAAACGATCGTGAAGAATCGCGGCTTGGATCATCTCGATGAACTTCGGCTTATCATGGGTTTTAGAGAAAGCGGAATTNCTTGGGAAAGTTGGGAGCGCTATTTCACAACATACCCAGTGGGCAAACCACCCGAAGCGGGAAGCCCAACAGGAGAATCCCGTTTGAATGTAAATTTAGCCACTGAGGAAGAGATTATTGAATTTCTGAACCGATTCGATCAGGATCGGATTCCTTCTGAACTTTTTGAGTCAAACATCCAGGAATATGTGATCAATGCGGCAAATATCGCCTTGGTCCTCAAGCAGCAAGAGGAAACCACTGGCCCACTAAACATGATGGTTGATGCTGAATATCGTCAAGCTGGCTCAATTCAATCAGCTCTGGATGCCGATCCAACAACCAATTATCTTCCACGCCAAGCGGAGCAAAAGTTCTTTGTTCGATTCAGCCAATGGTACCAAATTCGATTGAAAGCAGAAATGGACGGTGTGCTTTCATTTGTGGAAGCAATTGTCCAAATCAAAAGGGATGATCAAGGAGAGCCCATTAAAGATGGAATGTTCATTCATCACTTTTCATTAAACTAAAATGCCACTTGGCAAGCCATTGCTTGAATTTGCGGAGTTACCATCCACAAATAGCTACCTGCTTGGCAACATTTCACTTTGTTCACAGCATGGCTTAACTGTTTGGACCCATAAACAATCGAGTGGGAGAGGCCGAGCGGGGAGGACTTTTATAAGCCCTTCAAACCATGTTTTGACTTTTTCAGTAGTTATTCACTCTTCAGATCCTGAAGATAGACTGCATCTTTGGGCCCTTTGGAGTGGGTTGGCATTGTTTAGAAGCTTGTCTGGAAAAGGGTTACCGAATCTACGTCTGAAGTGGCCCAATGATTTGTTAGTTGGACGTCGAAAGCTAGCCGGAATCTTAGTTGAGCGAGGACCTTGGCATCAGGTAGGACTAAATAGTCTGATTATTGGTATTGGTTTGAATGTGAATGGCTATTCTTCTGACTTTCCCAACGAACTCAAAGATAAAGTGACTACTTTACAGGTGGCAACTGGAATCGTTTTTTCCCAAAATGAACTACTCAGAGAAATCCTAGATAATCTACAATTAATTATCAGGGAACTTCGTGAGGAGAGTTCTTTGAAACTCTTAGAAGAATGGCAAGCAGCTTCAAACATCATTGGCCAGCTAGTCGGATGGGAAAAGGATTCGGTTATTCAAACAGGGCTTGTTGAAAGACTTGAACAACGAGGATTCCCTCAAATTCGAATGGAGAATGGGCAGCTTTACACGCACATCTCTGGTGACCTGTTTCACTATGNCAAGATGTAGCCATGATAGTAGTTGCTGATNTCGGAAACACCACAATCCACATCGCTGCTTTTGAAAAAAGTCAGATAATAGAAGACTGGTATTTGCAGACGCCAACAAAGACTACATCTAAAAATTTTGAGTTGGAACTCACTCAGTTCATTCATGGCCATCAAACTCTTTTTACAAAACCTCAATTTGAGGGCTGGATTCTCTGTTCTGTAGTACCTTGGCTTACCCCTATTTTCAGGNAAATGGTCCGAAATTTGATTGGCCACATACCTACTGTGTTGATGAGATCAAGCCCGCTCCCAATCAGATTAGTACCTGGCGAATCACCGACAATAGGTATCGATAGACTGATCGTGGCCGCNGCCGCCTATGACTTGGTTAGCAGCNGTGTCATCACAGTTGACATTGGCACAGCAACCACAATTGATGCTGTGACTGATCAGGGTCTATTTCTGGGAGGAATCATTATACCCGGGCCTAGGTTGTGGTTAGATTCTTTGCATATTGGAACAGCAAATCTACCCAAGACAGAGATTGAACAAAAAAAATCTGTCATAGAGACTTCTACAACTGGATGTATACAGGCTGGGCTTTACAACGGCTACAGACACTTGTTGGNAGGTCTTGTCCAGCAAATGCAGCAAGAGTTGGATCAAATGTCACAACATGATTCATCGATTTATTTGACTGGCGGGAGTGCAAAATACTGGTGTGTAGACTTCCCAAACTGGTGCTTTCATCCAGACCTTCTATTGAGTGGCTTAGCTCAATCGAAGGTCTGGTCCAAAAAATTAAGCNAAGTTGGTGACTGTCGTCGGCACGATAACACCTCTAAACTCATAGGCTAAGCCCCAAGACCAAATACCGAACCCAAGCAAGCGACGGATAAAGGAGCTATGGCAGAAGAACTTGATGGACTGGAGGGGATTGGTGATCTGGACGATGAGTTCGGTGATCAACTCGACAGCTTTATGGACAGTGAAGGCGGCGATGATGGTGAATTAGATTCATTCTTTGAGGATTTATCCACTATTGACGATNTAGAAGTTCAAGATGATGACATCAGTGCCAGCGGTGGAGACGCTGACGACTTTGGTNGTGAAGACCTCGAAGATGAAATTGGACCCGCGGCTGCTGCCGCAGTTGCAGGAGCTGCTGCTGCATCTGATGATAGTCCTGCACCGAAAGCTGAGAAAAAGAAGAAGAAAAACTCTGGAGACAAAAAACCTCTGTTGATTCCGGGTATTATCACAGGTGCTTCAGGTGCTGTACTAGGTGCAGCGGCTGTTGCAGCTATGTATTTGATGGCTCCTCCTCCTCCNCCAATGGAAATAGAAGAGCCTGCATTGGCAATGCTTGAAGAGCCTCCTCCCCCTCCTCCACCTGCCCCTCTGCTCACTGAAGAAGCTACAGCTATCACAGAATCCGTTCCTGCTNCTGAACCATTGGAAGAAATTCAAGAAGTGGAAGAGATTGTCGTGGTGGAAGAACCTCCGCNGANAATGGATGAACTGCCTGTTGCACCAGTGGTCGAAGCACCTCCTCAGCCTGTCAAGAGGCCACGAACTACAAGATTTTTCGTCCAAGTTGCCAACTGTATCTANCAAGAGTGTGTAGATGATTATCGCTATTTGCTGAAGAGAGCCGGCTACGCAACCAGGGTAGAGACTGTCAATGAAGTCAATCCAATGACGGAAATTGTCTCCACTAATCTTTATGGCGAAGAGGAAGCTTCGAANCTAGTTAATCGAATCAATAACGAAAACTTGATTACCGGACAAGCCTATCGGAAGCCATCTAGTAGCTCCTTTCAGATTTCCCTTGGATTGTTNCCAGATCTTACCACAGCCAATCGGGTGAAAGCCCATCTCAATCAGATTTATTCGGCGGAAGTCTTTTTTGAAGCACGGCGATCAGATCAGCGAATCCGCAACTATCGTGTTTATGCTGGGGGCTTTAAAACCAAGAACGAAGCGTTAGACTTGCAAAAAATCCTTGAGGAAAAAGATCGGCGCTTTGAGGGAATGTTTGTTGTTGCGATGAGTGAATGAAGCATCCTGCCTTGCTAAAAAAAAGCTTCAATGTTAATTAGATGGTTTTTGTTCAACCCTTAGATCTGGAGAATTGGCTATGGCATTGAGTTGGCCACTAGTCTTTGGCATCGTGGTTTTTGGTATGATAATCTGCCCAGGAATCGTCTTCTTGATCCACCTTGCTCGTTTGAAAAGCGAAGACCAAAGCGTCTAAGCTTATTGGCCCCTAAATGGGGCCACCCTCATCCTTACCTTTCTTCCCTCTCACCTAAAAATCTGTCATGAAAAATTTTATCCTTGCGACCTTATNTCTCGTCTTCTGGACCAACCTGCTCGTCGCGGCTCCTCTAACGATTGCGCTGGATGGGGCACCAAAATCTTTGGATCCTCGCTATGCTGTTGATGCGAATGGTATGCGGCTAACACAAGTTTTGCTGTTTGAAACGCTGGTTCAACAAGATGATGCACTTCGCATTGTTCCCGGATTAGCAGAGAGTTGGACACATCCTGACGAAACAACCTGGATTCTAAAGCTCAAAGCGGGAGTGCATTTTCAAGACGGGTCCCAACTAAAAGCAGAGGATGTTCGCTTCACTTTCGAGCATATCATGGATCCAGAAACCAAATCTCCNTTCCAGTTCCTCTCCAAAAAACTTAANTCTGTTGAAGCCACTGACGATCGTACGGTCACCTTTCAGTTGTTCCAACCTGAGGCAGCTTTTTTTCTAGATATCTTNATTCCAATCTTCTCTAGAAATTCAGACCTTGAGAATGCCAAGTTAATTGGAACGGGTCCTTATCAATTGGTCAGCCAGGACCCAAATGGTATAAGCCTCAAAAGATTTGATGACTACCACGGGACTAAACCAGCTATCAAAGAGTTAGAACTGAAAATTGTCCAGGACGACAACACTCGGTTTCTGAAGATGCGCAAAGGGGAGATTGATCTTGCGATCAATGTCGTACCCTTGGATAAACTTCCCCAATTTGAAGGAGGTTCACTCGCCAAAGAATACAAAATGATGACCGGCCCAGCTCTGAACTATCAGTATCTTGGGTTAAATATGCTATCCCCCAAGCTCCAGGATCCAAGAGTTCGCCAAGCCATTGCCCACGGGATCAATCGNCAGGAGTTGATTGAGTTTCTTAAGAAGGGAAGGGCTGTTGCTGCCGATAGTGTCCTNACAAAACAAAATAATTTTGCGGCNCCTGGGCTCGCAAGTTATCAACATNATCCTCAAAAAGCCCGNCAACTCCTGAAGGAAGCTGGCATTGAAAACCTCACGCTTGAGTATAAAACCAGCAATAGTCGAGATGCTGTTCAACAGGCCCGAATTCTGCAGAATCAGCTAAAAGAGATTGGGATCAACCTTGAAATTCGTTCCTTTGAATGGGGCACGTTCTTCGGGGATGTAAAGGCAGGAAACTTCGAGTTATTCTCCTTGCGATGGGTTGGAGTATCGGAACCAGACTTCTACTACTCACTGTTCCACAGCAGCGAGTTGCCTGATGTAGGCGGTAGAAATCGTGTTCGCTACAGCAACCCNGAAATTGATAGNTTGCTGGAACANGGNCGTAGTACTATCGATCCACAAGAAAGAAAAAAGTACTACAATAAGGTCCAAGAAATTCTTCAGCGGGACCTTCCTTATATCTCCCTATGGCACAATCAGAACGTTGCTCTGGTTAAGGAAAATATCGACGGCTTCCGATTGCATCCAAGTGGTGGTTTCCAATCTCTCGTAGATATCAGCCGACGTTAACGGTCGGCCCCACAGAATCACCGCTAACGTGAGGAAATCCCAATGAATAAGAGTATCTTTGCCGGCATGATCCCCGTTTTTTTGGGTCTGATGTGTCTTNNTCAAAGCGCTCATTCTCAGGGTAATTCTCACAAGGTTTTCTTCAATCCTCAAATGCTCTGGCAAAGCCCAGGGCAANCATCTGTTCAATCCCNCTCTGAAAAAGCTGTTGTNCTCGCAAACAGGCTTAACCTCCGCCAATCCCCAAAAAAGAGTGGAAAAATTGTTGGNACGCTCAAAGNAGATCAAGTCGTTGAGGTTAAAGATCGACAAGATGACGGGTGGGTTAATGTCAAAGTNAATAATGAATTTGGCTGGGTCGCTTCAGAATATCTCCGTTTTGCCAAGGAACAACCCAATTATGAACTTCATGCAGTTGTGGAGGTCCCTAAGCTAAATCTTAGAGCACAATCTGGAACAAAGTACAAAGTACTGCACATTCTTCGAATGAACGACAAGCTCCAAGTACTTTCTGAAACAGATGAGAGTTGGGTGGAAGTAGAGTTGATTGGCAAACGCATACGAGGGTGGGTAGCTACCGAATATTTGGAAATTCTCTCCAGAGGAAAAGAAAAAGTCTTCAATGAAAAAGAAGCTGATTATGCAATAGTCAGTACCCGAACTCTGAATCTCCGCACTGGGCCTGGCAAAGACTACAAGGTAATTGAAAAACTCCGAACAGGCATGCATGTCGTCAGCGCTTTTCCAGAAGAGAATGGATGGCGCAAGGTTCAAACCGCATCAGGAACAACCGGTTGGGTAGCTCGTCGACATCTAAAGTTTTATGAGCCTGCCGATTTTCCAAGCAAAGTTACTAGTGCAACAGAACATTTATATACCTCTTCACTTGAGGCGAGCATTTTGAACTTTTTGCGGGAGTCCTACGACAGGAAAACAATGAGCCCCCAAGACAAGTTAAGCATGGTCGTACAGGATTTGGAGACTGGGGAAAGATTGGTTTCCATCAGACCAGACGTGCAGATTAAAGCTGCTAGTTTAATCAAGGTGCCTGTACTGCAAGCTTACATGCTTCAGCGTTTTCGGGGAGTAATAAAACACAACAAACAGCACCAAAAGGCACTTAGCAAAATGATTCGCTTCAGCAGTAACTCTGACACCAACAAGGTTATGCGCTGGATCGGGGGCCCAAAGAAAGTCAATCAGATCTTAGCTGATACCGGACTNTATAACGAAATGAAGGTTGTCGAATACATTCCACGCTACGGTAGGACCTATCTCAACAAAGTCTCTGCAGAAGACTTGAACCGCTTGATGCTGACACTCTGGTCTGATCAGCCACTGGGACCAGAATTTAGCAGAGTTGAAAATGAAATGGCAGCTGAAGAAATTCTCTACCTAATGGGCCAGCCAAATGGACCGCGTGCACGTGATCGACTAAAAGACGGAACATGCTTTGCCCGGAATAAAAACGTCAAAGTCTGGGACAAGACAGGCTTTGTAAANGGAGTCAACGGTAACATTGGCATTGTACAAATCGACACACCAGAAGGTCTGAAAAGCTACACGGTTGTGATGGCAATGGAGCGTGCAAACTATAAGAGTATTTCCGGGAACGCTAATGGATGGTCCTTCAATTTGAGTCAGCACATGCGGCGTATCTCCGAGNTAGTCTACACATACATGTCGATTCAATACCATCGCTACAATGAGTGNAAGCAGACAGAGAGANTGGTCTATCATGCATCTCAAGCGTTGGTGCANCCTGAAATCGTCAAAACATCTCTCTAAAGANTTATGCTAGATCCTGAATTTGTCAAAATTCTGGTCTGTCCCGATAACAGAACCCCAGTTCGAGCAGCATCTGACCAAGAGATCTCTGATTTGAATCAGAAGATTGAGGAGGGGGCCCTACAAAATATTGGCGGGCGTAAAGTCAATGATAAGCTTGATGGAGGATTGATCCGTGAAGCTGGGGATCGGCTTTATCCTGTGAGAAGAAACATTCCTGTGATGTTGGTCGAGGAAGCAATCAAACTTTGAGCAAATTGTTTAATCAGGCTTCGATAATTAGATAAGCCAAAAGAAAGGTAATTGCCCAAAAGACCGGAAAGGATTTTAAAGCGGACTGAAACATTTGCTTCAAATAAATCATCGAGTCCTGAACTGTGAAAACTCTCCTTGGGTCTCGATCATAAATCATCAGCCACCAGAAACTGAAAGCTCCNAACACAACAGCAATCTCAATTTCATAGTCCCCAAGCATTTTTCCTCGCTCTTCCCAGTTCAGGATTGTCTCTTCCCTTAGTAAGCATCTTATTGTAGTCTACGTTCAGTTCTGCAGCGATTTAGTATGTTGGGTTNCAGAATNACCTCAATTCTGNNGTTGAAGTTATGCTTCTGTTCCAGCGGCGTCAAGGTAATGTTTCATTTTCGAATATTCTCTAGTCCAACCCAAAAACTAAGCCAAGAAAATTGAGAAGCCTTCTACCCTTATCTTTCAGTGGAACCAACATGACACGACGAACTTTCATTACTATCCTTGTGCTCACTGCATCCTACAGCCCAGTATCGGCTCAGACACTTCAAAACTTTGTGTTTCTCAATGCAGAACTCTCCGTTCAGATGGCTCTTAAAGCGGTTCATGACTGCCAGGAAAAAGGCTATAATGTCTCTGCTGCTGTGATGAACAGAGAGGGCAGGCTAACCGCCTTCGCTCGCAATCCAATGGCTTCACCCATGACCTCTGAAATTGCNCAAGGAAAAGCCTATGCTTCATCAATGACTATGGTTGCTAGTGGTAACCTAGACTTAATTGAAAGCCCAGCTTTAGGTTACCCAGAAGGAATTGTACCAACTCAAGGTGGGCTTCCATTTAGTGCTGGTGGGCGGTTTCTCGGTGGTATTGGAGTTTCTGGTGCACCTTCAGAGATTGATGAAGAGTGTGCACAAGCTGCNATTGATGCGGTGGCNGATGATTTGGAATTTGCAGAGTGATATGAAAATCTTTTGCTTNTNGAGACTTGTGATTTTTCAATCTAGTCCTTCAGTCAGAGTTGATTTAACACCAGCCATCAGCAAGCCCAACTGCTGGCGGGTCGCCTTGTTGCCATCCACTTCCCCAATGATGCTCCCTCTATACATCACGACAATCCGATCAGAGAGAGCAAGAATTTCATCCAACTCGGAACTGACCAACAGTACAGCAACTCCCTCATCTCGCTTGGCGACAATTTGTTGATGAATAAATTCAATCGAACCAACGTCAATGCCCCGAGTGGGCTGTGCNGCAATTAGCAGTTGAATCGGTCGACTCAACTCTCGAGCAATCACCATTTTCTGCTGATTGCCCCCAGACAGATTTCCNCCGGATNTGTGTACTGAGGGAGTTCGGACATCAAACTTTTCAACCAGTGCTTCAGCATTTTGATGAATAGCTTCCTGCTGAACCGTTACGCCATTTGCAAATGGTGGCTTGTAGTAAGAATTCAGAACTAAGTTGTTAGCCACTGAATATCCTGCNACCATTCCAAAGGCGTGTCGGTCTTCCGGAACGTGACAGATTCTCCCCTGATCTACGATTTCTCGGGGATTCTTGTTGGTCAGGTCTTCACCTGCGATCAGCAAGGTCCCCTGATCCAGTTCTCGCAATCCCGTAAGCACTTCCACTAATTCCGTTTGTCCATTCCCTTGCACACCTGCAACACCAACAATCTCACCTGAATGAACCTGCAGCTCAACATTTCTGAGACAAATTTCTCCCAGATCATCCCGGGCTTCCATCCCTTTCACTTGNAGGATTGGCTTGCCAGGCTTGNCTTCCTGTTTATCAACTTGCAGCATGACCTCTCGACCAACCATCATGGCAGCCAATCCAGGCTCAGTTGCTTCACTGGGAGTTGCTTCACCTACAACTTTTCCACGACGCAAGACCGAGATACGGTCTGCAATCCTCAGCACTTCCTTCAACTTGTGGGTAATGAAGATAATAGATTTGCCCTGCTTTCGAAGCAAACCCATCACGGAGAAAAGCCCTTCAATTTCTTGAGGAGTCAAAACAGCTGTGGGTTCATCAAGGATCAGNATATCTGCTTCACGGTAAAGTGCCTTGATGATCTCTACTCGCTGCCGTATTCCAACTGGCAAATCCTCAACGAGAGCAGTCGGGTCAACTTCCAATTGATAATCCTGAGACAGCTGCTGAATGCGCTTGGAAACCTTTTCCCGATCCAAAAGGCCTTGACGAACACTCTCACTGCCCAGCATGACATTTTCGACCACTGTCATTACTGGGACCAACTGAAAGTGTTGGTGAACCATCCCGATCCCCAGATCNATCGCATCTCTAGGTGAATGCATTCTGACAGACCGGCCCTTCACCAGAATTTTNCCTGATGAAGGCTGATACAGTCCATAGATGATGTTCATCAAAGTAGACTTACCAGCCCCGTTCTCTCCTAACAGAGCCAGGATTTCTCCTGGATTTAAGCTTAAATTGACATTCTCGTTGGCCACAACTCCCGGAAAGTATTTACTGATCTGGCGAGCTTCCAGAACTGCGGATGCGCTCACTTGCTTCCCTCCGTATCGTATGGCTTTCCTATGGCCGCTGGTGGACGTACTCGCCCCACCAGACCAGACACCGCCACAATCGTCACTATGTAGGGGAGCATGGATACAAACTGCCGCGGAATGGTTGTCACCCCAGCCAGGAGAAATTCATTCTGCAGGGCCTGAGTGTAGCCAAATAGTGTTGCGGCACCCAAAGCTCCGATAGGTGTCCAGTTGCCAAAAATCATTGCTGCCAGCGAGATAAATCCTCGGCCTGCGGTCATTCCTTCCTGAAATTGCCCGACTGCCTCCAAAACAAGAAATCCTCCGGCTAGTCCGGCCAGCATTCCACCCAACATTGTGTTGACATAACGTTGCCGATTGACGTTGATGCCCTCCGTGTCCGCAGCTCGTGGATGCTCCCCAACTGCTCGTGTGCGTAGTCCCCAGCGGGTATAAAAAATTGCAACATGTACAACGAAGACCATCACCAACGCTACGTAAGTGATGGGTGCATTATTAAATAGGACAGGTCCAATTACTGGGATTTCGGAGAGGAGTGGGATTGGAATTGGTGTAAATTTTCCTGCTGAAATTGCATCACGATCATAGAGATAGGAGGAAAGGCCTGCCGCTAGAATAATGATCACGGTTCCTGAGATGATTTGATCCATTCTAAAACGGATCGAGAAAAGCCCATGTAGCAATCCCATCAGTCCGCCCACTCCCAATGCCACAAGAACACTAAAAAGTAGACTTGCGTAAAGTGGCCAATCATTCGTAGAAGATTTTGCGACAAATCCTGCGAATGCTCCGGCAAGCATCATTCCCTCAATGCCAATATTGATGATACCCGAGCGCTCACAGAGGATTCCACTCAATGCCCCCAAAACCAGAGGAATGGCTGCACGGAGAGTGAAATTCAGAGCACTGATCCCGAAAAACACTCTCATCCATTTATTCTCTCCCAGTGGCGTGATCTCTACTAGAATTGCCATTACCATCATTAGCAGAGCCAAACAAACTGAGATGCGTGCAGTCCTTGACCAGAAAGTCATTTCAAGAACCTCCCCAGCTTGTATTCAATTTTGTAGCATGTCCCTCATCACCACTGGACCGCAGACGGAATAGGGCCTTGATGATCAATGGTGCTGCAACAAATGCCAATACCAGTGCCTGAATGACCTGAATAATATCTGCGGCAACTCCTGACTCAAACTGCATCTTGGCTGCTCCAGCATCCAAAGCACCAAATAAAAAAGAAGCGATGACTACCCCAAAAGGATGGGTTTGGCCCAGCAGTGCGACTGTAATTCCATCAAAACCGACCTGACCACCGAACTCTGGGGCAAATTTATGATTCAAACCAAGTGTCTCTATTGTGCCCGCCAACCCTGCAAGAGCACCAGCAAGCCCCATTGTCAGCACGACGGTTTTTTCCACACGAATTCCCGCATATCGGGCTGCCTTTGGATTTTGACCAACGGTTCTAATTTCAAAGCCGATCGTGGTCTTGTAAATTAACCACCAGACTACGACCACTGCGATCAAGGCTAGAAACACCCCATAATGTACACGATAAGGTGGACCAAAAAGCCATGGAATTTGTGCAGATTCAAAGACATCTGGTGTTTCTGAAATTGCCCTCGCTGTCCGATCCCAAAGTGGACCAGGAGTTTGACCTTGTGTTCCCCCAGCGTATACCGTCCACCCAGCAAAAAGAGATGCCAGGTAATTCATCATGATTGTGACGATGACTTCATGAGCCCCTGTCGTTACTTTCAAAAGTCCTGGGATCGCCCCCCAGATCATTCCTCCAAGCATCCCGCTTAAAATTGCCAGAGGGAGATGAATGATCATTGGAAGCCCTTCAAAATGAATCCCAATTGCCACCGAGCAAACGGAACCCATCACAAACTGCCCAGATGCCCCAATATTGAAGAGCCCAGCTTTAAACGCGACAGCCACAGAGAGACCCGTGAGAATAAAGGGAGTCATCTTTCGAATAGTGACACTCCAAGCGCGCCCACTTCCAAAAGCTCCCTGGAAAAGCCCCTGATATGCCTGAATAGGATCATCTCCAAAAGCCAGCATCACCACTGCCCCGGCTACAAGCGCTGTCAGCAGAGCAAGAAATGGGATCAGCAGGACACCAAGGAAGAGTCGCTTTTGAATACTTTTGGGTTCTTTGGAATTTGCCTGTGCCATGAAACGGTTGAGGCAGAATAAGAGGAGGGAGAGTGGAGGTGCTTACTTTCAAACACCTCCGAGAAGACTAGGGAATCAACTTAATTAGTTGCCGTAGCCTGTTTTGATGATCCCACTGTCCAGTCCAGCTTTTGCCGCTGTCAACATGTCCTTCAGAGACTGTGGAACTGCACTATCGAAATCATGAAATGGAGCCAAGCCGGCAGCTCCAAAGACATTTCCACCTTTGAAGGTCCCTGCTTGTGCTTGTCCGATCAGATCAGCAACGGCCGGTGTAATCAGCTTCATTGCGCTGGAGATTAAGCAAGGATGCGCTGCTGGAACAGTAAACCACTGATCCGCATCCACGCCAATGCAGTAGACACCTTTTTGTGAAGCAACTTCCTGGAGAGCGCCATTTCCAGTAAGGCCACCTGCGCCAAAGATCACGTCGGCACCTTGATCCATCGCCTGCTTTGCTGTTGCCGCACCCCACTCTGGGTCAACAAAAGCCTGGCTGATTTCACCAGGATGATAAGTAGAAATGACATTAATTTTAGGATTTACAGATTTGGCACCAGCGATGTAACCCTCATTGAATGCGACAACAGGGGGTATCAGATCCGTTCCAAGGACCGCTGCAATGGTTCCACTTTTTGTCATTCCAGCTGCCAACACGCCAGCCAAGAATCCAGATTGATCCTCATGGAAGATCAAGCCCGCCAAGTTGGGAAGCGCTTCACCTTGGTATTGGTCAACACCGATAAACAAAGTGTCTGGATTTTCCTTAGCAGCTTTAGTGGTTGCATCACCTAGAGCAAAACCAACCGTAACGATGACTTGGTACTCCGCTTCAATGAATTGAGCCAGATTATCTGCATAATCCTTGGCGTCTTGAGTTTCAATATACTTGATGTCTCGGTCTCCTGAACCGAGATTGGACTTGGCCAACTCAACACCTTCCCAGGCAGATTGGTTAAAGCTGCGATCATTGACTCGTCCCACATCTGTCACCAATCCAACTTTAATTGTGGCAGCTGAGAGGGTTGTAACGGCTAACAGCAGCATTACACTGCTCAACCATAGGACTGATAACCATGAGATTCGTGGCTTGGGCATGAGGACTCCTCAGGAATGGTGAGTTGACTTTCACTGACAGAAGTAATGTTAGATGGACAAGATAAACGCTAACAAACTTTGCCAAAAGGAAAGAAAATTAGTCTTCTTCTACATCTTGGTCAAGGGCAATCCGGTCGTAAACGCAATTTGATTGGATATTTTTTTCTGGCTCATCAGCAATAACACACGCTTTCAGGATATTCAGAATCGCTTGCTCTGCTTCTGCTTTTGTACGCGCGTGAACCAAGGCAATAGGTTGTTGCTGGCTCACGTAATCATTCAGATTCCCAAAATTTTCGAATCCAACTGCATAGTCAATTTGTTGGTCGGCGTGGGTTCTCCCTCCTCCCAAGTGGACTAGGGCCAGTCCAATTTGCCTGGCATCCATTTTCACAAGATAACCACTTTGCTTTGGCAGCACTGGGAAAAGCACAGCAGCTTTTTCTAAATGATGGTCAAATTGCTCAACAAGATCAGTTGGCCCTCCTAGAGCTGCCACCATTTTTGCAAAACATTCTGCCCCTGACCCATCTTCCCGGGCATTTCTGATTCTAGCCCTACCATCCTCAGCAGAGGCAACTAAGCCCCCAAGAAAAAGTAATTCTCCACCGAGGGAGACGATGACTTGATCAAGACGAGGGTCAACCTTTTCGTTTTTTAGATATTTGATGGTTTCCAGAACTTCCAAGCCGTTCCCTACATTCAAACCAAGAACTTGGTTCATATCTGTAAGCAGTGCAGAGGTCTTTACTCCATTCTCATCAGCAACAGCAACTATGCTTTGAGCCAAAGCCATTGACTGATCGTGGGTTGGCATGAATGCACCGGATCCTGTTTTGACGTCCATTACCAAAGCATCCAATCCCGCAGCCAGTTTCTTGGAGAGTATTGAAGCCGTAATCAACGGAATGCTCTCGACGGTAGCTGTCACATCTCGAATCGCATAAAGACGGCGATCTGCAGGAGCCAATTCTGAAGTTTGCCCAATGATGGCGACGCCTACCTCTCTGACAACTTGTCGTAATTTCGCCAAATCTGGTGCAGTCTGATATCCAGGAATCGAATCCAGTTTATCCAGTGTCCCCCCCGTATGGCCCAGTCCACGACCAGAGATCATTGGCACATACCCCCCACATGCCGCAACTAGGGGGGCCAGCATTAGACTTACCTTATCCCCGATACCCCCCGTGGAGTGCTTGTCCAAAACTGGACCATTTAGATCCTGGTTCTTCCAATTGAGGGTATCTCCAGAGTTCATCATTGCCCACGTTAATCCCGCACATTCTTTTGCGGTCATACCCTGAAAATAGACTGCCATTGCAAAGGCGGCGACCTGGCCTTCACACAGTTGCCCAGAGGTCAATCCTCCAACCAAGAATTCAATTTCCGGCAGTGTCAGTTCCAGACCATCACGCTTCTTGCGAATCAATTCCTGGGGAATCATCTGGTAGCCTAGTAATTTTTCAGGAAGTTTTTCAAAAGCTTTGTCATCCGCGGACCTGCCAAAGCTGCTTGCTCAAAGGTGTGAGTATGACTCAATGATTCATCACTCAAGCCCGCAGCCTGATTAGTCACAATGGAAAGGGCAACAACCTTCAATCCAAAATAACGTGCCAAAATGATTTCGGGGACTGTGGACATCCCTACACAGTTTGCTCCCAAGGTCATCAGCATTCTGATTTCTGCTGGGGTTTCGAATTGTGGTCCTGTCATCCAAGCGTAGACGCCTCGTCTCAATGGGATATCAGCTTTGGATGCCTCTGATTCAATCAGCAGGTTTATTTCTGGATCTAGGGCGTTGGTCATGTTTACAAAGCGTTGGTCCCCTACCACTCCAAACAACGGAGAGACACCAGTCATATTGATCGTATCCTCCAACAGCATCAGTGAACCTGGTGAAGAATCTGGATCCATGCTACCAGCCGCATTCGTCAACAGCAGTAATTCACAGCCTATCTGCTTCAGAACTCCGACAGGAACACGCATGTTATGCGCTTCTCCATGCTCATAAAAATGACTTCTGCCTCGTAGGATGACAACAGGTGTAGTACCAACAGAACCAAACACAAGCTCCCCCCGATGCCCTCCAACAACTGGTTCTGGGAAGCCATCCAACTCAGAATATTGAATCGTTTGAGACTGGTCTATTTCATCGGAGAAATTACTGAGTCCTGAGCCAAAAATGATCGCAACCTTGGGAGTAAATTCCCCAATCTTTTCTTTGAGGATCCGACTTGAATTCTTGATCTCTTTTTCAAAACTGTTTGGAGAGGGTTTAGTCATTGGGGCTCGTTGAGTAAGTATTCTGGACCGAAAGAGTGTGGAAGTAATTCTGCAAGCGTCTGACGCAATCTTAGTTGTTTAAGGTCCCCGATCAAGATAGGGGTTGTGGGCGCAGCGAATTCTCGTATTTTTTGACGACAGCCACCACATGGAGTCACTGGATCTGGGCTTTCTCCAACAACTGCTATGGCTTTGATTTGCCTTCCTTCAGCCAAAATCATGGCAGCGATCGCCCCGGCCTCAGCGCAAGTTCCCTGTGGGTAAGCCGCATTTTCCACATTACAACCCTTGTGAAGCTTGCCCTGATCATCCAAGATAGCAGCTCCAACCAGAAATCTTGAGTAGGGTGCATAAGCTTTCTTCCGAGCTTCTCGAGCTGCCTCTAAAAGCAGCCTCTCATCCAACATCGAATCATTTTCTGACATACTTTGCATTGCTCTATTTTTTGATCCTTGACATGATAATTAACTTACTAAAGCACTGAAACAAGCGTTTAGAAAAAATTACTTGGTTCAAAGGGGTCCATTGAAGGAAATCACTCGGAACATCAAATTTTTCATCCTGGCACTCATTGTTACTATGACTGGTATTTCCTGCAGTAACAATGCTGAGCAACCACCAAATATCAACTATGCAAGGTCTCAGTTCAACGCTTGTGACCGCATCGGAGATTACAACGAAGTTCGTCAATGCGAAATCAAGATCAATGAGAGACGCTACCGTAATGCACAACTACAGACTGTTTTTCAGGAGAAAAAACCTCCCACTCCAGATCGAAGCAGTGAGCCAGTGATTCTCGCACCCAATCTTCCCTAGGTTCTTCAAAGAATTACTAGGGGGTATGTGGATCTCCAGTATGCCTTTTGAAATGAATATGTAGTATCATCAAAAGCAACTTATTTTATTTAGAGTTCACAACGCAGAAGTTGGCGTATAGCCACACATACGACAGAGAGCATTTCCATACTGCTGTGCAACTTCCCTTAGCAGCCAAGGCAGTTGGTCGTTAAGTTCGTCAAATCCTCGGATCCTCATTTTTCTCAGACTGGCTTTGAGGAGCGCACCTAATCCTTCGATTGGATTGAAATGCGGTGAGTAGGGAGGCAGAAAGACCAAACGCATCAGGTTCTCTTCGAGCCACTCCTTGAGAGCACGAGCATGATGCACCTTAGGGTTGTCGAGAAACAGGACCTGGTTTTCCCTCAGATGAGTCTTGAGTTGGGTGAGCCATCCAATAAAACGCTCTGTATTGAGTGTCCCGGAGAACGTTACGGGGACGAGAATCTGATCGTGTCCCAGCGCAGCAATGAGGGTTTGGCGCTGAGGATGGGTTGAGTAGTCGTAGCATAGGTACTCTTGGCCACTTGGGGCTCTCGCTCGCAAACGGGGCTACTCCCTCACGCTTGAGATCTCGTCCATAAAGACGAGGTCGACTAGCTTGATATCTCCGATTTGCTTGATGTATTTATCGCGCTGCTCCTGCTATCGAGGGAGGGTGATACGCCAGGAGAAAAGCCGTTTTTTTGAGAGTCAACCGGAGTTTCCTAAAGTGTCGGCAGATCGTCATCTCGCTGACTCTTACCTGGCATTGTTCCTCAAGGTGGGCGGCATATTCGTGCAAAAACGCGTCTGGATGCAACTGGTGTTACTCAACAAGACAGCAGCTTTCTGCTTCACGAATTTTACCCGGGTTGCCACTACCCGGGCGACGCTGAAGATCATGTACGCCTCTTTGAATGAGACGTTGGACCGTGCGAAGGGAAATGCCGCACGCTTCGGGGATGTGTGATTGGGACCAACCTTCACTACGCAGAGCGTGCACTCGGTGTCGAATTTTGCAAGTAGAGACATGATAAGACAAAATTAAAGTTAGAGACTATATTCCTGAAATATTAGGAAAAACCATTTTTATTCAAGATTCAGGGATTTCATGCAAGTCGAGCTTTCCTTTGGACGTCAGGGATTGTTGGTTGAATTACCAGAAAAAGCCATTCCTCAGATCATTCGCAAACCCAAGAATCCAGCCCCTAAAGACCCACATATCCTGGTTCTGCAAGCCCTATCCAAACCAATCCGCAGCAAGAAACTCTCTGAAGAAGCCAAGGGTAATAAAACTGCTTGTATTTTGGCCTGTGACATCACCAGACCAGTTCCGAACAAGCTTTTTCTGAAACCCGTCATTGCAGAACTGGAAGCCGGGGGAATCCCAAGAGACAACATCACGATTTTGATTGCCACGGGCCTTCACCGTCCAAATCTTGGGGAAGAGCTGGAGGAGGTCATTGGAGACCCCTGGGTGATGCAAAACATCCAAATCCTCAATCATGACGCTCGCGATGAGACCTCAATTGTTCATCTTGGTAAAACATCAACCCATCAGGTACCTCTGGGACTGAATCGCCATTTCGTTGAAGCTGATCTCAGGCTGGTAACTGGTTTGGTGGAGCCACACTTTATGGCAGGATACTCAGGAGGCCGAAAGGTCATCGCTCCTGGCATCGCCCATCACGAGACAATCCGTACGTTCCATTCCGCGCGCTTCATGGAGAGTCCTTATGCCGCCTCTTGCAATCTAGATAAGAATCCGTTGCATGAATCTCAGTTGGAAATTGTGCAGATGCTCGGGGGGAAAATCCTGGCTGTGAACACGATCTTGGATGAAGAGCGGAACCTAATTCATGTAAACTTTGGTGAAGTAATAGCAAGCCATCAGGAAGCCGTAAATTTCGCCCGAACCAGTTGCGAGATACCCGTTGGTCGAAAATTTAAAACGATTTTAACGAGCTCAGCCGGCTACCCCTTAGATAAAACTTATTATCAAACCGTCAAGGGGATGGTAACCCCGCTAGATATTCTGGAGCCGGGTGGCACGCTCATAATTGCTTCAGAGTGTGCAGAGGGAATCGGCTCAGCGGAATTTCGGGAATCACAGGCTAGACTTGTCGAACTCGGCCCAGCAGCATTTTTGGAGACTCTGCTTTCCAAGGATCTCGCGGAAATTGACGAGTGGGAGAGCGAGATGCAACTGAAACCTATGCGGGTAGGGGAAGTTCAGTTGTATTGCCCTGGCATGAGCGAGGAGGATCAGAAGCTAACTGGAGTAAAAATGATTCAAGATCTTCATCAGGCAGTGGCTGAAGCCATTGAAAAGGTAGGCGACGCAGAAGTCGCCGTCATTCCTGAAGGTCCTTACTTGGTACCTTTTGCAGCCGCTTAAAGGACTGAAATCCGCTAAAGACTAAATCTTCAACAGGCTACTCCAACGGTTGGTTCAACAACTTGTCTCGAAGCTCAGAGCTGAGGGGCAGCTTCATCACTTCTTCATTCAAAGCCAAGAGCGAATCTCTAGACTGCTTAGGGAGTCGACTATCATCCAGCAGACTTTGAAGATTTACCCAAAGATCCAATTTCAGATGCTCTAAAGCTAAATTCCAGTTTTGGATTCCAAGCGTGTTTTCATTCTGGGAATCTTCGACAGTCTTTGTCTCAAGATTGCAAATTTCACGGGGGCAATTCTGTATCGTGGGTTCTAAAGTTAAAAATCTTGAAAACACTCCTACACTATCTTGCTGAAGTTTAGAAGAGAGATCCAAGTATGCATTCACCAAAAATTTGATAGCAGACAAGCGTTCTGAACTTTCTGCATTGGCCAAGTATTTTTTATTTTTAAATTCCTCAGTTGTCCCCAACCTGCCAAAAATAAATTCTGAGACTTCAACTATTGTCTTCAACTTGTAGGCTTCAGACCATTCTTGATGAGTCAATATTCCTTGAAGCCTAGCCAGACTTCTCTCTTGAACGTACCCATCATCTGAAACAAAAGTGAACCAGACCAAAGGCTTTAACGCTAATTCTTGCTGTTCTGTGATGGCTGACTGGCTCAACTGGCGCAAATGCCCCTCAGCCTTGATTTGATCAACGATCGACCCTTCTCTAGCCAATCTCATCAGTTCTTCAGTCGCCTCTCGCTGATCTTGGGGGTTCTTACTGGTCGTCAGCACAATGTAGCTTCTCAGGCCAGTTGGGTTACATCCCCCAAAAAAGCCGCAAAGGAGGATTAACAAAAGTGTAATTTTTAGTGTTTTCATAGACATCCTGTCTCTGAAATGAAGAGTTCTCAGCAAAACACCTGTTGGAAGGCTTAAGATTAAAATGGTGATTTCTTTCAAAGCAATTGTGAGAAAAGCGCAACCACAAATGCTGTCACCAGCCCATTTAGAGCCATGGCAACCGCAGCAAACACTCCAGCAACTTCATGCACTTGAAAGGCACGCGCCGTTCCAATTCCATGAGAGGTAACTCCAACAGCGAAACCACGTGCACGCCAGTCTCGAAAACCAAGATGGTTCATAAGGGGTGTAACAATGATAGCTCCGAGAATTCCTGTCAATACGACCAATCCAGCTGTTAGTGAAGGCAATCCACCAATCTGTTCGGAAATTCCCATTGCAATTGGTGTGGTTACCGATTTGGGGATCAGAGAACGGATAGCTTCATCAGAGGCACCCATCACTTGAGCAATAAAAATTGCTGCAAAGATTGCAGTTGCTGAGCTAGCAATCAGTGCTGCTAGCATCGGAATCGCTGCTCTCCGGACTCTCGGAAAATTTGCCACCAGTGGAATGGCTAGAGAAACTGTCGCTGGTCCAAGAAGAAAATGAACAAATTGGGCACCTTCAAAGTAAACTGGGTATGGTGTGTCTGTGATCAGTATTATCACTCCCAGAAAACTCGCAGCAATGGCAACTGGGCTCACAATTGGACTTCGTTTCACTTTTTCAAAACACCAAAATCCCACAAGATAGGCCATCATGGTCAACATCAACCAGAGCAATGGGGTTGTCTGGAGATAAGCCCAAATATCCTGAACTTCATTGATTGGGTTCATGATCGCAGTTCCTCACCCTCTGGTAAGGCCCCTGTTAAGCGCACCATCACTACAAAGGTCAGAGCTCCGACGATCAAGGCCAGTATTGTACTGACCACAACCGCGGTCAACAGGATCTTTCCCTCCAAAACAAGCCGATCCAAATGTTGAACAATTCCCACCGCAGCTGGAACAAAGAGCAAAGACAAATGGGCAATCAACCCCTGGGCAGTCTCCTTCAACAACTTAGGTCTGGGAGCATTCATTCCCAGCCAGCCAATCAGAAAAAGTAATCCTGCAACCGGTCCAGGAATCGGCACTCCTATCCCCATCACAGCCGCAGTACCCAGCAATTGAAATCCTAATAAAAAAGTAAACGCCTTGAGAATTTCAGTCATGGCTTGATGGGACCCTTTGGGTTCATTGATTCCTCCGAGTTAATCTCCTCATTCTGGCAATCTTGCTTGGTCTGCTGTTTTTTTAAATTCTCACTGGCAATTCGAACTAACAGCTCGCTTTCACCATCGTAGAGCAGTCCGAAAAGCTTACCGATTTCCGCAGGCATCTTTTGCTTATTCATCTTCTCCATTTTGTTCATCTCCGATTTGTAATAATTTTGGGTCTTTGCTGAATGCAATTCTTGTCAGCTACAGCCCTTGTCAAAATAACTTAGTCTTAGTGGTGCTTTTCAAATCCAACACCGAATACACTATTTTCTAGACTTAACTGAATTCCAATGCTTATCTCACCAATTGAAAAAAACTTAAAATCCTTTCTAGAATTGTGATAGTTTGCTGAAAATTATTTATTCTATTTCCTTTTTGGATGTATTAAAGTTCATTTCACATTTTTTGTGAGCCAAATTCATGGATGAAAAATTACCTAAAACGAAAAATTTGAATCATTCAAGAAGATCACTCTTTCTCATTTAACGAGGAGGTTACATGCCCAAAAGAATACTTAAATTATGGATATCTGCACTCCTGCTGTTGAGTTCCACTCCATTGTTTGCAGCAGAGCTATTTTTTGATCACCAAAATAACAGTTGGTCCAAAGCTGGAAATCCGGTTTCAGAGGAAGCATACCGAGGAGAGATAAAGAATGAAGTTCCGCACGGGACCGGCACAGGTACTCTACCTGATGGAACGCTATTTGTGGGCATTTTCAAAGATGGTCAGCCAGATGGCATGGGGATTCTGAATCTTCCTGATGGAAGTCGATTTGTAGGACCCGTAAGAAATTACCAAATTTCAGGTGACGGAACCATCAAATTTCCAAACGGAAGCATGTATGTTGGTCAGTTTAAGAATAGCGAGCCCTGGGGACAAGGGACTCTAGTACAAAGTGATGGCGAAAAGTACGAAGGTCAATTTGTTGATGGCCTTTTTGAGGGTCAAGGGATCTACCAATGGAACGATGGAAGAAAGTACAAAGGAACTTTTCAGAAGGGTCAGCCCCAAGGTGAAGGTAATTTTCTTTTTCCAGATGGTAGAAGCTATCAAGGACAGGTCAACAAGGAGCAATTCAACGGAGAGGGGGTTCTCAAGTGGCCAGATGGGCGCGAATACTCTGGCAACTTTGTTAACGATCAACTTGATGGAATTGGAAGCTACCAATGGCCAGACGGGCGGACCTATTACGGAAATTTCAAAAAAAACAAATTAGAAGGACGTGGTATTTATCGATGGCCAGATGGGAAACGATATGAAGGTGAACTAAACGACGGAATTCCCCATGGCAACGGAGCTTTCTTCTTCGCAAATGGTGAAAAGTATGTCGGTGACTTCCGCTATGGCAGAGAGGATGGAGAAGGAAGCTACACTTGGGCTGATGGACGAAAATACGCTGGTGAGTTCCGTAACGGACAACTTAACGGCAAAGGCTCCTACAGTTGGCCTGACGGAGCCTTGTACACAGGTGAATTCCGAAATGGAATTAAACAAGGTAAGGGTGTTTATACTTTCGCTGATGGGACCAGATACATAGGTGAGATCAAAGAAAATCAGCCACACGGGCGCGGGAATTTCTCATTCAAAAATGGGAGGGAATACACTGGTGATGTCAGCGAAGGAGTGATGAACGGGAATGGTACCCTGACCTTTGCGGATACACGCAAATTTACAGGATCTTTCAAGGATGGGAAGATTGATGGAGATGGAGTTTTGATTTGGCCAGATGGGAAAAAATATACGGGTCAGTTCTCGGAGTCTATACCTGACGGCGCTGGAACCCTGGCTTGGCCGGATGGCAGAATTTACACCGGTGAATTCAATAAGGGTGTGGTTGAGGGTAGGGGTCAATTGACATGGTCAAATGGAAAAAAGATTATTGGTAATTTCAAGAAAGGACTAATCCACGGACAAGGTGAAATGAACCATGCAGATGGAAGGAAATATATCGGGAACTTTCTAACTGGTAAAAAACATGGGAAAGGGACTTTCTCATGGCCAGACGGAAGATTGTACATGGGAGAATTCGTAAATGACTTCTTTCAAGGTGAGGGAACTTATATCTGGCCCAACAAGGACCGATACCAGGGAAATTTTATCAAAGGGATTCCGCAAGGCAAGGGAACATACATTCATACTGACGGGATCAAATTCGAAGGTGTATTTCGGGATGGCCTACCTTGGAGAGGAGAAGAATTTGCCAGCAATGGAAGGCAAATCAGACGTTACGCCTTTGGAAGAACTGTAGAATAGACCATCTCATAACATGACAAGTGAGTCCCGAGCCGCACCTCGGGACTCTTGAAACTAGGCAGAGAAACTCTGCTCAACCTCTAGCTTGGTCATCAACAGATCCGATCCAACTGTGATCTGTTGATTTCCCACAAATCCTACGTATTCGATGTCATTTTCCTTCATCACAGTTCTTACCACCGCAAATACTTCTGCATCATAAGCTTTACCACGATAAAGACTCTGATTTTCCTTGCGTAACAATCCCCACTCTGAAGATTGGGTGCGTACCCAGGAGAGATGTTCTTGGCGAAGTTGAAGAGCGCTGATTTCAGGTAGGCCGACGGGGACGCGTTGCAGCTTCATGCTGACTCCTTTTTGTCATCCATGAAAGAGAAATGGTGATCTAGAGAAGGTTTTTCTCAAAGGGAACGCCAACACCATGCCCCTACCCAATGCAAAATGCAAGGACCTAAATCAGCTTATGCTGCTTTTGGAAAATAACTTTCTTCATCCTCAGAATTTTGAGTTTTTCTACCAAGACCAAAGAGTCTGCCAAAGACGTTTTTCAGACTCTCTTGTAACGAGTAAAGGATTGGGACAACGATCAGCGTAAGCAGAGTAGACACACTGATTCCATAAATCACAGCTAGTGCCATTGGCTTCCAAAAGGCCCCACTAGGCACTCCCAAGAGGATAGGATCGGGCCAGCGGAAGAAGTTAATATCCATACCCAGAGCCATTGGCATCAAACCAAGAATGGTCGTTACAGCAGTCAGCAGCACCGGTCTGAGTCGGACAGCTGCCGCAGTCACGATCGCATCCAAGGCCGCGTAGCCTTTTTTGCGAAGCTGTTGAATGAAATCAACCAAAACGATCGCGTTATTCACTACAATTCCTGCCAGAGAAATCCCCCCAATACCTGTCATGATTAGTGAGAACGGCCGATCATGGATGATCAGGCCAACAAGGACCCCTGATAGCGAAAGGAAAACGACCAGCATAATGATGAAAGGCAACATCACAGAGTTAAACTGAGTCACCAGGATGAGGAAAATTAGCAGGATCGCAATCAAGAATGCTTTCCCCAAAAAAGCTTGGGACTCCTCGCGATTTTCGTTTTCTCCGGTGTACTTTAGGCTAACCCCGACTGGTAAAGGAAAATCAGCGAGCTTTCTTTGTACTTGCCCTAACAAGACTGGTCCAGGAATCTCACGATTATTTCCTGAAACAGTAATCACCCGTTCTCGATCCACATGACGAATGGAGCCAAAAGCAGGGCCAGTGGTGATTTCAGCAATTTCGCTCAAAGGAACCAACTGCCTTGAGGGTGTGAAGATATACAGAGCTTCAAGATCACGAGAGTTGCTGCGAAAATTCTCATCTAACTGCACGAAGATATCGTATTCGTCACTTCCGTCTCTGAAATTGGAAACCTTACTGCCATTAAATGCTGTTCTAACTGTGGATGCGATCTCTTGAGCCCTTAGCCCAAGTCGGGATGCTTTATCACGGTCGATCAAAACACGAATTTCGGGCCTACTTCGATCAAAATCATCAGACAGATCAACCAACCCTGGTAAATTTCTAATGATCTGCTGAATATCCTGAGCAACTTTCTGCATCAGTCCGAGGTCAGTTCCGTGGACTTCAATATTGATGGGTTTGCCACTAGGTGGCCCATTTTTTTGCTTAGTCAACTCAACCTCCACACCGGTTACATCAATCAACCTATCACGGACTTGTTCGATGACTACGGATGGTTTCTCTTGCCAATGCATCCAATCAGGGAAAGGAACTACAACATGGCTAATGTGAGTAGTAGTTCCACCGGAATCTCCAGCTCCAAAGCCACGTCGTTGTCCAATATTCGCAACTACCGCTTCTACACTTCCTCCATATGGACGGACGATATCTTCCAATTCATTAACATATTTGTCTGAAACCTGAAGTGTCGTCCCTACAGGCGCTTTTATGTTGAGAATAAATTCCTGCGGCTCTGAGGGTGGAAAAAACTCCATTCCATTTCGAGGAGCAGACACGGTGGCATAGAAGAAAATGATTCCAAAGATTCCTCCCAGCGCAGCTAACAAGGCGAGAAAGCGAAACCGAATAAGCCCTTTAATGAAATTCAAATAACCCTGCAAAAATCTTGAATTCTGGAGGATTGCTAGCTCATCCTCACTACCACCCAACTTTTTAGCACTAACTTTCATCATCGTGGAGCACAAGACTGGATTAATGAAAAGTCCTACAAATAGAGAGCAAGAAAGTGTAATGATCAGGGTCTGCGGGAGATAGGTCATGAACTCGCCGATAATCCCCGGCATGAAGATGATTGGTCCGAAGGCAGCTAAGGTCGTTAGGGTTGAAGAGGTGATGGGACCACCCACTTCCTTGATTCCAATCAGAGCAGCCTGAAATCGATTTTTTCCACCTTGCATATGTCTGTAGATGTTTTCCACTACGACAATCGCGTTGTCCACCAGCATTCCCATAGCTAGAATCAGGCTGAACAGCACTATGAAGTTGAGTGTATAGCCCATGGTCTGCATGATCCACATGCTCATCAGGAAGGAAAGTGGAATGGAGACTGCCACGAAAAGGGCGTTGCGTATCCCCATCACCACCAAAAGCACGACAAAGACAAGGATGAAGCCGGAAATAATATTATTTTCCAAGTCTGAGACTAGCTGGGTTACCCACTTTCCTGAATCAGCCAAGATTGTGAAGCGAATCTCTCCCTGTTGTTCTGCTTCAAACTCTTGCACCAAATCCTGAACTTGTTGACGGATCACCAGCAAGTTTTCTCCGCTGCGCTTGATGACGCTCAAAGAAACAGATTCCTGCCCATCAAGACGGGATCGATTTGAAAGCTCCTTGAAACCAAAAACGACTCGGCCAAGATCCTTGACCCGAATGGGAACCTGATCCCCAGAAACTGCGACCAAGGCCTCATTGATGGCCATAGGTGTTTCGAATTCACCCGGAACCCGCACTAGGTATTTCGTGGGCCCCATCTCGATCGTGCCACCTGGGATATTCGTGTTTTCAGCAGAAATGGCGCGAGTTACCTGGTTCAAATCCAGATTGTGATACTGCAGCTTGTCTGGGTTGACATAGACGCGAATCTCCCGTTCTACTCCTCCAACCCGACGAACTTCCAAAATCCCCGGAATCGCCTCAATCTGTTCTTTTAAATCATCCGCAACCTCAGTCAATCTTTGTAATTCCAAAGTACTGGACAGATTGATCAACAACATCGGTTGTTCTGACAGGTTGATTTCGCTGATCACCGGATCTTCAGCATCATCTGGAAGTTCAGGTGCAACGGTATCCAGCTTTTCACGAACCTTCGTTCTTGCCTCGCTGATTTCGTAGTCTGGATCAAACTCCAGGGTGATTGCGGCAATTCCCTCCGACGATGTAGACTCCAGCTTCTTTAGGCTTTTGAGATTTTGGAATTCGTTTTCAACCTTGTAAGTAATCAAGGACTCAACGTCCTGCGGAGATGCCCCGGGAAAAGGGATTGCGACAATTAGAATGGGGACTGTAATGTCTGGGCTGGCTTCTCTAGGTAGACTGCGGTAGGACTGAAAACCAATCACTGCAACGATGATAATCAGTACAAAAATCGAGGCGGCGTTACGAATGGCAATGTGACTCGGGTACATAAAAAAACCGTTCAGGAATCGCTGCGGGTGATGTTAATAGGCTCATTATTGATCAGCCTGGTCTGGCCTTCGACAATCAAGGATTCTCCATGCTGGAGGCCAGAAATTATCTGAACCCGATTATCCTCACTGATCCCTGTTTCGATGACTCGACGTTTGGCCTTTCCTTCAGATGCCACAAAGACCACACGTTCGAGTTCTCCCTCAATAATAGCGTTTCTTGGAATGACAACCTGATTTTCAGAAATACCCAAATCAATAGACACCTTAGCCAACATACCGGATCGTAGGCGCTGTTTGGGATTGGTCATCTGAACTTCTACTGGGAAGGATCGTGTCTGGGCATCGGCCTCTACTCCGATGCGATAGATTTTGCCATCATAGAGTTGACCCGGCTCAGCGTAGAGTTCAATTTTGACAGTTTGTCCTTTCTGAAGCTTCGCAATATCGAGTTCTGGGACATCCAATTCTACACGCATTTTCCTAAGGTCTAGAATCTCGGCTACCTGCTTACCAATGGCCAAGTATTCACCTGGCTCGACAGCTCGAACCTTGACTACACCACTAATCGGAGCCTTGACCAAAGATTTTTGCAGTTGCACCTCTGCCAGATCCCAATGGTACTTCGCAAGCTGACGTTGGGTACGGCTTTGATCGAAGATTGAGCGAGCGATCAACTGCTTGCGATCCAACTGTAGATTGCGTTGATAATTGATATCAGCCAATTGGAAGTCTGCCTGGGCCATATGTCTGCGAACTGTCAATTCCTTCGTTGAAATATGAGCAAGTACGCGATCCTTCGAAACCTGTTCACCTTCTTCAAATTTCACTTGTTCTACGACCCCCGCCAGCTCGTTGTGAACATCAACACGTTCGTTAGGTAGCAACTTCCCAACAAATTCAATCTTGTGCTGTAGTGACTGAGGAGCCAGGGTCAATGTAGCTACGTTGACTCGCTTAGGTGGGGCAGGAGCTTCCGAAATTGGAGAAGCTTGGTTAGCCAACGCTTCAGCATCTTGCTGTTCAGCAGGCTTTTCACAAGCAGTGATCAGCCAGGAAAGCAAAATAAGACTGAGTAGTTTCAGAGAATTTCTTTGAAGATTCTTAGACATTCCGACTTACCTCCTAGGGCTTTGTTCGATTGAGGTTGAATTCTTCGTAAATCTGCCCTGTGAGGGTCAGCAGACGAAGGTAGGCTTTTTCATAGCGGACGCGGGCAAGGATATCTTGTGCTCTTGCCTGAGACTGTTGTTGCTGAAACTGTGACACCTGAAAGCTAGTACCTTGCCCCAATTTGAAGCGCTCAATCTCGTTTTGTAGCTGCTCCTCTGCCAGTTTAACCACTGCCTGAGCAGTACTGACTTCCTGCTCTGCCAATTCCAGGTCTCGTAAAATTGTTTGCAGGCTGACATCGAGCTCGGACTTTCTACTATCTATGTTTAGTAGGATTTGCTCCTGTTGAATCTTCTTTTGCTTGATTCGCTCCGGTGTAGCTTGGTCTCCGAGAGGGACAGTCCAGGTCAGTGCAGCCTGAAACCCATGTAGGCTTGGATCAATGAAGTCTCCAGCACCTACCAGTGGTGTATTCGCATAGCCTGTCATCGTGTAACTCAAGTCTAGATCCAAGTTGGTTTGCAGCTTATTTTCTTCCTGCTGAACCTCCAGCTTGCTGCTATTCATGGCGATTTCGAGCAATTTCAATTGTGGATCATTTTCAAGAATCTGAGTCCTCAGATTCTGAGTGTCTGGAAAAAAATCTCTCAATTCTGGACGATTGCTTGGGTAAAAACCCAGCTCTAGTCCACCTAGATTCAAAACTGCTCGCAGTTGATCTTCAATCCTCAATACATCCAATCTAGCTGAAAACAACGCTTGACGATCTCTGGAAAGCTGGGTTTCAGCCACCAGTACGTCTGTCCGATTCAGCGTCCCGACTTGTAGCCGCGCCTGATTGTCTTGGAACAACTGTTCAGAGAGTTCAACAGATGACTTCTGAACCTCGATGTTTTCAAGGACAGCAACCATATCCCAATAGGTAGAAGCAACCATGGCTAGTTGAGCCAATTCAGCCTGCTTGATCGATGCGGTGCTGCGATCAATTCCCAATTCTGCAAAGCGTTCTGATAGGTTGTTGATTTCCTCTCCTGCATCCTGGAAAAACGGAATGCTAGCGAAGGCTCTGACTGAGGTTATATCTCGCCAATCCCCTGAGGAGCCTGAATCCAAAGAACCCATTTCTTCTTTGCGGCTCAAAGTTTCACTCTGATAAAATCGTTCTTGCAGAGTAAATCCAAAGCTACTGCCAGTTCTTAGGCCCCGAGCAAAGGTAGAGGAAAATTGTAGGGAGTCGGATAGACTACCGCCTGCATAAGTGTCCTTGGGAACCTGAGTTGGATCATTGGTCAATACTGTGTTTCGCTCTAAACCTGTGCGTGTCGTGATTTGATCAATGTAGCGTGCTTGCAAAGACTTCAGTTCCTGGCTAGCAATATCCTTTGATAAACGTGAAGCCTCTAAACTCAAGCTTCGACTGATGGTGAGCAGCAGAATATCTTCAAGCGACACCTTCACCACATCACGTTTGTCGTAACTTATGATTTCGGCCCGCTCAGCTAATTCGGCAACTAGCGGGTCACTGATCAGGTCTTCTTGAAGTTGAGCTGACAAAATACCTGGTAAACTGAGCACCAAAACAAGAAATAGGAACTTATGCAAAACTCTCCTTCCCCAGAAAATTTCTAAAAGTGGGTGTCTCATCTCAATGATTGACTGCTGGAGCTTGCGCTGGCAAGTGCAAACCGTACCAAATGAGTTCGTGAAGTTGCTTCACTTCCTCACAAACTGTCTCCCAATCAGCAAGGGAAAGCCATCGGGGAACCCACAGCCTCTCCATTTGTAGAAGTGTTTTCGCCGTCTCCAGCTTATTAAGCTCAGGCCGAATAGACCCTGTTTGCTGACCTTCCTCTACCAATAACAGTGTCTCTTCGAGTAACTCTTCCTCGTGATCACTAAGCAAGAAAGTGGCTTCGACCAATTCTTTCATCACTGATTCGGTGACAAGACTGGGACCAATCAATTTGCGAATAAATTGTAGACGCAGTTCAACCTTCTGAATCCATCGGGCTGGCTGTTCAAGACTATGATCACAATGCTTATGCAGGTACTCATCTATTAAATTTCGCCAATGCCGTGAGCAACTGCCAAAAAGCTCTTCCTTATTTCGGAAATAGTTGTAAATCGTTCCCTTACCAATACCTGCTTCCCTAGCAATCTGATCCACACTGGTCTTTCGGAACCCATAATGGAGAAATAGTTTTTCGGCTGCGGCTTGGATTTGTTGCTCCATCCCGTTCATAAGTCAGTAGAGTTTTCCTAGTAAGATTTAGGTTGTTCAGTTTTACTGCTTTGAAAATTTAATTTTCATATGACCAGTTTAGTCATCCGGTCAATCCCCTGTCAAATCTAAAATTGGACTGGTGACCATATTTTTCATTTGGTCAAAACCTGATAAAAAAATTTTAATGAATTTAGAGAAATTTATGAAGAGGAAACGAAGTCTGATGCAGACGGACCTCGATAGGTTTTTGAAGTCCGTCACTCTTAGAGAGGCTCTTTCAGGCGGCACCATGCTGTCGGAACCACTGTTGCATTCGCTGCCAACCATCCTTGGCTGCTTCAGGGTCATAGCTTGGGCGGTAATCCGCATGAAAACCATGTTTGGACTGATCATAGACACGGATTTCAGAGACTGATCCACTGGACTTCAAGGCTGTGTTCATTCGATTTAGGCTTTTTAATGAAATCCCCCGGTCTTTTCCTGCATAGAGTCCCAAGACAGGCCCATTGAGTTGATCGACAAGATCAATCGGATTTTGAGGCTTCAGCTCAATTGGTTCCCCTTCTAATTGACCGTACCAAGCAACCCCCGCCCGAATCAGGGGATTGTGCGCCGTGTACAACCAAGTGATCCGGCCACCCCAACAGAAGCCAGTAACTCCCATCTTGGTGGTGTCTCCGTGGTTCAGTCCAGTCCATGCTGCCGCTGCATCAAGATCACTCATCACCTGGGCATCCGGTACTTTTGAAACGACCTTGCCGATAATCTCACGGTAATCTTGGATGTTGGAGACGTCCCCTTGCCGATAATATAGCTCAGGGGCAATGGCCAGATACCCCAATTTCGCAAAGCGCCGACAGACATCTTGAATATGCTGATGGACTCCAAAAATTTCCTGAATCACCAGTACAACTGGATAAATCTCCTCTCCAGCTGGGCGAGCGTAATACCCTGGGATACTTCCATCTGTGGTGGGGATATTGATTTCGCTAGCTACGAGTCCGTTACTGTCAGTTGTGATCACAAACTGTGCTTGTATTGGCTGCACAGCCATCGCAAAACCTGCCGTTGCCAAACCTCCAACAACAAACTCTCGACGACTGAACTCCATTTTTGGAGCCCAACTCGCTGTGTGCTCTTGCATCTGAATCTCCATAAGGGAATAAATGATTTATCGAGATAATTATTTGAGTATCTTGATACAAAAATGTTAACACCCTTCTTCAGGACTGACAACTACTGAATTCTGGAAGTTCTCAAGAAATTAAATTTTGTTTTAAATATTAAATAACCTCGAAATGACCCGAGTCAAACATCAGGTCAAATTGAGTATTGGATGGATTACAGCTGGGATTTATTGCCAAACACGCACTTAATTTACATATATTGTCATGTCAGGGATGTCAGCAGGATTAACGCTGCCTCCGAGGTTACCCCCCAACAGCAACATTCAGAAGGAGAAATGCGGGTTGGTCAAAAGGCCAATGGGCGTTTGTAGCAGAGGTTTTTCGGTATGCTAAAGTAGGTATACTCCGATCATAAAACTACTAGCAGTTCAACGTAGCTGGAAATTGTGGTAGGCAGTACAAAGGTCGGTTAGTCTTTGCTATGCCGTCAGTGGATTACTGGTGGGAGCATTGGCAAGATCGCCCCCAGAGAAGACCCCGTTATGAACTGCCGAGGTAAGTGTGTATTCATCAGAGTACGCCCCGAACCATTCGGTAATGTCAATTTCTCCACGATCTGGCCAGTCACCATCTTTTCCCAGCATCCAGATCGCAGACCAAGCACCCCGAACACAGGGAATTTTCGCTCGCACTTCATAAAAACCGTATGGTTCTGAGCCAACTGCTTGCCAATAAAAGGAGCAACAACTTTTCAGTTATGTACAACAGAAAAGAGCTGACACTGTCCTGATTCTTGGTGGCCGGCATCCCGTCCAAAAAGAGGAACTGCTTGATAATATGCCACCAATTGTCGCGGTCAATGAACGAATCATTGGATCAGATGTCCCAACCGTAACTGTTGATGGTTATCATGCTGCCAAAGAAGTCATTCGTTATCTGATGGGGCTGGGACACACTAAAATTGGACGCATAGCAGGCCCGAGTGACTGGACATCAGCAGCAGCAGATCGATTGGAGATATCAGGAAATTCTCAGAGACGCTGGTCTGGAGCCAAGTTGGACTTTCAGCACTGAATACAACATGGAGTCTGGTGCTTTAGCGGCGAAAGAATGGATTACATTGCTAGAGCGACCAACAGCTGTTTTCTGTTCATGTGACGAGGTGGCATTTGGCTTTAATTCAGCGCTTTACAGAAATGGATTCCGCGTACCGAGAGACGTATCCGTGGTTGGATTTGATGAGGTCCTGCTTGCTGAGTTTGCCATTCCATCTCTTACAACGATTCGTCGACCGCATTTGGAAACAGGCGTACAAACTGTAAAGCTTCTTCTGCAGTTAATGCAAAATCCTAATGAGCAACAGCAGAGCATATATCTTAAAGGGGATCTGATCATTCGAGAAAGTGCCTATCGTTTTCAGAACTAGATCATATGCCCCACAATCGAGTATACTTTTACCTAATCAACCCCTCGACCTTTATTCTAGTCCAGCCTTCAAAACTTCTTCAGTCAATTCCAAATCTGCATTGAGCTCACGCAATGGGCTAATCCCTAATTTCTGAAGATCTGCATGGTAAGCTTTGGTAGCCTCCACTGAATCTAATTCTTCCTCGATTGTCCTGCGCATGGCCTTAACCATAGTTACAGAATCTTCTGCGTAATAAATCTTCCTACCAAAAAGGGCCACTCGTGCTCCATATTTTTCTGCCTGTCGAATCAGTTCCAAGCAATCCCTTGTAGTGCCGGCACCGCCCCCCAAAATTCCAAAAATTAGATTTTCAGGATCATAAGAGGCGATCTCCTCTGTAGCAGCTGGTCCATTATAGGCAGCTTTGAGGAACAAAGGCCGATCATGCCTGGAAATCGCCGCTAAACAGCGCAAAACCGCGTCATTGTTGTATGAACCGAAATCGGCACCAGGAGTCACTACCTCAGTCTTAGGATTAAAGACTTCTAGAAAATGCCTAATTCCTTTGGCCGATGCCTCGTCCCTGAAACGGGCGTACTCGTCCAAAGTGCGATGATCCTGATGCAAATCGTTATAGAACGTGATCGCGTACAAGCCTAGATCAGCCACTGGCTTAACTCGATCCAAACGCGCTGTACGGAACGGAAGCGCAGGTTGAGAATCATATGAAGCGCCTCTGCCCACCCAAATATCAGTTGTGTCGTTAAGCCGAATCGCTGGCGTGATTTCTGTTTTTGAATAAGCACCCTGCTGAGTCAGAACTTCTGCTGATGACAGAGACGTAAGCATGATATCTACCAGGTCACTCTCCATAATTTTAAGCATATCATCCCGATAAACCTGAATTGGGTTGTACCGGCTACTAGAACCCTTTTGCAGCCCTGCTGTTTTACAACCATTCGCCATGTCGGCATCTTTCGCGTCGGCGATGATGAAATCTTTTGGAGTGTATTGGCCATTTCGAATACTGGCCAACTTTTGGTCTAACCTTTTGCTCATGCGATCTATTTGGGCTGGTGTTGATAAATTTTTCCAAAAATTGGAAAATTGATACTCATATTCTGATTAAATATTGGAGAAAAGTCACGCGTCGCTTAGGGTAATAGAGATATTTAATGAATTGGTTGATTTGAGAAGTTGAGGATGGGAATGCGAAAAAGTTGGATCGGTATAAAGTCTGGGGACCAGGAAGAAGGATTGCCTCTAGGTAGGAATCATAAAATTCCGCTATTTTTCATCGTTAGACTCCAAACAGCGGAATCAAAAGAATCATCAACAATCGTCGTAGGAAACTTCACCATTGGGCATGGTGGTATTGCAAAATTCGGCATTGTTAAGCAAGCTCAGGCGCAGATCAGCCCCTCTCAAAGTAGCCGCGCTGAGATTTGAACGACTCATGTCTGCTCTAATCAAGTTGGATTCGCTCAAGTCGGTACGAATGAGTTTTGCCTGCCTCAGGTCTGCGTTGTTTAGGTTTGCCTTACCGACGAATGCCTCGGTTAGGTCTGCATTATAGAGCTGTGCGTCACGCATGTCAGCACCACTCAGATCTGCAGCTCCCAAGTAGGCTCCACTCAGATAAGCTCCCGAAAGTTTGGCTTGCTGAAGATTTGCACCCCGAAGTTTGGCTTGCTCCAGATTTGCGTTACTCAGATCCGCTCCCCGTAAGTCAGCACTCTGAAGATTGGCCCCCAAAAGAATTGCATTGCTCAAATCAGCATTGCGCAACTCTGCTCCGCTCAGATCGCAACGGACACACTTCTTCATCGATTTGACCATCCGGACATCATCATCATTGAACGCCTGAGCTATCCAACCACAGGTCAGGGCCAATACGAGCAACAGATATTTCATTGAATTTCCTTTTAGATAGGAGCACGTCGGTATTTTGTGGGAGCTGCTCCACAACCAAAATTTGAGGGTTGAAAAGAAAAAAGAGTTTAAGCAACATCTATGCAGTCCACAAAGTGTTGTTCTTTTGATTCATTCAGATCTCAATCAAGTACAAATTTAATAGGGGTCACAATCAAAGAAATTTTTTGTTTGACATATCAATTCCATAATGCGAGTTTGCCAAAATTTTTTTCCCAAATGGATTTTAGGGAAAGCCCTGTCTTAGGAAGTCTAATCAACAATCTAGTTTGGGAGGTAACGATAGCTAATTTCCGAATAAGTAGAGTTTTCACGCAAAGAACCAAAGCGGTTCAGACGAGATTATTATTTCTATTCCTGATGGAGTCAAAAAATATGAAATTCTTTAAGTCTATTCTGATCACAGCTTTATTAGCTGGATTGAGTGTCACAGCCTATGCCGCCCCAACAAGCCAAGATCTTGGTAGTAAATGGTGCAAAGATGTTCGTATCCACTTTTTTGCTGGTGGAGCCGAAGGGGATGGTTTCGCTGGAATTGTGCAAGCTGGTGCGGAGAACGCCATTAGAGATACTGGAGCAGATGCAGAAATACTTTACTCCGAATGGCAGTCAGACCGGATGATTCAACAACTTCGTGAAGCAATTGGTGCTGGAGTCGATGGAATTGCGATGATGGGACATCCCGGAGAGGAAGCGATTATGCCTCTCGCACAAATCGCAAACGAGGAAGGAATTTTGATGATGTATCAGAATGTTGATGTGCCCGCAGTCAGAGCAAAATTCGGAGGAGGATATGTTGGTGCAAACCTAGCTACTCAAGGTTATCTGCTTGGCCAAGAAGCCATCCGGAGATTTGATCTGAAAAAAGGAGATAAAGCGGTCGTTATGGTGCCAATTGGAGATTACTCCCGAGCACAAAGGGAAGATAACGTCCGCATTGCTTTTGAGGAACATGGAATGGAGGTCGTTGTGCTGGATGGCACACCAGAATATGCAACAGATCCCAACTCAGCCATTCCAGTCATTTCAGCCGCACTAGCAGCCAATTCCGATGCAAAAATTCTAGTTCATACAGGTGGCCAAATGCTTGGAAATGCTGAAACGTTTGCCCTAGCCGCGGGATATGGTCCGAATGAATTACTTCAAATCGGCTTCGATACCAGCCCACAGGTCATGTCTGGATTTGTCAATGGGTTTGTACATTTGACATCCGATCAACAACCTTTTTTGCAAGGATATTTACCTGTTTTATCTCTTTGCCAAATGAAGGTGATGGGTCTCGGAGCTTTGAATCAAGATACTGGAGCCGGCTTTGTCACAACAGAGAATTATGAATCTGTTATGTCTTTGGCGAACGCTGGTTTGAGGTAAATGACAGCAGCTGGCCTCCTATGAGGTCAGCTATTTTCTATTTTTTAAAAGGTTCGATGAAACTAAAGATACGTAGAAATTAATTATTTTTTTTGTCAGTCAACCCTATTTAAAATACTGAAAATATATAAACGCATTTGATAAAGAAATCATCTTCTATGGAACCAATAATTGAGTTGAGAAACATCAGTAAAAATTTTGGTGGCATCACTGCGCTGAATTCAGTTTCACTAGAAGTGAATGAAGGAGAAGTTGTAGGATTGATAGGAGATAATGGTGCAGGGAAATCGACACTCATTAAAACATTAGTCGGAGTTCATCAGCCAGACTTAGGTGAGATATTTATTCGTGGCCAGAGAGCTGATAATTGGAATGCAAAAAAAGCAAGAGAAGCAAAAATTGAAACTGTCTTTCAGGACCGCGCCTTAACACCCCAGCAATCTATAGTTTGGAATATTTTTATGGGTAAGGAACTAAGATATCCTCTTGGTTTCATTCGAGTGAAAGAACAACAAGATCAAGCGAATAGAATAATCCGTGAAATCGGCTTCACTTCCAAGTTAATTGATGCAAAATCTCAGGTGGGTAATTTGTCTGGTGGTGAGCGCCAAGGTGTTGCTATAGCTAGAGCAATTTATAATGATGCTGAACTGATTATCCTCGATGAACCAACTACTGCACTTTCTTTGATTGAAACCCAAAAAGTATTTGATTTTGTAAATAATATCAAAGCAAAAGGAAGGTCTGTTCTTTTTATTGGTCACAATATTTTTCACGTATTCGACATATCAGATAGATTTGTAATTTTAGATCGAGGAAAAGTCGTTCATCAACTCGAAAAATCTGATGTCGACAGCCCGGAGAACCTCATAAAGATCATGAAGGAAACAGTTGAGAAAGGTGAGTAATTCATATGAATAAAGAATACACAATTAATTCTTTTATCTCAGAAAACAGTCGTCCACTGAGTAGCCTTTTCTACTTTGTGTTGATCATGACAATTTTCTTTACTTCTTCCCCAGAAGTTTTTTTCTCTCCGAAGTTTCATCAAGCAGTACTTACCGTGTATCCGATAATTATTTTTCTGGTCATTCCGCTAGTCTTCGTTGTAACAATGGGAGAGATAGATCTGTCTTTTGCATCCAATTTTGCTTTTGCTTCATGGATTTTTTCCCTACTGATCAAAACATTTAGTATTGATCCATTCTTAGCTTTTCTATTTGGGATTCTTGCAGGTGCTTTTATTGGCGTTCTGATGGGATGCCTTGTTGTCTATGGGAGAATATCGTCGCTAGTTGCTTCCCTGGGGGCACTTTTTCTAATTCGAGGATTCCTATTTGTTGTGAGCGACAGTAAGTCAATCACAATAATCGAGATCAGGAATCATTGGATATACGACTTACTTGTAGGAAAATTTTTCGGTCTTCCAATGCAATTTATTTGGGCTGGGATTTTTGTAATCATTTCTTACTTTCTTTATCATCGACATGTATTCGGAGCCCACATTCATCATATTGGAGACAATCCTGAGAGTGCAGCCCAAATGGGTATAAATGTTGACCGGACAAGAATTTTCTGTTTTATGTTTTGTGGGATTGGAGCTGCCTTAGCTGGAATGTTTTCAACATTGGTGAACTTTACATGGTGGCCAACACAAGGCTTTGGATATCTGCTACTAGCATTGGCAAGTGTGTTTGTTGGAGGAACACCAACATGGGGAGGGGTTGGAACTATTTTTGGCGCTGTCTTTGGATCAGGTGTCATTGCATATATGGAAACTGGAATTGTGGCCATGGGCTGGAGTGGATTATGGCGTCAGTTCTTCAACGGTTTAATAATAATCCTTGCCCTGTTGGGGCATCGTTTCCATGGAAATAGAATCAGGTAATTATGGCAAATTTAGTGATCTGGAATGAATTTATTCACGAACAAGAAGATGAAGTCGTTAAATCAATCTACCCTCGTGGAATTCATCAATGCATCAAAGAGTTTCTGGAAGCAGACGAAGGATTGAACATTTCGACTGCCACCTTTCAAGAAGATGACCATGGATTATCTGAAGAATTGCTGGAAAAAACTGATGTTTTGATTTGGTGGGGTCACAAAGCTCACAAACTCGTTGAGGATCGGATCGTAGACAGGGTCCAGCAGAGGGTTTTGGAAGGAATGGGGTTAGTGGTTTTACACTCTGGACATCACTCAAAGATTTTCAAAAGATTGATGGGAACAACAGCTAATATACGTTGGGCTGAAAGAGGAGAAAAAGAGCGAGTCTGGGTTTGCAATCCAGGTCATCCCATCGCCAACGGCCTTGGGGAATACTTCGAGATTGAAATGACCGAAATGTACTCTGAACCCTTTCAGGTTCCTTCACCGGATGAAACAGTTTTTATTAGTTGGTTCGAGGGAGGAGAGGTCTTTAGGTCCGGCCTTTGTTACAAACGTGGCAATGGAAAAATATTTTACTTCAGGCCAGGACATGAAGCTTACCCTGTATTCCACAACAAGGATGTACAACTCGTTATCAATAACGCTGTTCATTGGGCTTGCCCAGAACCGAGTGCAGGTATCTGGATTGATCGCATCGCCAAAGGCATTGATAATATGGAGCGTAAAGAGCCTGTTCAACCGATTGAAACAAGAGGGTACAAAGTAAATCACGACTACAAGAATTGATTTCTTGATCAAATATTCTTTATTTTCCTCATGAAGAGTTTGGACACTTTTTCCTATCATGAAAGCACTCAGAGAAGATTACCTAAATAACGGATTTGTTGTTATCCCAAGTGTCTTTACTGAATCGAAAATCGATGAGTTGATTCTTGAGACTGTGCGGCTCTGTCGAGAGCAAGGTAGTCAACTTCCAAAAACCCATCTTTTGACCAATGAAACCCATTCTCCAAAAATCTATGAGGAGTTGAGTGATGACGAGTTACTCACCCACTTCCTAGCTCTCCATTTCCCTCATAAGATGTCCCCTTTGTTTAGGTCGATGCTGGATTCTGCTGAGTTGGTTCAATATTTAGCTGAACTGATCGGACCTAACGTCAAGTGCATGCAATCAATGTTGTTTGTAAAGAAATCCGGCAAGCCAGGCCAGGCTTGGCATCAAGATGAGCATTTCATTCCGACACGTGATCGTTCCCTGACAGGGGTCTGGATTGCGCTAGATGACGCCACTATTGAAAACGGATGTCTATGGGTCATTCCGGGTTCACATCACGCAGGTGTACTTTACCCGGTTCGGCCACCTACCAGTGAAGAATATGATGGAGCCCCAGAATCTTTCGACTATCCGCATTCACCTGATGAGGCTGTTCCTGTTGAAGTAACGAGGGGCAGTGTTGTTTTCTTTCATGGATATCTGCTGCATTCTTCACTGAAAAATCGTGCTGAAGAAGGATATCGTCGAGCCCTCGTTCACCATTACATGAGTGCAGAATCCCTACTCCCATGGGATTGTGGTGGTCAAATTCCAGTGACCAGAGACAATCGAGACATTATGATGGTCTGTGGAAAAGATCCGTATGAGTGGAAAGGGACCGAAGATGTGCTGAAGCCATATATTCGTGGTGAAGCAAGATCAGCCTAGAGTTTAGATCAACAAAACATGGAAAGCGTTTAGATGGGTAGACCAACTGTACGAGATTTGCTGAATTTGAAAGGGGTTCGACAACTTACTGAAGTACTTGTAAGAACCGAAGAAGAAGCGACTGCCTGTGAAGAAGCCGGGATTGATTTATTGATAACGGTTGCAGGCGAGCAAGCCCGTAAGATCAGGGCAGCGGCCCCAAACACCTTCTTAACAATGGGGATTCTCTATGGGGACTGCGCGTCCCCAACAGAAGCTGTCAGGGCTGGGTTTGCAGCTCTGAAAGACGGAGCAGATGCTGTTTACGCCTGCATGAGCATTCCCTACATTGCGGCGATGGCCCAAGAAGGCATTCCAGTGGTTGGACATGTAGGCTTGGTTCCACAAAAACGGACCTGGACCGGAGGGTTTCGAGCGGTCGGCAAGACCGCAGCAGAGGCGTTGAGTGTTTATGAAGCGACCCTCGCTCACCAAGAGGCAGGAGCTTTCGCAGTCGAGATGGAAGTGGTGCCAGAACAGGTCGCTGAAGCGATCTCAAAAAGAATGGAAATGCTCGTAATTTCGATGGGTAGCGGAAAAGGATGCGATGCTCAATATCTCTTCGCAGAGGACATTTTGGGGACTAACCGTGGGCATGTGCCCCGCCACGCCAAAGTTTACAGGAATCTAGCTGGTGAACTAGACCGCATTCAGCAGGAGCGCATGCAAGCGTTCCGCGAGTACCAAGCCGACGTCCTCAAAGGCGCATTCCCCGATGCCAAGAACACTGTAGGCGTCAAGTCAGAGGAATACGACGAATTTCTTCGCAAACTCCCTCCAATCTAAGCAAAGATTCTCTTGGGGCTTGATCTCAACTTAGGTCAAGAGATCGAATGCCTCAAAGGCCCACACTCAAAATTCAAATCTTCATTATTCAAAAGTGCTTCGAATCTCTCTGGAAACTTCTTTCCTTTAGGGTCTGAAGTTGGGAATAGTGAAAAATATTCTACTTTAAAAGCTTGTCGTAAGCTGGCTAGGCTATCGGAGGGACAGCCACGGTAAGCAATCAATGCTTCCAAATGAGGACCTTCCCCCTTAGCTGCATTTTCCGCGATCTGTTCATAGTTACTTTGCAAGTAGGCGGTATACATATCACAAGAGGTTGTTGTGGAAGAAAACGCCACGATAATCTCGGTACTGACGATGATACCTACACCAGTTTTGGGCTTATGTCCGTCCAAGTTGGTGTCTTCCTCATGACAAGCCCAGCCCGAAGAAGCAAACAAGGTGATGAAACAAAGGCATAGTAAGTATTTGTTTTTCATTGTGATCCCTTGGTTTTTCATGAATTGATTAGGAGGTGATGAACTCAGATCCCTGACAAGACGTGCGTAGTTCTTCATTATTTTGGATGACTACACTAATTTGGTTGCGTAGTGCGACCGGATTACCTTGGGAACTAAATAACGTTTGATAGTTTTGCGCTAATTCCCCCTTGAAAATTTCGGTTACTGGTTCTGTACAGCCTGAGAACCTGGCAATTGCCTCTAAATGTTCTCCTTCCCCTTGGGCTACTTGTTCCTGAATCGCATCGTATTTCTGCCATAAGTAAGCTGCGTACATATCACAGGAAGTACTTGTTGAACTAGAGATTGTGATATTTTCAGTATACTGCAGAAGTCCAGCACTTTTTCCCCACTTGTAATGCCCTTTACTGAGAGCTGTAAAGTCTCCTTCATGACAGGCGTAAGCTGTTAGAGTTCCCAGAAAAATGGAAATCAACATGAGTAAAGAAATCTGTAAAAATCGAATCATGGCAGCCTTGAATTGTTGAGTCGGTTGAAATTTCCCCTTTACGAAATCAAGTATCCATCAAGCAAGAATTTCGCTTCAGACAATAATTTAGGATTGCAGACATCTTGTAGATGACTGGCTTTTTGTAAGACTTCGGTGATTTTTTGCTCAAGGTAATCAGGATCATTCGGCTTTTCAAAGAGCAATTCATATTTCTGATTCAATTCAGTTTTGAAGACTCCTGAAAACTCAGCTGGACAGCCATTGAACCTAGCGATTACTTCAAGGTATTCTCCATCCCCCTGGGCTACTTGTTCTTGAATGCCATCATACTGATCCCAAAGGAAAGCAGAATATCGATTTCTTGAGGTACTTGAAGATGTGGAGGCTGTGCTGCCTTTTGTCATTTGGAAAGGGCCTGACCCGCTACTGCGTGTAAATGTTGGCCGACTGCTCTTCATCGAGTGGCCTCCATCGTGACCGGCATGAGAAAGATGCATTTCTGGCAAACAAAGAATCATCGCAAAGCAGAAAATCTTTAATTCAGATGACATAGTTTCCTAAGTTCAGGTAGCGTTCATTGGTAAATTTTTGCACTCATTTCGCAGAAGTTCATTTTCCAGCAGCACCTGTTCAATATTTTGCTGTATATTCTTCTCACCTTGTTTCTCATTAAATAGTAATGCGTAGTTGGCATTCAACGTATGTCTTGCATCATTATATAAAGGCTTTTGACAGCGATAGAATTGCGCAATCACTTCTATAGAAGTTCCAAACCCCTGAGCCACCTCTTCTTGTATTAGATGATAATTATTTTGAAGAAATAACGCATAAGGATCGTACCTATCTCCGGCAGAATTGGAGGAAGTAGAAGAGGAAGAATTCTCAGTTGTCACGAAAATGCTGGATTTTCCAGACTCCCTTTTATTCCACTTTTTATAAGACGGCGCTCCTCCATAATGAGTTGCATGCAATTTATGTGAAGCTATAAACATCAAAGTAAGGGAGATAAACCATAATTTTATTCGTACGATCCTGGCCATTTTTTGAAAAAATTTTTGGGAATCAGTCAACATATTTTGTTACCAATTAATAGCAAGAACCAATTAGAAGTCTGCGCGTTGAAATTAGCTTTTTTTTAACTCACGAATCATCATCTGTGTGTAAGCAAGTTGTAGGCTAGGGCAGTCTAACTTGGCTTGTTTCCCACGACGTAGTAAAGAGCCAATAATGTGTTCATGTTCTGTTCGGTATCCTGACTCTAAATCCCTCAACATCGAAGCAGTAAAATCAGAATTTTCTTTTCTCAAGATTTCCAAGGACTGAGCTCGAACCTTCTCAGAAATCGTGAATCCTGACTTCTCCGCAATTGAGCAGCACTCTTCAAACATTCTTTGCATAGCCTGACCACCAAACTCCGTCGACTCAATCATTCCCACATTCGCTCGCATCAGTGTGTTCATCGCGGCCAAGGTAGCCAAGAAGGTCCATTTGTCCCAAAGCGATTGCTCAATATCTTCACTGTAAACATTATCAAATGCTGCTTGATCAGTGAGTTTTGCCAATTTGGCTGCTAATGGTTCCTGGCAAGCATGCCTTATCCCGAAAGTAATACGGTGCAGAGCATTTAGTTGGCGAACAATACCTTTATCAGTTAGCTCCGCTGCAATATGAGCCACACCTCCCATTACCCTTTCTCTCCCGAATTCATCATCCATTCGCTTGAGGTGGTCAAAACCATTTAACAAGGGTAGGTAAAGGGGATTGCCAGGGACTTCCCTTACCGTCTCAAGGGCATCTTCAAGATCGTAAGCCTTTGGACTTAACATCACTAGGTCATAGCGATGTTGCAGCTTATCTTTCGTTACCAATTGAGGCTGTATTCGAATCGTCTGGCTCGGAGTTTCGACAATCAACCCTTGCTGACTCAATATCTCTGCCCTTTTTGGTCTCACTAGAAAGGTGACATCACCACCAATTTCATGAAGCCATGCTCCAAAATACCCGCCTACTCCTCCTGCTCCTAACATCAAAATTTTCACACAGTTTTTCTCAAGAACTAAACTTTCAGGCAATATCGAGAAATTTTTCTAAATAAAAAATGATTTCAGCAATCTATTTGATAACAACAATCTTTAACTTGGTTTCGATCGATTTCGTACGTTGGTTCCCTTTTCCTGACGCAGGCAAGTTAAAGGTCCGTGGGCTAAGTTCTTCTATTGATCAACTGTATTCAAAACATGGCAAAACAACCCGGATTAATTCAATCGAAAATTTCCTTCAACCTTCGATACAAATCTCCCTTTTGCTCGATTCCTAGTCCAGGTTCTTGCTGGGGCTTGACGCGGCCTTCTACAATTTCATAGCCATCGGCAAAGCCCCCAAATGGTTGGAAAACGCCTGGGTAACTTTCGGAGCCACCTGTTTGCAATCCTGCTGCTATGTTCAACGCAAGTTGATGCCCACCATGAGGAATGAGCCTCCTTCTACTCCACCCAAAGCTTTCAATCATCTCAATAATTTGAAGATAGTGCGTTAGTCCATAAGAGAGTGCGGGATCCAGTTGGATCCAGTCTCGGTCTGGCCTAAGGCCACCATGTCGAAGCAGATTCTGGAGACCATGCTTTGAAAACAAGTTTTCCCCTGTTGCGAGAGAAGGAACATAACTTTCAGCAAGGATTGCATGGGAAAGAAAATCATCCGGATCCAACGGTTCTTCGTACCACATCAAATCGTAAGGATGAATAGCTTCCGCAAAAGCGAGGGCCTCTTTCAGGTCGAATCGAGCATTAGCGTCTACGCACAGGTTCTTTCCAAAACCAACCACGGAGAGAGCCGCGTCGATTCTTCGTAAATCTTCCTCAATCGAGTCACCCCCAACCTTCATTTTCATGACTTTGTAGCCCTGCTCCTGATACTTTTTGAACTCATCTTTCAGCCCCTCATATCCCTTACCCGGATAATAATATCCACCGCCTGGGTACACAAAAATCTGTTCATCAACCTGGTTATCGTTGAACTGTTCTGAAAGAATCTTCCATAGTGGTTTTTGGTAAGCTTTTGCGTAAACATCCCAGAGGGCCATGTCCAAGGCTCCTGCTGCGACAGCACGATCACCATGTCCACCAGGTTTTTCATTCTGCATAAATACAGACCAGCACTTCAAAGGATCAATTACTCCGTTGTCATCAAGCAAAGAATCAGGTGAAACCTTATGAAGTCGCGGCATAAAACGATTCTTAATTATACCCTCTTGAGCATACCTACCATTCGAGCAAAACCCATATCCGTTAACTTGATGTCCATTATTTTCGAAGGTTACTTTGATGACAGAAACTGTCATTTCATCAAATGAGATCACTGCATTTCTAATAGAGGACTGAATTGAAGCTGAAGCTGTTTCAATGGTGAATGGTCGTTTCATACATGTCTCCTTGTTCAAAGAAATGATTATAGAACAAACCTTTCCTATGGATTAATTCATTAAAATCCCCAAATTCTTTGATTGTTCCATTCTCAAGAAATATTACCTTATCCACATTACGAATAGAGGAAAGTTTATGAGCGATTAATATTGACGTTTTATTTGTTAATAGGTTTGTTAAAGCGGAAGTAATTAGCTGGTCATTCATTGGATCTAAAGCACTGGTGGGCTCATCCAAAATAAGAATTTTAGCGTTCTTCAATATTGCCCGAGCAATAGAAATTCGCTGTCTTTCTCCTCCTGATAACAAACTACCACGTTCACCGACATTTGTTTCATAACCAGAGGGAAGTTGCATAATTTTATCATGAATGAAAGAAAGTTTCGAAGCTCGTACTATGTGATTCTTAGAAGCTACAGGATTACCAATCAAAATATTTTCATAGATTGATCCTGAAAACAAAAAGGGTTCTTGAGGCACAATTGCGATTAAACCGCGTAAATACTGGAGGTCATAACTAGTAATATTGATGTCATCAATAAATATGTCTCCGTTTTGAACATCATAAAATCTAGGAATTAATGAAATTAGTGTTGATTTTCCTGATCCAGATTTACCAGTAATAGCTAATGAAGTTCCCGATTCAATTTCGAAACTAACATTATTCAGTGCTAGTCTTTTGTCATAGCTGAATGAGACTTTATTAAAAGAAATTGTTCCAGATTGGTTTGTCTTAAATATTGGTTTCTCAGAATTTGCGATAGTGGGTGAAAGGGAAAGTATATCATAAATTCTCTCAAGAGCTGCTTGTGATTGGGAGATCGTAGCCTGCATTGCAGCTAATTTACTCAAGGGATCAAAGAGTTGCCGTTGCATCAGTATGAAAGTAACCAGTTCACTGATCTTTATTTCTAGCCCCCCATGAATAAAAGCAAAGGACCCAACAAGGATAACAATCAGTGGGGCTGTATGGACGATCAGAGCGTTTGCCACCTGCGACCAGGAAGTTAATCTTCCCATGGTTGTACTTTTGTCCATAAGATTCACACTAAGATCGGTGAATCTTCGTGTAAAATAATCTTCTGCAGTAAAGATCTTGATGATATTGAAGTTGATAAAGCTTTCAACACTAGCGGCGGATAGTATTGAATTTTTTTCTTGGGATTCTTTTGCAAACCTTTTTATCCTTAACCCAATTTTACAAAGAATCAAAGCATGGAATGGAACTAAAAAAACACTTACTAAAGCTAAAATCCAATTAGTGAGCAAAAAATAAACGAATATAAATAGAATAACACCCATATGAAGCCACGAAGTAACCATAACTTCATTAATAAATTGTTCACACCTTGATATATCTGAGATTACTCTTGCGGTAAGTTTACCAGATTGGAATTCCGAGAAAAAGGAATGGGACTGAAGTTGGATATGGCTAAATAGATTTATTCTTAGACGATTTAAAACACTTTCCATTGCAATAATAGAAAAAGTGTTCCTCCAATAAACAAATATAGGTGAAATTAATATTAAGAGAAAAGATAATATAGAAAGATTTAAAATCTGATTTAGTTTTTCTTCGTTGATTAAATCATTTTCAAGAATGCCAACAATATTTCCAATTACCCATGCAATATAAACAGGCAGAAGAAATTTATATAGGCCACAAAGAATTGCCGCAAACAATTTATATCTAACACCCCAAAGATAATCATTTGCAAATCTAAAAAAAATGGACATAAGTTTTCTATCGAAATTAATATCGACTTCGGAGGGTTGGCGCAAATGCGTCGTTTAGACAAATGAAGTAATCTCCGAAATTTGGAGAACTAACGATGCAATGTCCTCACTGTGCTCATCCTGACTCTATTCGCTATGGCAC
>NYTS01000008.1 GCA_002683655.1 Deltaproteobacteria bacterium
ATTCCATTCACCAAGTGAACTGAAAGTGCCCCAACAGGGTCATCAATTTTGAGCTTGTTAAACATTGGTACAGCGTAAACGACCAATGCTCCACCAATACCCCCAATCAACATTGCAAGGTCCATCGACGGGTAATCGGGCCCAGCAGTAATTGCTACCAATCCTGAGAGTGCCCCATTCAAGACCATTGTCAGGTCTACTTTCTTGTAAAGCAATTGTGTTAGAATCATTGCTACCACCGCTCCGGCACATGCGGCAATGTTGGTGTTAGCAAAAACAGCTGATATGGCTTCAGCATCCCCCTGAGAACCCAGAGCTAATTGAGAACCACCACTGAATCCAAACCAACCTATCCAAAGGATAAAGGTACCAAGCGTAGCAAGTGGAAGATTTGATCCTGGGATAGCGTTTACTTTTCCGTCAGGACCATATTTACCTTTTCTGGCACCAAGCAGAATTGCACCTGCCAAAGCAGCCCAACCACCAGCGGAATGAACGATAGTTGATCCAGCAAAGTCGCTGAAACCGTCCATAAGACCACCTAAGTCTGTTCCACCCCAACTCCAGTGACCTTGGATCGGGTATATGAATGCCGTCAGGACTAGTGTGAAGGCTAGAAACGGCCAAAAGCTAATCCGCTCTGCTAGTGTTCCTGACACAATTGAAGCCGCTGTTGCTACGAATACCACTTGGAAGAAGAAATCAGACAGTAGACTGTGACTCTCAGATGAAGTTCCAGACAAGGCGAAGCCAGAGCCCATCAGTGTGCTACCTTCGCCGTACATCAAGTTGTATCCGACCAAGTAGAATGCGATACAGGCGACCGAATATAGCGTAATATTCTTTGTCAATATTGCTGTCGTGTTTTTGCTACGTACGAGACCTGCCTCCAGCATTGTGAATCCAGCTGCCATCTACATCACGAAGGCCCCACTGATTAGCAGCCAAATCGTGTCCAGGACATATTTAATCTCCGATTGAAACTCCATAACTGCTCCCCTTTCAAGAAATAAGCGTCTTCAAATAAACGTACTAATATTGCTCAATTGTTTGAGCATAAAGTATTAGCAGCAGAGGAAATGCCAAGAAAAAATAATTAATTAAATTTCTGATATAAAACAAATAAATTGATTATATCAACAAAGAAGATAAGAAAAGAAAGAGCACAAGCAAAAAGCTTATGATGAAAAATTAGGCAGGTCAGGAGAAGTGACTGATAGTGGGAATCTAATTTTTAGGCAGTTCGGTCAAGCCAACTGATAAGGCCTTGTGCATTAAGCTCCCAATCAAGAGCAAGCAGTTGATGTGCTTGGCGTTCATCCAGTGGGCAGCCGCTCTTGTGCGCTTCATTCCAGAGCAGTTCCCAAAGATCATTTTTGATTTGCTGAAGTTTTACAGATTTTTCAAGGGTTGCTGCTCTTTGGCCGATCTCTACATGAGCATCCACCATGTTCAAGAGATCTTCAGCTAAGCTATTCTTATAGTCTAGTCTGCTAAAATGAGTCAAATAAACTGCTTGTGGCTGGAAATTCGCGATACGACGGATCGTTTCTTTCATTTCATCAGGATCAAACTGTACCGGAGAGGTTGTGGGTAAAATGAAAACTTGTTCGTTGTGATCAAATTCTCGATAGCTTAATCCAAAACTATCTCCTGTAAAGATTGAGCGAGTCAAATGATCAATAATGCAGAAATGGTGGCGAGCATGACCTGGTGTGTCCCAGAACTCTAGAATACGCCCATCAAAATCTAGTTGGAATCCATCTGCTGCAACGATCACCCGATCTTTGGGAACTGGGAGTATTTGTCCATAGGTTTTGGACATCTCTTCGGATCCGTAAACAGCTGTAGCTCCAGCAATCAGTTTGGTTGGATCTATCATATGTCTTGATCCCCGTGGATGAACAACCAACTTCGCGTTGGGAAGTTGGCCAATCAAAGCACCCACCCCTCCTGCATGATCTAAATGAACATGTGTTACTATGATATACTTTACATCTTCTTTGCTTAAGCTATGTTCAGAGAGTCCTTTTAATAAGTTAGGGATCGAAGGAGAAGCACCTACATCAACGAAAGCGGCTTTACCATTTTGTAGAATCAAATGACTTGAAACCATGAGCGGTCGCATCATTTGTGTGTCCAGGGCAATAATTCCCTCGTTTTGAAAATGTCGGTAGGTAATCTTCATTCGTGTTGCCGGTGAATTACAATTCAGGTACTGATTAGTGGAGCAGATGGTAGCAGTATGGTCTCCTCACGACGTGGACCAGTAGAAATAATTGAAACTGATGCCGAAACCAAATCTTCCAAGAGTTTAATGTATGCAATTAGTTCTTTGGGTAATTTATCCACTTGTTGGATACCTCGGGAAGGGCGTTTCCATCCTGGCATAGTTTCATAAATTGGAGTCACTTTATCCAACTGCAGGGTAGGAAAATTTTTTGTAGTTGTACCGTCCGCAAGTTGGTAGGCAACTGCAATCCTGATTTCTTCAAATTTATCAAGAACATCTAATTTGGTGAGCGCCAAGCTGCTGATGCCATTCAGGCGTACAGCCTGACGAACCAAAACTGCATCAAACCAGCCACATCGCCTTGGTCTGCCAGTTGTGGCACCGAACTCTCCTCCCTCGCTTCTCAAAAATTCTCCTGTGTCATTATCTAATTCTGTCGGGAAAGGACCACTTCCCACACGCGTCGTGTAGGCTTTAGTAATCCCCAAAACGTGACTAACTTTGGTCGGGCCAATTCCTGCCCCAGTACAAACCCCTCCCGCCAAGGTATTTGATGAGGTAACGTAGGGGTAGGTGCCATGATCCACATCAAGAAAAGTCCCTTGAGCACCTTCAAAAATTAGACTCTTGCCTTCGTCCAATTGATCATTAATCAATTGAGCACTGTCACAAAGATAAGGCTCTAGTTCTTGAAAATGATTTTGTAGCTCATCAAATATATGTCCCAAATTCAGGCATTTTTGTTCGGCTCTAAAGTAGTGCTGAAGCTGAGAGTTTTTTTCTTCAATAATTTTTGTAAGTCGATCTTTCATTTGATCTGAATTTCGCAAATCTCCTAAGCGTATACCTGATCGCGCAACTTTGTCTTCGTAAGTTGGCCCAATTCCTCGTCCTGTTGTACCAATTTTTTGCTTACCCTTGCGTGATTCTCTAAGTTGGTCAAACAACAGATGGTAGGGCATGACCAGGTGGGCATTATTGCTAATTCGAAGGTTGTCCCTGATAGATACGTTCATTTCTTGAAGCTGTTTAATCTCCTCAAGAAGTGCCGCTGGATCTATTACAACACCATTCCCCAAAATCGAGAGTTTTTCTCTCAGAATCCCTGACGGAATCAAGTGTAGCACGAAAGTTTTGTCTTCGAACATAACTGTGTGTCCAGCATTGTTTCCTCCTTGGTAACGGATGACTCCATCTGCATACTCCGTCAGAAGGTCGACAATCTTTCCTTTACCCTCATCTCCCCACTGGGAACCAACGATAATTACGCAATTCATTATTTTAGTATTAGGAAATATCTAAGTTGATAGTCACGGTTTTGATAGTTCAACAGCTCTCAAAAAAGCCTGATGGATTCCCTGTTGAATTCCTGAGTCTATGTTCAATTCATTGAACTTTTCAATTGCAGCAGCTGTGGTTCCACCTAGCGATGTTACTCGTTGGCGGAGCGTTTCTGGAAATTCGCCACTATGCAACCATAGTTGCGCAGAACCAAAGATTGTTTGTTGGACGAGTTGACTGGCTTCTGATTCGGAAAATCCTAATTTTATAGCTTCTATGACCATTTGCTCTCCAAGATAAAACAGGTATGCGGGGCCACTACCTGAAATTGCGGTAGCAGCATCAATCATGGTCTCACTCTGTACTTCGAAACACTTGCCACAAGAATCTAGTAGCTTCTTGACAAGCTCTTTCTCAGTCAAAATGACTTCTCTAGCGGCATGAAAGACTGACATCCCTTGAGCTAACTGTGCAGGAGTGTTGGGCATTATTCTGACCACCTTGGTGTGACCGCTTAGTCGTTGAAGCGAATGTATGGAGATCCCAGCGAGAATTGAAAGAAGGAGTTGATGAGGGTGAAGATGATCACGAAGATTGGTGAGAACATCCCCTGAGATTTGTGGCTTGATAGCCAAAAGGATTAAATCGAAGTTTTCAGATAGATCATCAAACTGATTGGATGTAGCGCAGGAGAGTTTATTTCCAAGATTTTCACGCTTTTCTTCATCGGGTTCGATCAATAGTAGATTTTTAGGGAGCACTAGTTCTGCCTGAATGACCGCAGTTGCGATCGCACCCCCCATGTTGCCAGCTCCAATCACCGCTAATTTCATACTAGTCTCTCACTGCAAATGTGCTTAGCGAAGCTTCAAAAGCTATTTGTGGACTCATATAACAGTCCAGTGAAAAAGCCTGGTATTTGTTGTCTGAGGTAGTCGAATAGAAAAACTTGATAAGTAGCTTGAATTCGGAAGATATGAGTGGGGAATGAACTGGTAACTTAGATTAAGCAAACTCAATCCAGTTGACGGCAAGCAGTTGATCATTTTCAAGATGACTAGCTGATTCACAGTTTTTTCTGTGAATCTTGATTATGCGATTCTTCGAAATATAACCAATAATTTCGTCGCCTGGAACTGGTTTACAGCAACCTGCTAGACTAGTAACTACTTCCTCTAGCCCCTCGACACCAACATGAAATTTCCCAGGAATAAAAGGTTGTTGGATGCCTGAAAGAGTAGTTTCGTTCTTATGCTGAGTTACTGGTAAGGTGGCAGTTTCATTAGGTGCGTCTACAAACCACTGCAGTATTTCCTGTGAGCGCAGAGATCCCTGCCCGATACAATTAAGAACATGCTCAAAGGATTGAGATTTATGCTGCTGACATTCATTTTCTAATCGGTTTTCCCGAACCATCCGATTCAAATTTAAACCTGCTTGCCGAAAATCTTTTTCTAAAAGACTCCACGCATCACGACGGAACTCTTCTCGTCTCTGTAAGTTAAAAAATTGCCTGATTTTGTTNCGAGCTTTGTGAGTTTTCACAAAATTCAACCATTCATTGGTTGGATTTTGGCGAGGAGAAGTCAGAATCTCAACACAGTCGCCATTTTCCAGTTGGGTGTCAATTTTACTGATATTGTTGTTAATTTTTACTCCCGTAATCTGGTTCCCAATATCTGTATGGATATGGTAAGCAAAATCAACAGGTGAAGCACCTTTGGGAAGTTCAAGAATATCTCCTTGAGGAGTCATCGGATAAACGCATTGAAGAGTCTGATCAAGCTTCTTAAATGACTTATTTAGATCAGCTTTAACCACAGAATGCCGATGGGTTTCTTTATACAGCCAGTGTGCAGCAATCCCAAATTCTGCAAAAGCATGCATTTCATGCGTGCGGATTTGGATTTCCACATCATCTCCTCCAGATGTGGTTACGGTGGTGTGAAGAGATTGGTAGCCATTGGGCTTCGGTTGTGTGATGTAGTCTTTGAAGCGATCTTCGTTATGAGACCATCGCTCGTGGATATAGCTCAGTGCAGCATAGCAATCAGCAACATCGTCTAGCAAGATTCGCAGGGCAATCAAATCTTGGATTCGCTCAAATTGCTGATCAACTTTTTGCAGTTTTTCATGGATCGAATAGAAGCGCTTGTAACGCCCATAAACTTGGTGGATGAGGCCTGCTTTGCGCAGGGTCTGGCGAATTTTGCGAGACATGGACTCTACCAGTGCCGATCTTTCGTTTCTTTTTTTTGCAACCAGCTTCTTCAACTGATAGTACTGATCAGGTTCCAGTATCTGAAAAGCATGGTCCTCTAATTCTGCTTTAATCCAGAAAATTCCAAGTCGATTCGCCAGGGGCGCGTAGACGTGGAGAGATTGTTTTGCAACCATATTAAGATGATATTCTGGCAAGTCCTCAAATTGCTGGATTCGGTGCAGGCGAATCAGTAACACAGCCATCATCAACGAGAAATTACCGCACATCGCGTAAATAAGATCTCTGGCTCGACTCAGATGTTTTTCTGTCTCCATCTTGAATGATAAACCATCAATCTGGCGGAGTCTTAAAAATATTTCGTAAGCATTTGGTTGACAGAGTTGCTGAGTCATTCGGTCAGGTAGATCTGTGTATGAGGGATAGAGGTAGAGCAGGAATCCGGCCTGAAGTTCATCACTTGTTTGACAGACTTGTGAGAGGCGTTTCGACAGATTGTTTAAATGATTCAACCGATCTGATCCCACTTGTTCTGAGGTCAAAAGGAACCCGAGTNCCGACAAGACAACAGGCTCTGTAGAGGACCTAGTCTTCCAGAAATCACTCAGGTTGAAAACCTCAGAATATTTGGTTTGGACTAAGTTCGGTTCAATCATTCTTCCAAAGATGGAAACAAATCTTTAAAAAAAGCAAAAAGTTTGATGTCAACGTGTGAGGTCCTCATTTCTTCCTTTTTCATTAGATTGGAAATTTCAGAAGGATCCACTACATAGACATCTAAAAATTCGCCCGGCTCTGAGTGTGGTTGGGGAGATTTGTTAATGGGTAAGTTTTCATCAACATCAATGAAAGCTAAACGACAAGCCTCGCCAAGCATACCAGGAGATGAGTACATNGGCTCTGTNACTCTNCTAACAACACCCTGNTANCCNGTNTCTTCACTCAATTCNCGAAGGGCNGCTTCTGCAGGAGTCTCACCAGAATCGACCAAACCTGCTGGAAACTCTAGAACATACCCTCCGGTTGGGGGGCGAAATTGACGAACTAGGATATATTTTCCACTTGGCCGAAGCTGCGCGACTATGATCGCAGCCTCGTTACGAGATCTTCGATGAACGGCCTCCCAACTGCGGCGCTGACCAACTTCATCTTGGTAGTCGATCTCTGTGAATTCCAACCAATTAGTAAGGTGCTTCGGCTTTTCTTGGAGAATTCTACTGTGGTGGAATGGCGGCATTACCTTCCTTGCTAGAGACATCTATTGTAAGAATTTTGGAAAATTCCAATATTGTTATCATCTAAGTCAAAGGGACTCCAGATTTTTCGGTAAGATTTGGAAATTTTTTAAAAAAATACAGTTTAAAAAAAATTACAAGGAGTGCCTGATTCTTGATCATTCTTATCAATTTCTAGTCTCAATAAAGCAATCATCCAATCAATATCTGAAAAAAATCCTGTTCAATAAAGAAGACTCCGGTGTCTCCTTTGCAGTGAAGGGTTTGAATCAGTTTTCAACAGGAGTTTAAATTCTTCAGGGATGAAGCATGGGATATGACGAATTCGAAATGAAATCTAATGAGAAATTTATTGTGCAAGGGGGAAACCCAATGCAAGGAGAGATCACGCCTTCCGGAAATAAAAATGAGGCTCTCCCGGTATTGGCAGCAGTTTTACTGACAGAGGATCCTGTTATTCTGCATAATGTCCCAGACATCGCCGATATTCGATCAATGATGGACCTGCTCGAGAGCTTGGGGGTCATTATTGAAGAAATTGGTCCTCATTCCTTACGTTTCGAGTCTTGTCAATTAACTCATTGTGATCCCGATACAGTAGCAGCCCGTGAAATTCGAGGATCATTTCTGTTAGCTGGTCCAATGCTCGCCCGCTATGGCTGTATCCGCCTCCCTGCACCAGGTGGTGACCGGATTGGAATGCGTCCAGTTCAAACTCACCTTCTTGCTCTACGACAATTGGGAGCAAATATTGAGTTGGATTCAGAGGGTCAGTATGTGATGAAAACAGATAGACTCTGTGGGACTTCAATTTACCTTGATGAAGCCAGTGTCATGGCCACAGAGAATGCGATCATGGCTGCTGTCATGGCCTGGGGTAGAACAACAATCTATAATGCTGCATGCGAGCCTCATGTTCAGGGTTTGTGCAGATGCCTTTTGAAGATGGGAGCACACATTACTGGAATTGGTAGTAATTTGTTAACTATTGACGGAAGTGTTCGCTTGCATGGTGCCGAATACACTATCCAGCCTGACCACACAGAGGTGGGTTCATTCATCGGCCTGGCTGCTGTCACAGGAAGTGATCTCAAGATCAGGAACGCGGGCGTTGATCAGCTGAAAATGGTCAGGATGATGTTTGAAAGACTGGGGGTGGCTACAAATATAGAAGGCGATGACTTAATGATTCCAGCAGAACAGTCTTTGCAAATCAATCAGGAATCACTTGGCATTCCCAAGATTGATGACGCCCCTTGGCCCGGATTTCCTGCAGACCTGACAAGCATAATGACTGTCGTTGCGACGCAGTGTAAAGGAACGGTTCTAATTTTCGAGAAAATGTTTGAAAGCAGACTCTTCTGGGTAGATAAATTGATCTCTATGGGGGCTCAAATCCTCCTCTGTGATCCTCATCGGGCTGTCGTCTCAGGGCCGTCCAAATTGCAGGGCATGCCTGTCTCATCTCCAGATATTCGGGCTGGAATGGCACTTTTAATTGCTGCACTTTGTGCAAAAGGTGAAAGTATCATCCAAAATGTTCATCAGATTGATCGGGGCTACGAGAGAATTGATGAACGCTTACGTAGACTCGGGGCGAATATTCAGAGAGTGGATTATTAGGAGAAATAATATTTCATCTGTTGGAAAAAAGAGGAAGTTGATCTTCTGAGCGAATGTTGATGCCAAGATGTTCGTAGGCCTGTCGTGTTACCATCCTGCCACGTGGTGTTCTTTGGAGGAATCCCTGCATCAGTAGGAATGGTTCGTAAACTTCCTCAAGAGTGTCCTGCTCTTCAGAGACCGCAGCAGAAAGAGTGTTCAAACCTACAGGACCGCCGTCATATTTTTCGATGATAGTACGCAGGATTTGACAGTCCATTTGATCCAAGCCGAGTGCATCAATCCCCATCCTCGCCAGGCTTTTCTGGACCAGCGGGAGGGTGATAACCCCTCCAGTTTCTAAGTCTGCAAAATCCCGACAACGTCGCAGCATTCGGTTTGCTATCCTTGGAGTGCCCCGAGATCTTGTGGCTAGCTCCATCGCAGCTTCTTCAACGATCTCAACTTCTAGCAACGCTGCAGCTCTAATGATGATTAGCTTCAGTTCTTCGGGATTGTAGTACTCAAGCCGACATTGAATGCCAAATCGATCTCTCAGGGGNGCACTTAATAATCCAGCACGTGTGGTTGCTCCAACGAGGGTNAATCTNGGTANGTCTAATTTTACNGNTCTAGCTGCAGGNCCCTCCCCAATNAGNATGTCCAAAGTAAAATCTTCCATTGCNGAATAAAGCACTTCCTCGACAACNCGATTCATTCGATGNATTTCATCCAGAAANAGAACAGATCCNGGTTCCAAGTTGGTNAANATTGCTGCNAGATCNCCNTGTCTTTCTACNACTGGACCTGAGGANGACCTTAACGGNACNGCTANNTCATTNGCAAAAATATTAGCCAAAGTAGTTTTGCCCAATCCAGGAGGACCGCTCAGAAGCACGTGATCCAGCGCCTGGCCTCGCTTGCGAGCAGCATGAATGAAAACCCGCAGATTCTCTTTTATTATCGATTGACCAATATATTCACTGAGGCAGGTTGGCCGCAGAGATAAGTCCTGTGACTCGCCATCCTGAATTTCAGGAGCAACAAGCCGGTCGGGATTTTCGCTGTTCAAATCTGATAACCGTTAGTTATGGGCTGGGTTATGTGATTCCTGATTACTAACCTCTAGAGAATTTTTCCCGATCAGAATTGGAGAGATGGCGTAACCAAGCATGTAGATGAAGGCAACGTAACCAAAGAAATCTGTGAACGCAAATACAACTAGAATCAGTCCTGTTGCTCTACCCATCCAGGGATTTTTGTTGAAGTAACGACCAGCATGAATATATCGGATCTTGTAGAAATTCATCAGTAGTGAGCAAAGAACCATCATTCCGGAGCAAAGATATACCCAAATCAATAAACTAGATGATTCGCTAAATCTGGCCTGTTCAAGCATAATGAATGGAGCTGTTACGAGCAGTGCTGCCCCAGGAGAAGGGATTCCTTTAAAAAAACCAGGAGTTGGCGTTGTATCCAAAGTAAAGGCGACCAACCTTGCGATCCCAGCAACAGCATAAATAATTGCAATCAGACTATAAGGAATCACCTGCATGCCAGGGTGATCAATCCGATCCATTAAAATATAGAATATGATTGCAGGGGCTAAGCAAAAGCTGACACCATCAGAGATGTCATCCAGGATACCACCAGTGGTGATGTTCCTTTTTTTTTGTGGATCTGGAGGTTGAATCAGTCCAAGTTTTCGGGCTAGGGCTCCGTCCAACTTATCAAAGAAAGCTGCTCCCACCAGAATGAGATAAGCCTGATGCATTTCCTGTTGCTGGGCAAACCAGATGGCCAGTAGTCCCATCAGGGCATTCATTACGGTTAAAGAGTTTGGTAGTGTAGCGAGAATTCGCCGACGCAGCTTCACATCTCCTAGACAAAGGTCATCTAAGCAAAAGGTGCCGTATTTGCGGCAATAACTTGCAATCGACCCAAAGTTGATGATCAGAAAAAACACTTCCAAAACCATCATTGTCTGAAGCGATAGTCCTCCAATTTGGTTCAACCAATTAGGTAAGACTTCGGCTGCTTCGGGAATGTAGAAAGCATATCCATACAGAAAAGCTCCAACTGGAGTTGCTACCATAGTGCGAAGGCGACTCAATTCTCGCATTCCAGGTGCTTCTCCGTGTGTCTGGGCGAATCCCAACATAAAATGGGCAAAATGATCTCGCATCAGGACAATAATAGCGAGTAGTAGTACAAACATTGCGTGAAACAGTTCCAAGTGTTGATTTGGGCTGGATTCTGGCAGATGGTGGAAACGCCACATCATTCCAAAAGCAACAAGTGGGAAGATAAGTGAATAGACCAACTTGTCCATCAATCGCTCTGCTAATTCTGCAAGCTTGTGATGGGGCTGAAATCGTGCTGCAAACCAGCCATCCACTAAATCAAATACCATAGCAACGACTAGACAAGCCATCCCCAAAAAATAAAGAGATGGATTACGCAAGATCATGGTAAGAATCGCACAGATCAAGCCTGCAAGTGCTAAGGGAGCTCGCCCATAGACCAGCAAAGTCGTAATACGACTTGGAATTGGGCTGGAAGTTGAGGAGTTCATTGGTTTACCTAAAATAGTTATGATTTTTGGTGTGATTTGAGGAAATTTTCAATCCAGAGAGGTAAAGGTCCGAGTTCAGTATTTTTTGTGAGTGAATCTATACCTGCTTGGCGCACGTTTTCGGGCATCCTCCCTTTGCGCATTTCCATCAACGCATGAGAGTATTCAGGCACAAACTCAGGATGACCTTGACACCCAATGATGTGTTCACCAAGTTGAAACATTGCGTTTGGACAAAATTCACTTTCGAGAATCCTTCGAGCCTGTGCAGGTAATTTGGTGACCTGATCCTGATGACTCACCAAAACTTTTGCCTCGTTCACTTGAGGAACCATCCAATCTTGGTTTGCTACCACACGATGGTTTGCTATCCCAACGCCCCAACCTTTTGGGCTTTTCATTGTTTCGCCGCCGAGTGCTTTCGCTAGCAGCTGATGGCCGAAACAAATACCTACTGTTGGAATCAGCTGTTGATGCAAACTACGCACGAAGGATTCAAGATCCCGAATCCATTGTAGATCCTCATAAACGCTTGATGCACTTCCAGTCAAAATATACGCCTCACAAAGATCAGTCTGATCAGGTAATTCACTGTCACAGGCTGCAAAGTTTAGGAGGTCATGCTGAGGATTTTGATTATGAATCATGGTTGCAAACATTTGAGGATAATCACCGAACTTGGGTTGCAGTTCAGTTCTCACGTGATCGCACTGNAGAATTCCAATTCTCATAGATCGTTTACCAATTGATTACAGATGACAGATCAGCCACTTCGAAAGCTCGAGTTCCTGCATGCTAATGGATTTCCTGCAAGTTCTTATCGGCGTTTATTTCAAAATTTTGAGGATTTTGACGTCCATTTTGTTGAATCTTTGGGTCAGTTTGAGAGAGGTTTGCCCCAAGATTGGGAATCAATTGCTGACCAAGTCCTTACGCAAATGAATTCTCATCAACCAAGCGTGGGCGTGGGACATTCATTGGGAGCCGTAGTTTTACTTTACGCCGCTGAACAAAGGCCCGAAGCTTTTACAAACATAATTTTACTGGATCCACCCCTCTTTTCATTTNGCAAGCGGGCTTCTTTGTGGTTATTGAAGAAATTCGGAAAAATGGATCGGGTTACTCCAGCTCGTACAGCTCTTAGACGCCGCGAAGCTTTTTCTTCTCATCAAGAAGCTTTTGATCAATTGCGAAAACGCAGTTTTTTTCGCAAGTTTTCAGATCAGGTATTGATTGACTATGTTTCAAATGGCTTCATTGAGCAAGCAGACTGCGTAAGGCTACGTATTCCCAAAGAGTTGGAATATCATCTTTTCCAAACTATTCCATTACACTTTTCAAATTCCTGGAAAGGGCTAAAAGGCGATTTGGTATTCGCCAATGATAAAGGTGTACTTCAACAATCCGACCGCAAGGAACTTCGTAGGACTCTACCTGGTTTTCAGCAAACGGCTTTTAATGGAGGACACATGTTTCCTCTGGAACAGCCAGAACAGACCGCTGAGATTATTAGGACATTAATCAACTCGAGGGATTGACGCTGAATATCCTTTTTCGAATTCTGATCACAATCAATATAGGGGGTTTTTCGAAATTCCTATTCGAGGAGATGATTTTCCAAATCAAACTTAGGCAAGTTCCAGTAATGCTGGATACAATCTAACTTAATTAATCCAACGGAGAGCCAAGACACCTCCGAGAAAAACAATAGCAATCAAAGGCTGTACAAAAAGGAGCATCATTCCCACCAGCAATAGGCAAAGTGTAGCAACATTGAGAGCAAGTGGATTTCGATCGGGAAGAGGTGGTTGCTTGGAGGTTGATTTATTTTCTGCTTCAACCTCAGATTCAACTTCCTTTAGGATGTCTGACAATTCTTGATCTGTCAGACCATATACTTCCTTAACAGCCTCTAATTCAGTTTGAAATTCAGCCACCTGCTGTTGCTGTTCCTTATAACTTTCAGCTTTTTGTTGAACCCTTCGTAATAGGTCTCGGTATTGATCTTCCACCATCCTTTTCTAGGCAGCCACCTGTTGTTTCTTGTAACGATGTAGGAATTGCAAAAGTTTGATCCGCATCAGGGCGTTGCTGTCGCGAAATTGCAGGTGGACATTTAATTGTTTACCGCTTGGAATTGTGGCCAGAACAGTTGCCGCCATATTTTCCAGTAAGCTTGCGCCTGAGAGGTGAAATAGAAGAATCTCTCCATTTTTCAAGGGATCTTCAAGTTTCTGCGTAATCGCTAGTTTCATACCTCCCGCACTCATGTCAATAATCTTGCCTTTGATCTTATAATCATTGGCAGATCCATGTGCAGAGCGCATCTCTGGTTCGTATTCGCTAGCTTCCACTCTTCTGAAAAGTGTGTCCTGATTGAGTTCGAGTCGCTCGGATTCACGTATCGCCATTTTCCGAATGTCACTACTATGACCCAACCAGACAATTCCCGGAGTCTCTGTTTTTTGTTCTTCAACTCTTAATGCGAACTCATAATCAGCGTCCCCCTGGCGCCGGACACGACATTTGATGACCTTAAACTGCAAGAGGTTAGCGGGCCGACGCTTGATCATCGGNGGGTCAATGCGAACGCCATGCTCACTAACTTCCTTGATTAANGAGATGAAAGCTAATTGTCTGCCCTTAGCTGTTACTGAGCATTCTACCCGCATGTTGGGGAGTAGCATCTTCGTATTGATGACTTCACAATCTTTGTTGGTGAGATTAAATTGCAACTTAGTCCGCATAGCGTGAATTGCAGCCATTAATTCTGCATCTAAACTTCCCTCCTCNATTAGTTCATCCACAGCTTCCTCAAAAAGTTTGTTGCTGCGCATCATCGAGAGGATCTCTTCTGCCTCACGTTTATTCCCAAGCCGATGGACCAACTCTACTTCATCCTCTGACATCTTCAGACTTTCGTAGAGAGTATGCAGAGTCATGTCGGTCTGTTCACGTTTGATCCGAATTTGTTCTAGTTCCTCCATCTTGGCACGATAGAAGCGCAGACCAAAAAAGCCACCAACTGCAGCGGAGATCGCAAAGCCAANCCCGACATAAAAGCTAGNTGGGATGACCGCAGGTGCGTCATAGTTTGCTTGCAAGTCTGATAGTTGGAAATTTCCAGATGCTGCCTTTTGACCACACAGCCAGAACCATAATAACGGTGAGATCAGTAAAAGTGTTCTTTTTTGGCTGAGGATCCAGATGTGAGAGAGNTGTTTCATACTCTTATTCAGTNAAGTTTAGTAGATTTATTTTTCAAATCAGTTAGAAACGGTTGGAATGAATGCACTTGGAGTGCAAATTTAGGCTCAACAATCATGTTACTCCATGTACCATTCTTCTTCCAGGGTATCCTTGTCAATGTTTACCTTGCTGATAAGCTTGATGTCAGAGGAGTGGTTCATTACCAACACATTTTGTTTGCCTTGCTTCTGAGCTAGGAATGGAAGTCTAAACTCATAAATTCCGTCTTTGTGACGTTCAATTTGGCAACTTATTTCAGCCACGTCCTTGATCTCGATTGGGCGTTCACCCACCTCAGGAGTTTTGATCAATAGCTTTGATTCGCTTTGGGCAAGCACGATGGAGTCGAATTTGAGCTTCCTTTCACCGAGTTGCGCCTGGCATTGGAGAGCTTGACCGATCGGAAGCAATTTNGAACTTCTGAACGGGATNTTAGAGTTGTTCAGGCTCAGATTCAATAACTTCCGCGTTTGGGTTAGTGCTTTTTGGGCCTCAGCAGAGTTGTTTTGCAATTCAAGATACTCTTCAGAGCGCTTATCAAAGGCAGCTAAAGATTTACTAAAATTCATAATTTCAATGGGGTCTTTAGTTCCTAGCACAGTCTCTATCAGCTTCCGAAGTTCAAAGGCATTAGGGCCGGACCCGATCATCGAATTCAGCTGCCGTTCAGCATGATCAAAGTTATACTTTTGGCGCATTTTCACTTCGGATTTGCGCTTCAGCTGAATTTGAATGATCAGAATGATGATCAGCAAGAAAATGAATACTCCTGCACCAATAATCCACTCAAGCGGTACCTCAACTTGTTGTGTTTTTGGAGCAAGATCTGAGACTTCAAAGTTCTGTTGACCAGAAAAAAAGAACCAAAGACTGAACCAACTACACAGTTTGATTGCCTGCTTCATGGAAATCTCCGACAATAATTCAGATTGTTACATAAAACTACCACTAAGAAGTATTCTCGTTTTTGGTGGGAGTTTCAATCCAGTACATCAAGGACACATCGAGCTGATCAAAAATTTGCTTAAACTTGGGGGTGAACCAGAAATTTTAGTAATTCCTGTCGCTCAGTCTCCNTTTAAATCAAGAGAAGATCTGATTCCAGCAGAAATTAGATGGCAACTGTTGGGGGTCGCCCTGCCAAAAAATCCCCGATTACACTTATTAAATATTGAAATTAATCGCTCAGGACTAAGTTGTTCATATGAAACGTGGCAGCAACTGTGTGAGCAATACAGGCCAGAAAACTGGTTTTGGGTTATCGGCAGTGATACTTTTGCTGAGTTTGATCGATGGTATCAAGCTGATGAATTTGTAAAGAAAATTCAGCTAATTATCGTCAAGCGTAAGGAGGAAAAGGCAGGAGATGTCTCTGCTTTTTGGGGCCCACTGACTCGTTTGTTTCCAGTAGGTCAAAATTCAATGGATGAAAAAGAATTTTGGCACGATGGAGAACGAATCGCAACCTGTCTGGACTTCGATCTCCCTGCGGTTAGTTCCTCAGAGATTCGCAAAGGTAAATCTGGAACCCAATGGATTGTACCCAGCACCAGATTCATTCTACAATCTGCTTTGGATGACTTAAGAGTTGATCGAGAAAGATGAGTTAAGAAAACGAATGCGTCAGCGCCGTAAAGCTATGNATCCAAACACTATTGATGCTACATCAAGAGGAATTTTTAGGCATTTGTTGAATTCTAGGTTGTGGCAAGAAGCCAAAGTGATTCACACCTTTTTGCCTCAGAATACCGAACCAAATACTTTTTTTTTGGTCCAAGAAGCTCTGCAATCAAAACGGCGAGTGCAAGTGCCGAAAGTTGCTGGACCCTCCCACCTCACACATCACTGGTTGGAGGATATCAAATTACTTAAGAAGAGCCTTTGGGGTATCCCAGAGATTCAGGATAGTGCTGCATCCGTAGCTGACCTTTCAAAAATCGATCTAGTGCTAGTGCCTGGATTAGCCTTTAGTCGAAAGGGAGCCAGGCTAGGCCAGGGTAGAGGATATTANGACAGGTTCCTGAATCAATTAAATGGGGCGAAAACTCTTGGAGTGGGATTCGATTGGCAACTTTTGGAGCATATCCCTGAAGAGCCGCACGACAGACGACTTCTTGGAGTATTAACAGAAAGTCAACTATTTTGGCCTACTGGTGAATAATTTTGTGATGTTTTCATGGATAAAGAAAATTCCACGAAGGTGGAAAAGCCCAATCATTGCTCTAATTCTGGGAATAATTTGGGGAATCGTGATTTGGTTACTGCAGATGACTTAGAAGAAGAAGATTTCGGAAACTTTCTACAGAAGGAAGTTCCTGCAGAATTTCAAGGAACTCGGCTGGATCGCTGGCTAGCCGAGTGGCCAGAACTGACCTCAAGGGCTGAAGCTCAGAGGCTATTGACTCAAAATCGAGTTCATCTGGATAATCTACCAATATCTTCAGGTTCACGCAGGTTACATGAAGGCCAAAGAGTAAAGGTTTATTTACTCCCTCCAATTGCATCTGAACTTGAGCCCGAAGATGGCCCTCTAGAGATTCTCTTTGAGGATGAACACCTAATCGTTTTAAACAAACCAGCTGGCCTGGTTGTTCATCCAGCTCCTGGTAANTTTACGGGTACGCTCGTTCAAAGACTTTTGCATCACTGTAAAGATCTATCCGGAATCGGTGGAGTCCAGCGGCCTGGAATTGTTCACAGGTTGGATAAGAACACCTCAGGTGTTCTGGTAGTAGCCAAACATAATCAAGCCCACCAGAGGCTAGCTCGTCAATTTAGAAAACATTCAATTCACCGTCTTTACAGCGCACTGGTTTGGGGCAATCTTGATACTCTTCAAGGGACGATTGAAGCCCCAATCGGGAGACACCCTCGATATCGAAAAATGATGGCGATCGTAGAAAATGGCCGTGCTGCTACAACTTATTGGACGCAGTTAGCCAAATGGGCTGGCCTGACGCACATCTGTTGTGAATTGGAGACTGGTCGAACCCACCAGATAAGGGTACATTTCAGTTCGCAAGGACATCCTCTGGTTGGTGATCCCGTTTATGGGCAATTAGGAAAGACAAAGCATATGCCTGATGACGTTATTCTGGCCTTGCAGTCCTTTACTCGGCAAGCACTTCATGCTGCAGAGTTGAGCTTTGAACATCCAATCTCCCAAGAAATAATGGAATTTTCGGTAAAAGAACCAAAAGATTTTCAAAACCTTTTGAATTTGCTTCATGAAAAACTGCTGCCCTTGACCTAATTTTCCTCAGAAATATGACGGAAGAAAATTACTACCAAGCTAGCGCCTGTTCTGAGATTTCAACCACTAAATTGGAGGGTGAGCACAGGTACGATGTCTGTGTTGTCGGGGGAGGAGTGACTGGCCTTTCCTCTGCGATCCATCTTGCCGAGAGAGGTTTTCAAGTTTGCGTTGTAGAAGCAGGGAATATTGGCCACGGAGCATCTGGAAGAAATGGTGGTCAATTCATCTTTGGTTTCGGTACAGAGATGCCCACAGTGCGTAAATTGGTTGGGGAGTCTGAAGCAAAAAAGCTCTGGGATTTGTCACTGGAAGCGATTCGGGTGACACATCAATTGGTAGAGAAGCATCAGATTGATTGCGATTGGCAGTGGGGGCATGTTCACCTGGCTGTCAAAACTCGGCAAGTCAGGGAACTTAGCGAGTTTAGAGATGATTTGAAGCACCATTACGACTACGATTTGGAGTGGTTGGAAGGCAATTCTTTGATGGCCCAGGTTGCTTCACCAAGATATCTTGCGGGTGTGAAAGACCAGCAAAGTGGCCACCTTCATCCACTGAAATACACTCTGGGTTTGGCGAAGGCCGCCCAGGAAATAGGAGTCGATCTTTTCGAGGAATCACCTGTACAAAATTGGTCTGGAAAAGATGAAGTTTCGCTCTCGTTACCAAACGCTTCTGTAAGAGCCAATTACTTGGTTTTGGCTGGGAATGCTTACCTTGGATCCTTGGGTAAGACACTAAGTCAGCGGTTGATGCCAGTTGGCACCTATATGATAGCAACTGAACCACTCGGATCAACTAGAGCAAGGCAACTGCTACCAGAGAATAGTGCGGTTGCTGATATTAATTTTGTTCTCGACTACTTCAGACTGTCTGCAGATCAGCGATTATTATTTGGTGGGGGAGTGAGCTATTCGACGATCCCTCCTGTGAACGTCAGGAGCTACCTTAGAAAGAGAATGCTGAAAGTATTCCCTTCCTTAGTTGATGTTGAATTGGAATATGGTTGGGGGGGGGCTGGTGGGAATCACAATGAATCGAATGCCAAATTTTGGCAGGTTGGCTCCGAATGTGTTTTTAGCCCATGGATTTTCGGGTCATGGAGTAGCACTAACAGGATTAGCTGGAAAATTAATGGCCGAAGTCATCAGCGGAACTGCCGAGAGATTTGATGTAATGTCACAAATACCGCATCTGCCATTTCCTGGTGGACCATTGTTTAGAATGCCCGCACTGCTTCTGGGAACAACTTGGTATCGTCTACGAGATCTTCTCTGATCGAGAAGGTGTTTACCTTGCATCCTCAACAGCAAGATAAAACTCCATTCAATTCACTGATCTATGAACAATCCAAGTTTATCCAAATATTGCTTTTCTCTGTTTATTGGACTCCTGATTTTTATTTTTAATAGTCCTCTAGAAGCCCAAGTAGGTGTGCCCGTGGCATCCATTCATGAGTTGGATGGTTTGGTCCAAATGACCCTCCAGCAAACAGGCAGGAAGTTGGTTGCACGATCCGGAAGTTTTTTGGGGGAAGAAGATATCCTAGAGACAGGCAAAGATGGGAGAGTCACGATTCTTTTTCGCAACGGGTCAAAAATTCGCCTTTTTGAAGAGACCAGGCTCAGTATTCAAAAGGCGCTAGAAGCAAACATAGTAAATCGTGCCTTCGAGATAGAAATCCAGCTTCATACGGGTAGTCTTCGAGCGAATTTCTTGCCAGGGCTACAGATCGCTTCGATCCAGACACCCCAGGCAAAAATTAAGGTTGACGGCACTGTATTCAGAATGGAAGAGAAGCCTGGGTCCGGTACTACTATCTCAATGACAGAAGGAAAACTATTCGTAAACAATGGTGTTTCTTCTATGGAGTTGCTTCCCGGTCAAAGACTCAGTGAAGTAAAATACCTCGATAAACTTTCGACCAAGCTTGAGTACATGAACACTCAGATCTTCATGAACTTGACACCAGAAATCGTGGATTTAAGCAAATTCATTACTCAAAAGATGACGCTAACTCTACAACTAGCTGACCTGAAAAGTAGTAAAGTCGTAAGAGACGCAGGGAAAGTCTACCTTGAAAGTGATTTCTACAATTTGCGGCTTCCCAGCATGACTACCTTAGATAGTTCTGGTTTTGTAAGGGTACCGGCTCGAATTCGACCTCCTCGTGTTTCAGATAAAGACTTTGATGGACAGATTGTTGTACGGGCCTTTCTAGACAGTGCCCGACATAACTTGCATGGCGAGGGCAGTTTGGTAGTGAACACCCAAGGCACCCAACCAAAAAGAAAGCTATTGATAGATGCGAGTCAGGGGACTGCACATTCTGTTGAGTGAATGTGTCTTAGCTATCAAGATGAATTCAGAATTTTGCGTTTTTAAAGTCATCCAAAATTTGTCTCTGAACTTGAAAATGAGATTTCAAGCCCTTCTCTGCAAGCTTTAATAACTCATCAAGTTGCTCCCTGCGGAAACGCTTTTGCTCAGCTGTCCCCTGGACCTCAACTAGCTCACCCTCTGAAGTTTGAACCACATTCAAGTCAACATCAGCGTGGCTATCTTCATCATATTTCAGATCAACTAGAGCGGTTCCTTCCTTTAAGCCAACACTAACTGCAGCGAGTTGATGTTGAATTGGCCATGAGTCGATTTTTTTTTCGGTTATCATTCTGTCCANGGCTATTGCCAAAGCCACGAACCCACCTGTAATCGCTGCTGTTCGAGTTCCTCCATCAGCCTGAATNACATCACAATCTACCCACAATGTATGGCTTCCAAGAGCTTCAAGGTCGACTACCGAACGTAAGGATCGGCCGATCAGACGTTGAATTTCCTGAGTCCGCCCATCAATTTTTCCTCCAGAGTCTCTTTTTTTTCGTCGACCTGTTGAACCAGGCAGCATCCCATATTCAGCGGTTAGCCAACCATGCCTTGGAGGTTGATCCTTCCGCTGGAGAAAAGGAGGAACCCCTTCCTCAACCGAAGCTGTGCAAATAACTCGAGTTTTGCCAGTTTCAACTAGAACGGAACCATCGGCATTTTCTATGAAACCAGGGTGGATATTGATTGGTCGTGGTTCCCAGGTTTGGCGGCCATCTGTTCTGATAAACTTTTTCGGAGGAGAGTCTGTCATCGTTTGTTCTCAGTCTGATAGTAGTGTTCGGGCTTTCTGCAACTTTTCTATGAAACTTTGGGATNTTTCACTCCGAAGCAGTTCGTGAATAATTGAAGCTTCTGATACGATTCTAGCAATTTCAGCAAGTATATTCAGGTGGATTTCAGGATCATCTTTTGGACTGATCACCAGAAAAACGAGACGGACACTTGCTTTTTCTGATTCCCATTGAAGCCCAAAAGGAGCGATTGCGACCACGCAGATTGGCTCGGATACGTCTGTTTAATAAGCGTGTGGAATAGCTAAGTCGAGACTCAACCTGGTTGAAAAACTTTTCTCTCGTGACGATAGTTCATTTACAATTTCAAAAATTTTGAGATCAGGGAAGCTATCTTTTGCCTTTTCTACCATCGTATCAAATAATTCGTCCATTGGGGTTGAAGAGGGAAAGATGACTTGCTCAGGATAGGTATAGAAGAGCAGATAGTGGGTTTTTTGTCGGAAGATCAAGACCGAACTTCCTGATCATTCGGAACTTCGGTTTGTAACTGAATTTGCTTACCTAACTGCAAGNTAAGAGGAATAGTGTCACGTCTCAATTTGGGTGGTAATTTCTTAAGGTTTGCTTTGGCAATGACAGCATCTTTATTGCGGAGCGTGTACTCAATTTGAGTAGGTTTTGGCAGATTATTCCAAATTGGTTGACCGAGACCCCCAATAAGATTTTCCTGCCTCGCACTGTCCGGTGCCCAGTGAAAGACGTGTTTTCTCCCAACCACTTCTGCCCAACGTTCACAAATCAATTGATTCAAGTCATGATTGTCTGTCAAAGCCAATAAGTTGCCAATAAAAGGGTAAAATTCTGGTGGAAGACCTGTTTGGTCTGGGNCGTTGCCACGCAAGACCCGAATACCCTCTGATTCAGCCTGCCGGGCTGACTCTGTGTTGGTGTTCATCAAAACGCAAGTATGTCCAGTTGTCTGTTCAATAAATGAGGCTACTCGANGTGCCAATAAATGCGCNCCGATGATCAGCCAACCCTGACGGTCCTGAGATTTAACACGGAGGAAATTTGCGATTTTTCCTGCACTTAGGCCCTGAATAATGACCGTGAATCCAATATGCTGAACGTGAACGCCTGTTAAAGATTTGCTTGGTTTCCCAAACTTGGCTCAANCCTTAGGGCAAATAAGGAGGTCATCGAGCCAGCGACAATTCCCCTTGGTGCCATCCAATTCAAAAGGCAGCGCTCACGGATGCCTAGATCTGTCCTAAAGCCCGAAGCAAGCACATCGAGAGGACGAATTAAAATGACAACACCTAAAATCAACNAAATCCCGTTGTCGAAAATGAAGTTTGCAAAATCAGTGAGACGTAGTTGGGCTGATAACAAAATGAATAATATCACAATCGACCTCTCTGTCAGGTCTTGTTTGAATTGCTTGAGCTGTTTGATTTCCTCACTTTTGCTTAGCCCCAACATAAATCCCATTATGATGACTGTGAGCAAGCCAGCCTCATGAACCACATCGGCCACCCCAAAAGCTAGTAACGCTCATGCCAGCGCTAAAATGTTTGTGTATTCACGTTGAATCCAATGACGGTTGATGGCAGCCAGTAGAATATAGCCTCCCACTAGGTCTGTTCCCATACCCACCAATAAACGTAACCCAGATCCCTCAAGTGCATTCAGGGTAAGACTTCCTGCAAAGAACCACTCGAAGCAAACAACTGCGATAAAAACCCCAATCGGGTCAATTAAAGCTCCTTCCCAATGAAGAATGTGATATCGGCGTTCGTTGACTCCAATTCTTCTCAGTAGGGGGTGAATGACAGTTGGCCCTTTCACAATGATGAGAGAACTTGCCAGTAAGCAGAAAGACAGAGAGTAGTTGAACCAGAAATGAATGAGAACGGTTGTTCCAAGCCAGGTGATCAATACCCCAATTGTCAGCAGCCGCCAGATGACTCCGGGACCCTGCTCAAATCTAATTTATTGTAGGGAAAGGCCTCCCTCAAACAGAATGACTGCGACACATCCTGCAACAAGCAAATTGAGACCATTAACTAACTTCGCAGGATCAATCAGGCCGCTAATTTCTGGTCCTAGTAAAATTCNACCTAGTAGAAGAGGTACAATGGCAGGTATCCGGAGATGCTGCGCAGTGACTAATAGTGTCACCCTGGTTGCCAGGACAATCATCAGAGTAGAAAGTTGAATGTAAACGGGATTCATTATGGGAGAGAAGAAACCCTAGGTGGGCTTTTAGAAATGGGTGAATGTGAGGCGCATCCTCTACTTAAGAAGAGCTCCTTCAACATTTTGAATGAAAGTTACCAGAGCTTGAACTTCTGGTACATCAACAAAAGCAGATTCAATTTGTTTTAGAGCATCTTCAGTTCGTAGATCTTGTCGGAAAAGAATCCTGTGAGCTTCAAGAATCTGATTGATCACTTTGCGTTCAAAGCCTTTTCGTCGTAGTCCAACAATGTTGATTCCTTTTACTTCGAAACGATTACCATAGCCAGTCGTGTAAGGTGCNACGTGCTTGTCAATTAGAGACCCTGCACCAGTATAAGCGTATGAGCCAATGTGGACAAACTGGGTCACCCCGTTTTGACCACCGAGGGTAATAAAGTCTTCCATCACGACGTGACCGCTCAGACCAGTATAGTTAGCTAGGACATTGTGACTCCCTAACACACAATCGTGTGCAACATGGACGTAGCCCATGAGGAGATTATGATCTCCAATAATGGTTTTCCCACTTCCTTGGACAGTACCACGATGGACAGAGACGCATTCTCGGAACTGATTGTTTGAGCCTATAGTAAGAGTGGTTGGTTCACCGTCATATTTTAAATCTTGGGGAGCACTACCGATGTAAGAATAAGGGTAGAAGACGTTGTCTGAGCCCATTGTTGTTGGGCCTTCCACAGTCACATGGCTTTTTAAGATGCAGCGATCGCCTACAATGACATCAGGACCAACCACAGAGAACGGCCCAATTTCAACATCATTACCAATTTGGGCACGTTCATCCACTAGTGCTGTGGGATGAATCCACTGCATATGGGAACTCCTTTAATTCGTTTAAAATTATCTTGAAATATAAACCTCACCCTTTTCGAAGACAAGTTCTTCACTCATAAATAGGGCTTTCAATTCGCTGGATTTGCAGAGATCCAATCAGAAACATACTTAACTTGATTCTGAAAGACTTGCGTCATTCGAAAGGATGTAACGGCACTTGCGGCTAAGGGGAATTCCATGGGAGGAGCNAGGAGACCATGCCATTCACTAACTTGCTGTAACGTGCTTGCTAGTTGAAATGGAGTTAGACGAACCCCACTGCGATGAAGTAATGCTGTTGTGGTTTCAGCGATTGCATGTCCGATCAGTGTCCAATGAGTCATCTCTTGTCCAGATGCATATTCGTTCAACAGTCTACGATGAAGAATGATACCAGGATGATCATTTTGTTGAAGAATTGGGAGATAGCTGAGGAAGGAGACTCGATTCAGAACCTCCGGATCAAATTGTTTGAGCAATTCACCATTTGCGATACCAGAACCTGCATAGATTGGAACGTTCCACTCCTGATGCTGCCAAATAAAAGCCTGAGTTTGCAGTGCATCTCCGAGCACTACAATAGCATCTGGAACTAGGGCTACCAATTGATCTAACTCTTTTTCTAGGCTGAACAGAGGTACTCGGCTTGGCATGGGTTCAATTTGAACCAATCCTGCGCTTCCAACATCAAAATACTCTAGTAGTGAAGTTGCTTTTTGATCTTCACGAAACCAAACAAGAACACGTTTTCCTACCAGATTCTCAGCACAGAATCTTCCAAGTGCTAAAGCTTCTGCTTCCAAAGATGGAGAGAAATAAATTCTACCTGCTTGTTTAGCCTGAGGGCGGCCAACACCGAACAGGTCCGGTATCCCAGTAACAGGGAACCAGTCTGGATATGCACTTAAGATTGGCTCTCCGACTGACCCTACCATCGCCAAAATCGGATGCTGAAAAACTGAATTCTTGATAAGTTGTTCGACCGTTTGGCCTTCCATGCGAGTGTCAAGAATTGTGTACTCAATGCTTCTTCCATGAATACCTCCTTGATCATTCAAATATCTGAAATAGAATTCTATTCCTGATGAGATGCCACGATATTGCTCAGCAGCAGGACCACCCAAAACTTGGAGCCCAGCAAGATTAATTTGTCGTTGTGTGACCGGTGAGTTCGATTGGGCAGATGCTGATCCCAACAAAACTAATGGATAAATGATTAAGAGTTGAAAAGCTTTTTGGAGTTTCATCTTATTCGAGATTTCTTGATTTAAAATATTACTCATTCACTTTGAGCGTAATATAGGAGACTGTTACTTAATCATGCATTTGCCTAATTGGTGAGGCAATGAAAATATGTTGACAGAGCATAACTGCAATTCTACGATTTTGAGTTCTCCAAGCCAACGAATTTGATTAAAATTTCTAATATTTTTTCCCTAACCAAAGAGTGCACTCGAGAAGTTAGGATTCTAACGAAAAATTACTACTCAATGAACGAGGTTTGCTAAATGTGGTCAGATATATTTCAGACTGAAAAGCCAGGCTATTTTGGCCAATTTGGTGGAATGTTCATTCCTGAAATCCTCAGAGCAACATTTGAGGAATTGATCGAAGCCTTTGAATTTGCAAAGACTGACCCCAGTTTTTGGACAGAATATGTTCAAACCATGCAGAGCTACTCTTGTCGTCCAACACCAATCACGTACTTACCAAACTTGAGCAAGAAGAATGGTGGAGCGCAAATCTATTGTAAGCGAGAAGATCTGAACCAGACTGGAGCTCACAAAGTCAACAACGTGATGGGCCAGGGGCTGCTTGTCAAGCGAATGGGAAAATCTAGAGTCATTGCTGAAACAGGGGCAGGACAACATGGTGTGGCAACGGCAACTATGGCAGCTCGCTTTGGTCTTGAGTGCACAATCTACATGGGAGCGCTTGATGTAGAGCGACAGCGGCCAAATGTTTTCTGGATGGAACAACTAGGTGCCGAAGTTGTGGCTGTTACTGAAGGTTCAGCAACTCTCAAGGATGCAATCAATGCGGCAATGCGTGATTGGTCTGCCAGTATGGATGACACCCACTATGCCTTGGGGACTGTCTGCGGACCTCATCCATTTCCAACAATGGTTTCTTACTTTCAATCTTTAATTGGTCAGGAATCCAGAGAACAGATCTTAGAACTTACGGGTAGGCTACCTGACCGGATTTATGCCTGTGTCGGAGGTGGTTCAAATGCTTCAGGTCTATTCTTGCCTTTTTTAGAAGATGAGGGAGTTGAGTTGGTCGGCGTTGAGGCAGGTGGGCATGGTGTTGAGAGTGGTGCTCACGCAGTCAGGTTCTCTGGTGGTCACATTGGGGTAGCTCAAGGTTACAAAACCTACTTTCTTCAAAATCCAGAAGGGCAAATGATGCACACTCATTCCATTGCCGCCGGATTGGATTATGTAGGAGTTGGACCGATTTTGAGTCATCTACATGATGAAGGAAAAGTTCGCTTTAGTTTTGCCACAGACAAGGAGGTGATTGATGCAGTTCGATTACTGATTCGAACAGAGGGACTTATTCCTGCCTTGGAAAGCACTCATGGGCTGGCGGGGTTGTTGCGTGAATCAGGTGAAATGGATGAAGAGGATATCGTTCTATTCAACTTGTCTGGTCGGGGCGACAAAGATATTTTCAATATTGCTGAGGCATTGGATGACCCTAAGTGGCGCGAGTTCATCCATCAAAAATCAAATGAATATCGAAAAGTAAGCAATTGAGAGATGAATGTCCAACAAGCTATCTGAATATTTGAGAAATAGACTCAAAGAGAAAAAAATCTTACTGATGACCCACACAGTTGTTGGTTATCCGTCTCTAGAGGATAACTGGCAGATGCTTGAGGAAATGCATGCAGCCAATGTTGACATGGTAGAATTGCAAATGCCTTTCAGTGAGCCAATCGCAGACGGGCCCATATTCGTAAAAGCAAATCAAGCAGCTCTGAAAAATGGGATTGATTGGAATGCCTATTTTGATTTTATGAGAAGGGCTCATAAAAAATTTGATTTCCCATTACTGTTGATTGGTTACTACAACAGCGCCTTCGCAATGGGTCACCGTAGCTTTTGTTCAAGATTGGCTGAGCATGGTGCCAGTGGTTACTTACTACCTGACCTGCCTCTTGAAGAAATGGAGGATTTGCATGAGTTGAGCAAAGAGCATCAACTGAATCCAATCATGCTTTGTACGCCAACCCAAAAGGATACTAGGTTGCAGAGTATCTGTGCCAACGGGAGTGGATTCCTCTATTGTGTAGCCAGAAAGGGAGTCACTGGTGCTGTGACAAAAATTGATCCTATGGTTTTCGAGTTCTTGAAACGATGCCGAAGATATTCTGATCTCCCACTGGCATTGGGTTTTGGATTGAGCACTGGAGCAGATCTGAACAACCTGCAAGGTCATGCAGACATCGCAGTGATTGGTTCAGCCCTGCTCAAAACCTGGGAAAAAAAAGGGCCAGAAGCCTATCGAAGTCATCTCAAAGAATTAGCTGAAGCAACTACCTAATTTGATTCAATATCCATGTCAACAACGGCATAATCTGATCAGATTTCGTGGACCAAGTCCAGAACAGGCACATACTCTGGATGAACGGAAAAAGCTCTCAGTGCCTCCCGGTCGCCAAATTCTAAAGACAGAGCGACATCAAAAGATTTCGGAGTTGCTTTAAAATCCTCTCCTAATTCCAAGTGTTGAACTTCTTCAATTTTCTCTGGAAACCCAGCAAATGCGTCCATTAGTTGTCAAGAGCTTTGCGGTTTTTTTCAAGCGAAAAAGAACCAGATGCTTGATCATTATTTTTTCCTATCGAGAGGAACAAAATGATGCTGCTGAGTTTGCACATCGTATCCATTGCTGCACTGATTGCTATCTCGGGGGGAATTGCCTATAGCCTGGGGAAAAATGAGGGCATACGCATCACTCGACTACATTATGAGGAACTAGATGAGCCGCAAGATCCGATAGCACACGCTGACACAAAATCCTTTCATGCCGAGCCCTCTTCCTGAATCCTCAGTTGATAGCAAGCTAGAGCCGCTGCNGTGCTGACGTTCAGTGATTCTACTTCTTCTGTTCCATCTATACGCACATCCCAGTCACATTTCTGTTTCACCAACTGGCGAAGACCCCTTCCCTCATTTCCTAGAACAAGCAACAGTGGACGATCCCTTTCAAGTTTTCGTAACTCCGTTTTACCGTCGCTAGCCAAGCCAACTATCCAGAAGCCGTTTTTCTTTTGATCTGTCAGAAATCGAGCAAGATTAGTTGTTTCAAAGATTGGGAACCATTCAGCTACACCAACAGAAGCCTTGGACACAGCAGGAGTCACACCNGGACTATGGTCTTTGGTGATAATGCANCCTGNACAACCAAANAATGCAGCTGATCTTAAGATAGCACCAAAATTTTGAGGATCTTTGATNTGATCCAANACCAAATAAAATGGGTTTAGNTTTTGNGNANCTGGTAAAGTGAANTTNGAGNCTCNAANTGNCNAGCGCTNCACTCCAACAGTACTCCTTGATGNACCCCATCNGGACANTACNTTTCAAAGATNTCNGGAGTAGCTNTCTTGATGGAAATTNCANGTTNTTCAGCAGTCTTTTTGAAGCCCTTGGATTCTCTCTCCAACTGGATGCTTAACCCACATAGCAAAGTGCTTGCGGTACGAACTTGAAACAGCAGCTTCAACAGCGTTGATTCCATAGAGCCATTCGTGATTCCTATGCTGAAATTTTGGCTTCCTCTGAAAGCGGTTGTTAGCCATTGAAATGCTTCTGCAGTTCCAATTTCAATTCTGCATACTGTTGAGTCACTGGAAAGGAAGGGTATTCTTCTGTGATTTTTTGGGTGGGCTTAAAGAAGATCCCATGATGAGCACTTTGAAGCATTGAGATGTCGTTGTACGAATCTCCAGCGGCAATAACCCGAAAATTGAGATTTTTCAAAGCATTAACCGCTTGCCGCTTCTGATCTTGCTGGCGGAGCAGGTAATCTGTGATCCTGCCTGCTTGATCAATTTTCAAAGTATGACAGAAAATAGTTGGTTGACTGAGCTTATTCAAAAACGGACTCACAAATTCTCTGAAGGTGTCCGATAGAATGATTACTTCGCATTCGGTTCTGAGCCAGTGAAGGAAATCGACTGCTCCATCAAGAGGATCCATTTGGTCAACAACCGCATGGATATCCTGAATTCTTAGATTTTTTTCATCACATATTTTCAAACGATAGCACATCAATTCATCATAGTCAGCGATGTCTCGAGTGGTCAGTCTTAGTTCCTCAATCCCAGTTCGTTCGGCCAGACCGATCCAAATTTCTGGAATCAGAACTCCCTCAAAGTCGAGGCAGGTAATTTTCATTTGAGGGTTGTCTTGTTGCATGGCCTTTAGAAAGTTTTAGAAATTGCAGAGGTGTTATGTGTAAGTTGTTCTGGTATTGCTTGGTATGTTTGCTGGTATTAACTTCTTGTCAGTCTGGGCGTGAGGTGAGGGTTTACGAAAAAATACCTCATTTTGCAGAGTGCCGAAAATATACGGACTATCACCAAATTGTCCAGTGTGAGCAAAAATTGATGGGGCCTCTAAATCGAGAAGTGAACCATGTACTCCGACAGTCTGAACGCAGGAATAATAGGCGCTTCGAACAATACAGATGCCAGGATCTCCCGAACGTATCAGAACCCTCAGGGTGTTCCATCAATCTCCAATCTAATTTGACAAATTAACTTATGAGAGAAGGCGAAATCGCAGCAATGCGCCAAAACTATACGATTGGAGAACTACTCGAAAGTAGCGCCCCTTCAGAGCCTTGGGAATTATTCAGCAGTTGGTTTGAGATAGCTCGGAAGACAAAAATTTTGGAACCGAATGCGATGATCTTATCTACAGTTACGCAAGACGGGCAGCCTACATCTCGCGTCGTTTTACTAAAAGACATTGATAAAAGTGGGTTGGTTTTTTTTACTAATTACCTTAGCCAGAAAGGTGAACAGCTGGCACACAACCCAAAAGCATCAATTCTATTTTGGTGGGAACCCCTTCAACGTCAAATTCGTATTGAGGGAGAGGCTGTAAAAATTGATGAAGAAGAATCTGATACGTATTTCCAAAGTCGGCCTTATGGGAGTTGCTTAGGCGCCTGGGTCTCTGAACAAAGTCAAACGATTGTTGACCGAACGGTACTGGAAAAAAGACAAATTGAGTTTGAAAAGAAATTTGCGGATAGCAATGTCCCCCGTCCAGATCACTGGGGTGGTTATCGATTAGTACCAAACAAATTCGAATTCTGGCAAGGGAGGTCGAATCGACTTCACGATCGACTACTCTACCAAATGATGCAGGATTCTTGGGTACGTGTCCGCTTAGCACCCTGAACTGACTGGATTTTCAGCATCTGCTCGAAATTTAAGCAATCTGGCATGAAATTGATTATTAATAGTAAATAATATCAGTCTTATAAGATTGGTATAAAATTTGTCAGGTGAGTTGAGTTTAAATAGCAGCACTTGACTTGCTTTTGGAAACGGCAGAAAGTTTTCAGAGACAAATTGAGATTTCATTTGTCTGGCCCTCGTTTCCAGTTTTCCCCTAATTCTGGCGGAAATCCCGCGCTAACACAAAGGAATGTTCGATATGACTACGCCCAAAGATGTCCTCGACTTTATCAAAAAAAATGACATTGAATTTGTTGACTTCAAGTTTATCGACTTGCTGGGTACCTGGCAACACTTGCAAGTTCCTATTGGGGTCGTCAATGAAGGTATGTTGGAAGAAGGGGTGATGTTTGATGGTTCCAGTATTAGATGCTGGCAGACCATTGATGCCAGCGACATGAAGATGATTCCTGATCTCAGCACAATGAAGGTGGATCCATTCATTGAAGCTAATTCAATGACACTGATCTGCGATATCGTTGATCCTGTGACGGGTGAGCGCTACAGCAGAGATCCAAGAAATATTGCCCGTAAGGCTGAAGCTTACCTGGTCTCAACAGGAATAGCAGATACGGCTTATTTTGGGCCAGAAGCTGAATTTTTCCTTTTTGACGATGTTCAGTATTCCTACAGCAGTGCAGGGGGATTTTATTCCATTGATTCAGCAGAGTGTCCATGGAACACAGGTGCTGATGAAATGCCTAATCTAGGATACAAAATTGGGCCAAAACTAGGATATTTCCCAGTAGCCCCATTCGACTCCAATCAGGATATTCGAAACGAGATGATTACAATGTTGGAACAGTGTGGTCTGATGGTGGAGCGAGCTCACCACGAGGTTGCACCAGCGCAGCACGAAATCAATTTCCGTTTCGATACTCTTATCAGTTGTGCGGACCATCTGCAGTGGTACAAGTATGTCATTAGAAATGTAGCACGCCAGCATGGCAAGACAGCTACGTTCATGCCCAAGCCCATGTTTGCTGACAATGGGAGCGGAATGCATACTCACCAATCTCTGTGGAAGGATGGCAAGCCCCTTTTTGCAGGAGATGAATACGCTGGCTTAAGTGAAACAGCGCTCTACTACATTGGAGGAATTCTTAAGCATGCACCTTCACTGGCAGCTCTGACCAATCCTTTAACCAATTCCTACAAGCGTCTGGTAAAAGGATTTGAGGCTCCGATCAATCTTGCCTATTCAAATAGAAATCGATCAGCAACGATTCGCATTCCTTTGGCGGATTCCAAGGCAGCAAAACGAATCGAATTTCGCTGCCCAGATCCAGGAGCAAATGGATACATGGCTTTTGCAGCAATGCTGATGGCTGGCTTGGATGGAATTCAAAATAAAATTCATCCTGGTGATCCAATGGACGTCAACATTTATGATCTTCCACCAGAAGAACTTCATAAAATTGGTAAAATGCCTGGGTCTTTGCGGGAGTCCATTGAAAATCTTGAGACCAATCATGACTTCTTACTGAAGGGGGATGTCTTCACTAAAGATGTGATTGATTCATGGGTGGACTATAAGCTCAATGAAGAGGTCACACCGATTGAATCTCGACCACATCCCTACGAATTCAATCTGTACTACGCCTACTAATTTTCCTGCCAGAAACCAGTGGGCTATTACAGCTCACTGGTGCATTGCCGCCACTCTGACTTATAAGATCAAATTTGTTTAAAGATTGTAGCTAATGAGGAGACAACTCTAGGTGAACGTCAGCTTCCTGAATATCAGCTATTGATTCAACCAATTTCTCCGCTTGGATTGCAATCCGTCTGGCCTCTGAAATAATTAGATTTCCCTCCATTTCGACGTGAATGTGCACGAGAAGCTTTCGATGAAGATAATGACAATAGATATGCGTAATTTTCTGGACTTGAGGAACCTGCTCTAGGACTGACACGATGTCTTGTTCGATTTCATCCTGAGGCCTCATCAATTGAGTCTCTTCTTCAGGCATTCTTGATGGGGGATCAGGCTCAGGATCCACGTGTACAAGAACTTCTGTGACAGTTGGTAAAGACTGCGTAATTCGCAGTCGAGCTCTTTCGGCAATTTGATGTGCAGAAGAAACGGTGAGGTGCCCATCCACCTCTATATGAAGATCCACCAGTAGATACGATCCCATCCGTCTTAATCTGACTTCGTGGAAGTCTTGAACCCCCTCCACATTAGCCATTAATTGATGGACCTGCGACTCTACTTCAGGATCTGTAACGGCATCAGTCAGTTCCTCTACGCTCTGCTTACCCATATCCCAGGCAGTCTTCATGATCAGGGCTGACACAACCAATCCCGCCAAGGGATCCAAAAAGGGATAGCCCAATTGAGCACCTCCAATTCCAATTAAAGCGGCCACCGAAGAAAGTGCATCACTCCGATGATGCCAAGCATTGGCCTGAAGGAGACGGTTCTGCTCCTTTGCCCCAATCCACATGGTCAACCAGAAGAGGCACTCCTTAAGAACGATGGAGATTAATGCAACATAGATTGCGTTCCATCCTGGAGATTGTTCTTGGCCTAAGGATCCAATCGCATAAATGCCCAATTCCAATGCTGTAAATCCGAGGAGAACGGCAACAAAAAGCGTCCCAATGGTTTCAAATCGACCATGCCCGTAAGGATGATTATTATCTTTGGGTTTACGACCGAGCATCAGTGCCCAAAGAGTCACTCCATCAGAAAGTAGGTCAGAGAAAGAATGTCCTGCATCAGCAATCAATGCAGGTGAACCACTAGCCCAACCCACCACAGCTTTTAAAATTGTAAGCAAGACGTTGACAAGAGCACCCAGCCAGGTCACTGCTTTCATTTGCCAAGAAGTTGATCTTTCCAATGAGTTCACTGATTCCATGATTCGGAATGAAAATAATTTTGATGTGGAATAGAATTCTTTAGTTGGCTATTAAAAAAACGGGTTAAGTAGTCTAGGGCTTACTTGGGGTTGTGTAGGTGTTTTGAAAAGTTTAGGACTTTATCTCTATTTGAAAACTTATGATTTTCAGTAAAGCAAAGTAAACATCTGCTCTATAAATTTGCCCTGAACACCAATTAACCCTTTGATCTTCAGAAAATGAGAATTGCAATTTTGTTAAGTTTTCCCGAATTTTTGAAAAAAATTATAGCTTCCCCCGATTTTGCAATGAATGATGGAAATATACTCTATTCAAAGTCTATAAGAAAAGATTTGAAAGGTCTCACATGATGCCAGGTGGCAAAATTTTGTTAATGTGCTGTAACGGTCTTCTGGTAATGACGGGTGCTTACCAGGCGGGTGGATTGACTGCAGGTCTATTAGAGCAAAGAATCATTGAACAGGAAACCGCCCCCTTAATATTGCCAGCAGATGCTCCTGAAACAAATACAAAATCCCAGGTTAGTGCAGATTACAAAGAATTTGCGGTAATTCTTGAACGCAATATCTTTAAAGCGGAACGCCGGCCACCTCCTCCACCCCCACCCCCACCGAAAGCTGAGGAAGTTGTGGTGAAGGAACATTTGCCTGAAGCTGGACCAATCGGGCCTGTGTTCACCCAGTTGAAATTGGTGTTGACGGGTACGATGATCTATGACCACAACGCGTTTGCATTTATCGCTGCAGCCAATCAACCTGCCTCGTACAAGATATACCAAATTGGTGATTGCTTTGAACCAGACAGCGTGAAGGAATCAAAGGATATTCCCTGCCCTCCGAACAAAGTAAAAGTCTTTGAAATTAGGGACAGAGAAATCGTCATAATCTATCAAGGACGAGAAGAAATCCTAAGCATGGATCAACAGACCCAAGCAGTTCAAGCAGCAGTTGCAGCAGCACCAAAGCCGAAGCCACCTCCCCCCAAACCCCAACCCAAACAAAAAGCTAGGCCCGTACAAAACCAACAAAAAGCAGTGCTGAAACCTATAGCTCCCAAAGATCAAGGGCCCTTGATTATTAAGCTGACCTCTGAAGCAAACAACGAAACGCCACCAGATGACCAGAGGATTTTCAGATTTGAAAGAGCTTATGTTGATGAGCAACTGGCCAATTTCAGTCAGCTACTGAATGACGCACGGGTCGTCCCGACTGAAAAAGATGGTACTCCACTTTTCATGTTTAAGTTCATCCGTAAAGGTAGCATCTACGAAAAACTGGGCTTGAAGAACGAGGATATAATCCTAGCGATCAATGGGTTTGCTGTGGATAGCGTACCCAAGGCTTTGAAGCTGTTTGAAACCCTTCAATCCGAGCGAGAAATTACTCTGAAAATTGAGCGTGGTGGACAAGCAACAGATTTCCAATACTACATCGACTGACCGTTTATGCTTGAATTCTCAAGATTATCTGTTCCAATAAGTTCTTTTTTGCACCCTTCTTTAGAGGAAAAAAATGGGACTCTTTGATATGTTCAAATCAGATGCGGGAACAGAAATGACCCCTCATTTCGCGTTCGTTACTGCGCTAATTTATATGATTGCGGCCGATGGAGAGATTCAGAATGAAGAAATTGGTCAGTTGTTATCAGTATTAGGTGGTGAGAAAAGTTCCAATGGAGTAATTGGTGTTGGAGCTCAGAATGAGAAGCTTCTGCGAAATGCTCAGAAATACGTGCAATCAAATTCTCCTGATAAATTTTTGGAGGAGGCTGCCCCATTGCTGACAGATGCACAAAAGATGTGTATTTTGACAAATCTCTGCGATTCTCTGCTTTCTGATGGCAATGCAGACACAACAGAACAGCAATTATTCTACAAATTTATGCAAGGTTTTGGAATTGCTGAAGATCGCTTTCAGCCTTACTTTGAAGTGATCGTGCTGAAGAACGACAGGACAGTCTTCACAAATGATAGTCATCCCAAGAATCAGCCAGGCTACGAAGTCAAACTGCCCACCTGATTATGAAGGCCTCATCTTTAATTTGATGAGGCCAAGATCTGCCGAATCATACCATTGCATGCCTTATAGTCACATTCCTAAAGTTTTCACCCTCGGTCCAGCAGGTACTTTCAGTGACCAAGCAGCAAGACAAGTTTGCTCAAATTTTGATGCCATTCACTACACCAAGAACTTCAATGAAGCGATTGTACGTGTAGCAGAGACTCCTCATTCAGTAGCTGTCGTTCCAATCGAAAACTCTGTTGCAGGAACCGTAACACAGATTCAAGACGCATTGGTGTCTGAGGAACTTATTATCTTGGATGAGTTTCCCATGCGCATCCGCTATGCGCTACTGGCTAATGCTCCCCTCCAGCAAGTGACCCAATTCTTTGCCCACGAACAGGCCTACGGCCAGACTCTGCAGTATACCGCTAGGCATCTGTGTAGTGCTGACCACATCTACACAAGAAGCAATACAGACTCAGCTACACAGTTCTTTTCAACTAGTGAACAACGGATTCCTCAGGCAGCGATTATACCTATTAATCTGGTTGAAGAACATCAAGATTTTGTAGTTGCCCAGGACATTCAAGATTATCCCAACAACACCACGCGCTTTGTTGTCGTTCGCAAGCGAGAGGATAAAGAACAATTGGATTTCATGCAGCGAAAAACTTCCCTCTTCATAGAATTTGAGACTGACCGTGCGGGATTGCTTTACGAGATGTTGAGTATTTTCAACGCTTATCGAATAAATCTTTGTCGCCTAGAGTCGCGTCCTTCCAAACGGATCCCTTGGTCATATGTGTTTTTTGTTGATCTATACAACAACCAAGAATCTCAACGATGTTTGAGTGACTTGGAGCATTCTGGATTCCGCACTAAAATTTTGGGTTGCTACGATTCATTGCCACGAATGTGATTCACAGATCACCATCACTTTAAAACCGCTTTAAGGTTTCTCTTTTTGCAAATTTGATTGTGATTTAACATAAAGTACTCCAATAATCTTTTGCTTTCGTCAAATTTGAATCAGAACTCAGTTCAGTAGCTTGGAACTTATTGGAAGGAGAATTTTGATAAGATATTGAAATGCGGAGTCTGAACGCTTCCGGTGCTTCAGGAAGGATCATCCAGAATGATTAGGTTGTCTCGGTTCATTATTTGATCACTAGGTTGCTGTGCGAAATCTTCTGGACAGAAATAACTCGTACCCTCTATTTTTGTAATGATTGCATTAGACTCGGAAGAATCTATCGAAATGTGGGTTGCTCCCATTCCAACTGCTGTGTTCAGTAGTTGATTCATAGCTTCCCGATAGCCATTTCTAGAACTGGTAAGAACCGTTGAGTTCAATGCACCTCGCGGAACACATAGAGGATATTTCTTTGGATCGTTCATAAAACCAATTTGTCTGCCTGGCTCTGTCAAAAACACTGCGGATTGAGTACAGCCAAACATCATTCCACTCAAGAGAATTACAGATAATTCCCGCATATAACTTCCCATTATTGAAATACCTCGATCATTTTTCCGCCAGTGGATGAAGCAACTTTAGCTAACCAGTCCATCCGCCACCCGGTTCTATGAAGTTCCAACCACTCGTCAACAATTACCACCGGATGCCTCAAATCAGGCATGTCCTTACATCGACAGCTAATTTGCATTTCGTAGGTACCAGGCATCTTTGTAACCAACTCCAATGAAGCAAGTTCTTCACGAATACTTAGAATCTGCTCCTCCATGACTTGGCCTGTTTCCAAGTCAACTAACCTTAGAGCAACATCGGATGATGATGTAGGTAGATGCAAATTGCCGGCAATTCGTTCGCTCACATGGTACGGTCGGGTTCTGCGAAAATCTGTGAAAACTCGCTGTTGCTCAAAGAATGGCTGATAAAGAAGTGTCTGCCAGAACATCAAGTGCTGGAACCGAGTTGCCTGATCCTTCTCTCTTCTGAGAGTCCAACGCCAGGAGTGAGGATCTGTCACCCAATCAACCCTCCCTAATCCAAATGAAGTCCTCCTGAGCACTGTGATCCCAGAACTATCTTTTGAACCATCCCAATTGAATGTCGCTTGACGTTGAGAATGTTTGGGAGGTAATAGATCAATCTCCTCATAATTCCAATTTTGCTTGTGTCGCAGGGACCAATCCCAACTCAGTGCCTTTTCTGAATTCATGAAGAGTTCAGCATATCCTCGCTCGCCTTCTGTCTGATCGCCCCCAACAACAACAATACGCTTCCCCTGTGAGAGAAATTTTTGGAAACTACGCTGAAATCCTACGTTCCTGAGATATTTCTTGATGGTAAAATTATGGAATATCACCACATCAAATTTGAACAACTCCACCATGAATAATTCCTCAACGGGAAACTGAATCAAGGCTAATTCGTTCTCAGGGATATTGTTAGCATCCTCAAAGGGATCGCGTAAAATGAAGAAAGAAATTAAATCAATCTCAGGGCTATCTCCTAAAAGAGATCGCAGATAACGAACATCCCAACCTGTTCTTCCAGCTATATGTAAAACCTTCAAACGATTTGAGCGAACTGGGACAGAAAGATAAGCCAGATTGTTTTGTAAATTGGTTTCACCATCTAGAGGTGCCAACCGAAGCTGTAAGAGTTGGTCACCTGACTTATTAGGTTTCCAGTTGAGGCTGAGTTCTATTTCTTGCAGCGTCCCGTCCCACTCAATGATTTTTTTATCCAATAATGCTTTCCCATCTGTCAGCACGACCTCGGATGATCCTGCCTGCAAACTCTTGGAAGCGCGAATGTTTATGGGCAAATCAAGGCTTTCATTGACAAAAGCGACCTGGATATTGGCCTCTATCCTCAATTCTAAATCAACTGGTTGGGGTGTCTGCCAAACGAGAGTATTCAATTTAATTTCATAACTTGCCAAGTTCTCACCAAGTTCCTTTAGAGAAATATCTGCCTCATTCTCTTGCCCATCAGTTACCAAGAGTAATTCACTTCCCTTCGGAAGATTTGTTTGTCTCAAAAACAAATTTAGATTGTCTGATAAACCAGAAGTTGCTGACCAAATAACAGAAGAATCTTTGTTTTGAGGATCAAACCAATTCAGATACTTCAATTCTCTTTTTGAAAATTCTTCTTCGATTTTTTCTTGAATTTCAACAGGGATGAGTAATGCGAGATTTTTAATCGGCTCAGCAGAATGTTGCAGTAACTGACGGAAACTTTCACTTGTATCGACGAGTATCCAAAGGGGGGGAGCGTATTCTTCTTCAGAGTTGATCAGAACCTGGAGGCTCCAAATCAACAAAGCTAATAAAGCGAGACGACTGGTTATTCCGTAGTACCTAAAAGCTTGCTTACGTTTTTGTAGGATCAGTCCAGCGATGAATACTAAGAGAAAGGCAAGAATCCAGAGAAACCAGAAAGAGTTCATTTCCATAAAAGAAGAATTAGAAGAAGGGGCCAAATGGTTGCAAGGTTTTGTTTTGGAGACTGATCACAACCTGACAGGAATTCCGGAGGTCCGCAAGAATTGTTTCACCTCGGACACAGTATAGGTCCCATAATGAAAGACAGAAGCTGCCAGGACTGCATCCGCTTTACCCAACTGGATTGCATCTCGAAAGTGTTCTAGTGTCCCGCCACCCCCTGAAGCAATTACGGAGATAGAGAGCATGGTGCTAACCTTTGAGTTGAGTGGATTGTCAAAGCCATCCTTGTGGCCATCAGCATCCATGCTCGTCAATAGAATTTCACCTGCACCACGATCCGATGCTTCTTGGGCCCACTCCAGAGCGTTTCTCTTTGTGGACCGAGTTCCACCGTGACTGAACACCTCCCAGTGATCTCCTGCTTTTTTAGCATCGATTGCAACGACAATGCACTGAGAACCAAAGCGTTTTGCCCCTTCGGTAATCAAGTCAGGATTTTCTAATGCGGAAGAATTGACAGATATTTTGTCTGCACCAGCAGTTACCAGGTCAGCGATGTGATCCAGTGAAGATATTCCACCTCCAATTGTAAATGGGATGAACAATTTTCTGGCTAGTTTCGTCGCGAGCTCAATGGTAGTCCCACGATTTTCCAATGTGGCTGCAATGTCTAAGAACACTAGTTCATCAGCAGATTGTTCATTGTAGCGCTGGGCCAACTCAATTGGGTCTCCAGCATCACGCAAGCCCACAAAACTAGTCCCCTTGACAACACGGCCAGCCTTGATGTCAAGACAAGGGATGATGCGCTTTGCCAGCATTAAGTTACTCCTTTGAAATCAATTAGAAGCTTCCGTGTAAGCCTGCAACATTGCAATTTGTGAGTTATAGGGTTCTTCGTCTCGATCCTCAGGTCGAATTCTCCCATAGGTCCCATCCGAGAGTAATTCGAAGGACAATTGGTTATCTTTGAGTTGTGATTGAAGGACCTTTTCCATCAATACTTGTCGAAGCTGAGCTTCCAGAATAGGGGTTAGCACCTCAACCCGACGGTCAAGATTCCGTTCCATGATGTCTGCACTTCCAATGTACATTTCTTTTGAGCCATCATTTTGGAAATAAAACAGTCTCGAATGCTCCAGGAAGCGCCCAATAATTGAACGAACTCGAATGTTCTCACTAATATTGGGGAGCCCAGGCCGAAGGCAGCAGATGCCACGAATGATGAGATCAATTTTTACACCTGCTTGAGATGCTCTATAAAGTGCTTGAATGACTGAAGGATGAGTAACGGCGTTTGCTTTGATAATAATCCTGCCATCTTTACCAGATCGAGCAATCTCAGCTTCCCGGTCAATCATTTCCTCTAGCTTCCTTCTCAAGGAGCGTGGTGCCACTAAAAGGTGATCGTAATTTTGTTTGCCAGAATAGCCCGTTAAGTAATTAAAAACGTCTGTTACATCTCGACCAATCTGTTCACTGGCTGTGAAGATGCCAAGATCAGTATAAATTTTTGAAGAGCCTGGATTATAGTTTCCTGTCCCTATGTGCATATATCTTCGGATTCCATCTCCTTCTTTTCGAATCACCATGCACAACTTGCAGTGGGTCTTGAGCTTCAACATGCCATAAACTACATGCGCTCCCACCGATTCGAGACGTCTCGCCCAAACAATGTTATTTTTCTCATCAAAACGTGCTTTGAGTTCCACGAGTACAGCTACTTGTTTTCCATCCTCTGCAGCTTCAATGAGCTTTTGAACAATCTGAGAATCTGATCCCACGCGATAAAGAGTCATCTTGATCCCAATAACTTGAGGGTCTTTTACCGCTGCGGAAATAAACTCCTCAACGGAATCGAATGACTCAAAAGGGTGATGTATTAAGAAATCCTGTAGTCGAATCCTATCAAAAATGGTTTCTCGTTGATCCCTTGTGAACAAGACAGAGGGCTTGAAGGGAGCATCTTTCAACTGAGGTAACGGCAACTTCAGCAAGGAAAACCATTCTCCAAAGTTCATCCTAGTATGGGTTCTAGTGACAATGCCTCGTCCTTGTTCAATCTCAAAATTTTCCATCAATACCTGAAGGAGTTCTTTAGGCATTTGTTCTTCAACCTGAAGTAAAGAAACGTTGCCATATCTTAGTTGTTTCAGGCTCCGGTCAACGTTCTCTAGCAGATCGCCAGCCTCGTCTTCTTGAATGATAAGGTCAGTATCCCGGATGACTCGAAAAACATAGATATCCAGCACATTATTGTCAGGAAACAACTCCTTCAAATTGTCTTTAATGACATCTTCGAGGTAAACAAATCCGTATCGGCTTCCTGCTAATTCTTCGGGGACTGGAATGAATCGTGGCAAAATGTCTGGAATTTTTATCCGAGCGAAGTTCTTTTCATACGGGCCGTATTGAACTACTACCGCTAAATTCAAACTCATGCTGGAGATGAACGGGAAGGGATGCCCAGGATCAAAAGCAAGGGGTGTCAGAACAGGGTGGACTCCTTGTTGATAATAGTTTGAAAGATATGCTCTCAATTCGGGAGTGTACTGATCAGGTTCGATGAAGCGTACCGAATGTTTCTCCAATTGAGGTCGGAGTTGTTCAGACCAACATTGCTGTTGGTCTTGTTTCATCTGTTGTACCCTAGATCTGATTGCACTGAGTTGTTCTTCTACACTCATTCCATCTGGTGCAATATTGTCGCTTCCAGAGCGCATCTGTTTGAGGAGCGCCGCAACACGAACCATAAAAAATTCGTCCATGTTAGTTTGTACGATCGCAAGAAATTTAACGCGCTCTAGAAGTGGATGATTCTCATCTTTTGCTTGTTCCAATACTCTCTGGTTGAACTCAAGCCAACTCAACTCTCTATTGAAGTACAGTCGGCTATCGTTCAGATCTTCAGATAAAAGAATTTCATCCTCAATCAACACATTCGCTAAGTCTTTTTTAATTTTGGACATGGGAAATCTTTAGATGGAGTTGCGTACTGGCCAGGAAGTGGCTGCTACGATTTATTCTTTGAATTTGAGTGATCAAAACTATGATATTCTAATCTTTTCTCAAAATTCATTTCATTTTGTCGGCTTGTAAATTGCACGGAAAAACTATCTTTTCCATTTGTAATTGGGAGAACCTTATGGGGCATCAAAATATGTTACCTTCTGGAGATACCTTCTTTGATCCGGAAATCATGGAGGGAATGCTTCGGGAAACTTTCGGCCTTGAATCTGAAACAACTGACTCTTCCTCATCAGATGAGAATGATATTTGTCAAACGCTTGACACTGTACTCGAAAAATCTTTACTACCCATTGCAATCCGACTTTCGGCTTATCTTCGTCTAATTTTAATGCAGGTCCTACCACGACAATTACAGATTGAATTCAAGCGCCAATTTCAAACCACTTATCAAGATTTAACACAGCTCTTTCCTCGACGATCATACTTTTCAATGATCTGGGTACAACCTCACAACACTGTTTGGTTTATGCACCTAGATCGATCACTCGCTGAAGGCTTAGCAGGTAGAAAGTACAACCTCGAATTTGGCTCATCCGGTAAGCGTTGGCATGAGGTGACCGATGCAGATTCTGGAATTTACCTTGAGATTGGTGAGATCTTACGACGTTGCTTCCAAGGAATCCCAAGATCATGGAGCCAAAAGGGCAATTTAGAAATTGATCGATTCAAACATATGCTTCAGCCAGGATATCTAGACGAAGTGGAATCGGAGGATCTTTATGTTGTTCAGGAATTCCAGATCAATCATCCTGAGCTTCGCGGATGCCTCCATTTAGGTGTTCCCTACGTTGTCATTATGAGTCTACTTAGAGATGAACTAGCTGCTTGAACCTCCATTGTCGATCTTCAGGACTGCCATGAAGGCTTCTTGAGGAACCTCAACAGTCCCTAGCCGTTTCATTCTCTTCTTTCCTTCCTTCTGTTTTTCCAAAAGCTTTCTTTTTCGTGTGATGTCCCCTCCGTAACACTTTGCGGTCACATCCTTACGCAAAGCCCCTAGAGTTTCTCTGGCAATGACCTTGGACCCGATTGCTGCTTGAATCGCAATCTCGTACATCTGCCTTGGCAGTAACTTCTTGAACTGCTTACAAAGTTCTCTTCCCCGATGGTAGGCCTGTTCCTTAGGGACTATCAATGACAAAGCATCTACAACATCTCCGTTTAACAGAATATCTAGCTTCGAAAGATCACCCAATCGGTAGTCGATCAATTCGTAGTCAAAAGAAGCGTAGCCACGTGAAACTGATTTCAATCTGTCATAGAAATCCAGAACAATCTCGTTCAGAGGGAACTCATATTCCAGCATGACCCTATTTGGCGAAGGATACTCCATGTTAATCTGTATTCCCCGTCGTTCCTGAGCCAACTTGATGATGTTGCCAACATATTCTTGTGGGGTGAAAATTCTGCTACGGATATAGGGCTCTTCGATGTGGTCAAGCTCAGAAACTAATGGCAGTTGAGATGGATTATCAACCTTGATCAGTTCCCCATCTTTCAAGTAGACATCGTAGACCACACTTGGAGCGGTCGTGATGAGGTCAATTTTGAATTCTCTCTCCAATCTTTCCTGGGCGATCTCCATATGAAGAAGGCCCAAGAATCCACATCGGAAACCAAATCCTAGAGCCGCAGATGTTTCTGGTTCATACGTCAAAGAGGAATCGTTCAAAGCCAATTTGCGAAGAGCTTCGCGCAAGTCTTCGTAGTCCTCACTACTTACTGGATAAATACCACTGAAGACCATCGGCTTAGCCTCAGCATAGCCTGATAGTGGGGTTGTCGCCGGTCTGTCCGCATGAGTGACTGTGTCACCGATTTTTGTGTGACCAATGGTCTTAATGGAAGCACAAACAAACCCAACTTCTCCTGTACCCAGTTCAGATCGTTCTTTTCTGAAAGGGGTGAAGACACCAAGTTGTGTCACTTCATACTCAAAACCAGTTGCCATGAACCTAATGACTTCTCCAACTTTAATTCTTCCATCGACCACCCGGATTAGGATCACAATGCCCAGGTAGGGATCAAACCAAGAATCAAAGATTAGTCCTCGAAGTGGGATATCTGGCTTTCCCGTTGGTGGTGGAACTTTCTCGACAATCTGCTCCAGAAGCTCTTGGATCCCGATATTGTTTTTGGCGCTGACTCTAGCAGAGTATTGAGCGTCAAGCCCAATCACTTCTTCAATCTCAGTAATGACACGTTGTGGCTCAGCTGTGGGCAGATCAATTTTGTTAAGGACGGGAATAATTTCTAAATCGTTATCCAGCGCCATGTATACATTTGCTAGCGTCTGAGCCTCTACTCCTTGAACTGCATCCACTACAAGCAAAGCTCCTTCACAAGCTGCTAGAGATCTGGAAACCTCATAGGTGAAGTCCACATGGCCTGGTGTGTCAATCAAATTTAAAATGTACTCTTGACCGTCAGCTGCCTCGTAATTGAGCCGGACAGTTTGCGACTTAACCGTGATCCCACGCTCACGCTCAATGTCCATGTTATCGAGCAGTTGTTCTTGTGCCTCCCGGTCAGTAACCGCGTGGGTAGTCCTCATCAAGCAGTCTGCAAGGGTGGACTTGCCATGGTCAATGTGGGCAATTATCGAGAAGTTTCTTATGCAACGTGGATCAGTCGATTCGTTTTTCATTTAGGCTTAGAGACGTTCAAGAACGTTTGGACAATAATTAAGATGATGATGGGATTAAAAAAAAACTCATATTTTTAACAAGATTTCAAAGATTCCACCAGCCGAATCTCTGTGCCTTTGAATTGCTTTTTCAATCGCTTCTAATCTAAGATTTTTCCATTTACTTAACTACTTTGAAACCAGAGATCCATGCAGCCTGAAAAAAATCTAAATTTTCTTTTCAGAATTTTTCTTTACTCCTTTTATTGTTTCTTTAGAGTGATTTTTAGCCGCCGAGCCGGCAACTACATCCATGCGGCTCTTGCTGAAGTTAGCAGAGTGAATACGCTTGAGAAAAGCCAACGAAGATTGGAAAAGGAAAATAAAAAAAGAATCAAACAAGGATTGTCTCCATTAGCTGTTCCAGAAGATACAGAAAGAGAAAATTTGGCTGAGCCACAGCAAGCACAAGAGAAAATTGAGGAAAAAGCCGTTGAAGAATCAAAATTGATAGGTGCTGTACTACCAAAAGAAAAAGATGAAATCTCCAAAAAGGACGAAAAAAATATCGATGGAGTTTTTCTCTTGTCTCTCTTTCAGAAGCAAGGTCGTTTGGTAGACTTTTTACAGCAAGACATCGCTTCTTTTTCGAATGCTGAAGTAGGTGAGGCCGCTCGAGTCGTACATGATGGGTGTGCCAGAGTATTGGGCAATTACTTCACATTGGAAGCAATCCGTACCGATGAAGAAGGCGCACTGGTCAGCGTTGATACTGACTACAATCTATCTGAAATTACACTAACTGGAAATTTGCGTGGGTCGGCTCCGTATCGTGGAGAGTTGTTGCATCACGGCTGGAAGATCTGTGATCAGCATCCACCCGAACAGCTAGACCCGAAAGCACGATTTATTGTTCAGCCAGCAGAAATCGAAGTGCGCTGATCAGGAAGCAGTAGCATTTCAGTCATACGAATGCTAAAATTATTGATTATTTGAGAAAGAGGAAGAGATTCCTTTCGAGGGCTGGCTATGACTCCTCTGAATATCTGAAGTTAACTGTCCTTGGATGCCAATCCCCAACCATTTACACAAGGATTCTGACCATGAAAAAATTTGCTGCCGCGCTGTCAGTGATGTTGCTGATAGGAGGAATGGGCATTGCTGGTGGTTGTGACTATCACAACAAATCTTACACGATGGCGAAAAACGCTACTGAAGTACCGCAAGGTACATTTGTTCTTTCGGTGGATGGCAAGCGTGTTATGAAGCGTGATCTCAACCCAGGACAATCGGTTTATACTGTTCAGAGTGAAATGGGCGAAATTTTGGCTCAAGATATCAGTTTTGATGAATTGGCTGAGCAATTCCCCGAGATCTACAGTCAAGTAAGCAGCTAACTAATTTGCTCTTTGACCGGAGGTTGGCACTATCAATCTCTGGCGCCCTTCTGTCCTCACTCAACACCCTGCCCCCGCAAAATGGCAATCATGCCTGAAAATTCAAAAAGAAGTTTTCACGATTTTGAAGCAATCCACGCCCGACTTCGTGAATTTCCAGTGCAATTCCGGACTGAAATTCATCGAGTAATTGTTGGTCAGGAGGAAGTTCTAGATCAACTGCTGATCGCGCTCTTGTGCAACGGTCATGTACTGCTAACAGGAGTGCCAGGATTGGCCAAAACTCTGCTAATCAAGACTCTGGCAAACCTCTTTAAATTAAACTTCAATCGAATTCAATGTACTCCTGATCTAATGCCATCAGACATCAGTGGTGTCGAAATCCTTGATGAGAATGAACAAGAACGAAGGTTTCGCTTCATTGAGGGGCCAGTCTTCACCAATCTCTTGCTGGCAGATGAAATCAATCGAACTTCTCCAAGAACACAGGCTGCTCTTCTCCAAGCCATGCAGGAAAAGCAAGTTACTGTAGCAGGCAAGACTTACCAACTCACTCATCCATTTATCGTCTTCGCAACTCAAAACCCAATTGATTCTGAGGGGACATATCCGCTTCCAGAAGCCCAACTTGACCGATTTTTGTTCAATGTCGAGGTGGAGTATCCAAGTGCGACTGAAGAAGCAGAGATCGCAGTCCAATCACAGTCACAGTCCCAAGAAGTAAATACTTTCTTTGATGGAAGTGATTTGCTTAAAATTCAGCAACTTGTTGATGAAGTCCCGATAGCTCCCCATGTCGTTGATTGGATCGTACAGCTTGTCCGAGCCACAAGGCCCCAAGACAGTTCGGTTGAGCCCATCAAAAAATATGTTGAATGGGGCGCAGGTGTCCGAGCATCACAGAATCTAGTTCGAGCTGCCAGAGCCCACGCCCTACTGAAGGGCGATTCGGTGGTTAGAAAAGAGCATGTACGCTATGTTGCTCCTTCAGTGCTTCGTCATCGCATAATAGTTAATTTTATTGGGGAGGCTGAGCAATGGACTCCCATTCGTCTGATTGAACTATTACTCGAAAATCAAACTTAGTAGATCTTCATGGAAGGCAAATCCTCCACTCCGAATCCCAAGCTGTTACAGCGTCTCCAGACTGAATGTGACCACCGGCCCGATCACATTCAAAACACACTGAGTCTCCTACTGGCAGACAATACTATTCCATTTGTTGCCCGCTACAGAAAAGAGCAGACAGGAAATTTGGATGAAGTGCAAATCGCTAACTTACTGGATCGATATGAGTATCTCAAAGAACTCGAAGATCGAAGGGAGACGATCCTCAATAGCATTAGAGAACAGGAAAAGCTAACCAAGGAACTAGAAAAAAAGATTAATGCAGTCCAGACCAAACAGGAATTGGAGGATCTTTACTTACCTTACAAACCTAAGCGACGAACTCGCGCAATGATTGCCCGTGAAAAAGGCTTAGATCCGCTTGCCCAATTGGTTTTGGAGGAACAAGGAGATAGGAATCAGATAAATAATTGGCTGGGGGAGTTCCAAGCAGGATTGTCTTCACCCCTGCCATATGATGAAATTTGGCAGGGGGTCAGGGATATTTGTGCTGAAAAAGTGGCTGAAGATGCTCAGACACGAGCACGCATTCGTCAATTGACTTTTCAGCAAGGCAAATTCGTATCAGAGGTCAAACAAGAGTTCAAGGAGACAACTTCGAAATTTGAAATGTACTATGAGTTCAGTGAGAACATCAGTAAGATCCAACCGCATCGATACTTGGCGATTAGACGAGGAGAGAAGGAAAAAATCCTTCAGACAAGGGTTCAGGTACAGGAGGGATTGACAGAATCTACTCTTCAAGAAATCTGGCTAACCAAAGCGAATGTGGATTTTCGAAAAGAGCTTCAAATAGCTCTTTCAGATGCATATGATCGCTTGCTAGCACCTTCAATTGAGACAGAAATCCGACAAAAATTGAAGCAGCAAGCGGATGAAAGTTCTATTGAGTTGTTTTCCAAGAATCTACGTCAGTTACTGATGCAGCCCCCTGGTGGTTCAAGAGTAGTCATCGGTCTGGATCCAGGATTTCGAACAGGAACAAAGTGGGTAGTTATAGACCACACAGGACGCTTGCACAGGAACGGTGTAATCTATCCGGTAGAACCACAACGGCAAGTAGAGGCATCAAAACGAACACTACTTGGCTTGATTGAGCGATACCAAGCTGAAATTGTTGTGGTTGGAAATGGCACAGGTTCGAGAGAAGTGTCCCAGTTTCTAAAAGAATTTATCAAAGATTTGGAGTTAAAAGTCAGACATTTGGTTGTGAACGAATCTGGAGCTTCCGTTTACTCGGCATCAGAAGTCGCTCGTAAGGAATTTCCTGATTTGGATTTAACTGTCCGGGGTGCGGTTTCGATAGCTCGGCGTTATCAGGATCCACTGGCGGAGTTGGTCAAGATAGATCCAAAATCTATTGGAGTTGGGCAGTACCAACATGATGTCAATCAGAAGCAATTAAAGCAGTCCCTTGATCGAACGGTCGAGTCTTGTGTGAACCAAGTAGGAGTAGAGCTGAATCAGGCATCAGCGGCTCTTCTCAGCTATGTCTCAGGGGTCACGGAGTCTCTCGCTGCGCGCATTGTTTCGTACCGTGATGAAAATGGTCCGTTCCGATCACGTCAAGAGCTGATGCATGTGACCGGCTTTGGAAAAAAAGCTTTTGAACAAGCAGCTGGTTTTTTAAGAATTCGAAATGCTGAGCACCCTCTGGACCAGTCAGCAGTTCATCCGGAGCGCTACAGCATTGTAGAGCAAATGGCAGCTAGTCAAGAGCTCTTGGTTGCGGATCTGATTGGTAATCAGGACGCACTTGAAAATATCCAGCAAGAGTTCGTCTCTGAAGAAATAGGCCGTTACACACTGAATGATATATTGGAGGAGCTCAAAAAACCTGGACGAGACCCTCGAGATGACCACCAAGAAGTGCAATTCAGTGAAACCGTCCAAGACATGAAAGATATTCAGGTTGGGATGCATCTTAAAGGAGTGGTGACTAACATCACGCACTTTGGAGCATTCGTTGATATTGGGGTTCATCAGGATGGCTTAGTTCATATTTCTCAGATGTCTTCACAATTTGTCCGAGATCCCCTTGAAGCTTGTTCTGTGGGTCAACTTGTTGAAGTTTGGGTTTTAGAGGTTGATACCCAACGTAAAAGAATTGCTTTGAGTATGCGTAATCCAGATTCCAAAAATTTGGATCGGAATTCATCGAAGACACTAGTACAGAAAAAGAATAAGTTAGCCCAACAGCAATCCAGACAAAAACAGAGTACAGGAATGGATCAATTGACGGAGAAATTCAGATCACTTTGATGTTCCTTCTATCCATGCATTGAGGCGATAATGGACCATCAGCAATGGCAGAATCGAATAAACGAAATATCCGGTGATTTAGAGTCAAGGCTAGATCCAGCCTCACAAAACTTTGCTCAAAAGCTCAAGCAGGCTTTTGAACGGGATTTCCCAACCCATCGAGAAGCCTCAACTGCCCTCACTCTTCGTCACCATGCCTTCACACATGCTTTGCAACTATATGATTTGCAAAGTGCTCTTCGACTCATTGCAACCTATGACCTCTCCCAACAAGCTACGCAGGGCATAGTCCCCAGAATTCAAAAAAGCTGTAATTCCTTGACAGTAATTCGTCAACTGGATGAATTTGCTGCCAGTCCCGTCGAACTACGTGCTCTAGAACGATACCGTATTGGCGTGGAAGAGAGCCTCCAAACAGTTTTAAAATGTGAGGTACAGCTACTTTACGAACCTATCAGACTTCAGAAAGTAGTCGTGAATGCTCCAAAACTACCAGAAGAAGTACAGCAACATTTTTTCATAGAGCGACTGCAGTCACTTTTTTCCAGAGATTATCAAACCTACCTGATTCTGAAAAATCGCTTTTTCCTATCACGTATTCGTCAAGGTTTAAGCGATGACCTGATCGTTCGATGGATGCAGCGTCGTTTGAAAGGTTCACTTCGATTGGGCCCCTCAGAAATCTTTGAGGAGGTTCGCAAAGTAGATTTCCGGATGGTAGAACAATTGGTTCGTGAGTTAGTACATCACCATCCAGGCAACCCAAAATTGAAAGGCAGCCCCACACCATGGCATCCTGAAATTTTAAAGGAAGAGGATGGATTTGTTTTGGATCACCAGAGTGCTCAAGGTTCTCTGAAAATCCCCATCAATATAAGTAACGGATCGACTCTAGATGCTGGAAAATCTAAATCTCCCACCGAGGGAGAGGGACCTTTGGTAGTTTCCACAAAAGGGGAGATAGAGTTTGATCATAGAAGTGGAGCCGAGCCCGTTGCTGAACCAATTGGCAAGGAATTAGAGGAACAGACTGGTAGAAAACTAGATTCACTGACAGAAGACGGTGTAGATGCTTTTGAAGTATTGTTAAAGCGGTTGCAACCTCTATTTAGAAAGATCACCAAGAATCTCAAGAGTGTTTACAGTACTTCATCTCCATTTCTTACTCCACGGAACGAAGATTACACAACGTCCCAGCAATTAGAACAAGAAGGGTTTTTCAACTTGGAGAAGCATGAAATAGTCGATCTCCGAGAGTGGATATCAGCAATATTAGAAGCTGAACAAATTGAGGGTGCCCGCTGGAAACGAAAGGAGGTAGTTCAAGTTTGGGGGAATGATCCCGAACTGGATGAGGAGTTTTTGAAAGAAGAACGTTCACGTGACAAGGATTACAGTTTGAAGATAAGTAGCTTAATGCCTTTTCCTTTAAACATTCCAACTCCCGATGGCACAATCTTAAATTTGGAGAAAGGGAGAAGATTTGTTCTTCAATTGGGTGTGGCCTTCATGGACAGGGACCTTCCGGAACGCAAACGATCACAAAGTCAGGCGAAGCCCTATCTAAGAATTTTCTTCAAAGGACAATATTTGCAAAAGCGAGGAGCCCTTGTTCATTTGAACCAGGAACCATATTTCCTGGCTTTGCCTGAACAGGTCAAATCTTCAATGATTCTTTTCCACCTGTCTGTGATGATGCTCCATCAGTCGTTTGGACTAACATTGCCTGTCTCTTTGCGTCAACACTTGGTGGGTGTGTTTGTACTTAACAATGATGAATAATGAAAATACCGACTGCACTCCTCAGAGTTTTCCGTTATCTTGAAGGGATTAATCAATAATTCTTTAGGCCAACTCACCAGATCAGTTGGATAATGTACTGCAAGTTGATAAAGGCCTCCAGATGGTGCAGTTTTTCCAGCTTTGGTACGGTCCCGCTTTTTCAAAATCTCTTCCATCGAAATTGCCTCTCTCTTTTTCAAACCTACTTCGACTAGAGTCCCAGCAAGAATTCGGACCATATGCTGTAGAAATGAATTTGCTTCAAACTCCATAATGAGATTGCCCCAAGAGGAAACGATCTCAGCTATCGTGATTTCTCGCAGCTCTTTTACAGGTTCAGGCCCGCTGCAATGACTTGCTCTGAAAGAGGAAAAGTCATATCTCCCAACTAAGTATTTAGCAGCCGTTCTCATTGCCTTCAAATCTAACGGTTGACGAATCCACCATGAATGATTTTCAGCAAATGGATTCCTTTGCTGAGCATTATGAATGAGATATACGTAGCGTTTACCGATAGAATCATGGCGAGCATGAAAGCTAGTGGGTTTCTCTACTACATTGCGTACAACGATGTCAGGGGGCAATAGTCCGTTGAGAGCCTTCTGCCATTGTATCGCTTTAAAATTTTGTGAACTTTGAAAATGGGCGGGATAATTGAGGGCATGGACACCAGCATCGGTTCTACCGCTGCCAAGTACTTTATGGAAGGTCCCTGTCAGTTGCTGGAGAGCTTTTTCGATTTCACCTTCGATTGTGGGCAGATTGGGCTGAACCTGCCAACCTGCGTAACGGGTACCACAATATGTCAGCAGGAGAAGCCAGGTTCGCAAGTTTCAATAAAGGTAGGGGGATCAAGCAGCTTCTACAGCTCTCTCAGCCATTGAACGAATTTTACTAGGATCGTTGCCTACTACCTGATCAATAAGTTTGCCGTCTTTCATCATAATGACGGTAGGTATTCCTCGGACTCCGAAGCGAACAGCAGCACGTTGATTGGAATCGACGTCGAGTTTGCAAACTTTAATTTGCTCACCATGAGATTCTGCGATGGAATCTATCACAGGTGCCAAGGCTCGACATGGCCCACACCACTCAGCCCAGAAATCAATCATTACGCAGCCAGATCCTGTTTGCTCATCAAAGGAATCATCAGTGAGGTGAACAACCTTTTCGCTTGCCATAAAAACGCTCTCCATTCAAGAGTAAAAATTACAAAGTATCAGACCTCCACTGGGCTGACAAGGTCTATCTAGGTTCAGAGTATTGAAGCCAGGTTGGTAGCTTTATAGCTTTGGGAGAAATTCCCGACAGCTTTTCTCGAGAAATTCCCAAAAAGCGAGGCTGGCTGGAAGTAGTTTTTCTCTTGAAGACGCACCAAATACCAATGTCGAACAAGCGGAGTGCCAGCTACATCCAAAACTGCCAAACGTTCTTCCTCCACTTCAACTGCGATAGTATGTGCAGAGATGAAAGCGATGCCTAGCCCTGCCATGACGCCTTGCTTGATGGATTCACTACTGCACATCTCCATACCTTTGCGCCATTCAATCTTTTGTTCTGTAAGAAAGCGATGAAGCAACATCCTTGTTCCAGAGCCTTGTTCCCGAAGCAAAGCCGTCTCATTGATGAGCTTCTAAAAAGTAATATTTTTTATGTCCGAGAGAGAATGTGAGGGAGAGGAAATAAACACATGTGGATGGTCACAAATCACTTCTGAGATAACCGCAAGGTCCCCATGTGGGCGGTCCCATGATGGCAAAATCAAAACTTGCTGAACGGAGGCCAGAGACAATTTCCTGGCGATTACCAACCTTCAGGTCCAGATGAATCTCCAAATGATCTTTCAAAAACGCAGCAATCGCTTTCGGCATAAAGTATTTTGCCGTACTGATGACTCCAATTCTAATTCTTCAACCTTCAACACCCCGCAAATTATAGATGGACTCTTCAGTTTGTCGGAACTGCTGCTCTAGTTGCTGAATTTGTAAAGTCACATGGGGGTGTCAGCGAGTTCTCCGTAAGCCGCTGTCACAGATCCTATGCGGGTCACACTTTTCAGAGCCCTTAATTGTTTGAAAGTCAGATTTGTCATTGGAAATGCTAGATTTAGGAGTTCCAGATCTAAAATTCAGTTCAGATGAAAATTACCGTTTTGGAACAGATTTTTTGGTAATCTAGTACTCTGAATAAATTTCATATACTCTTGGGTAATCATAGGAACAATGTGTTGCGAGTATCTTTAAAGTATCTTTGATTCAAAATAATTTTTTACTGTGTTGAAGGGCCATTGATGAAAATTTTGCGAAAACTCGATCGTGTTGAATTGCAGGGCAAAAGAGTCCTTTTGAGAGCGGATCTAAATGTTCCTATGAAGGAAGGCAAGGTCACTGATGCTACACGCATTCAAAGGTTTATCCCAACTCTTCAGTATCTGCATAAGGCTGGAGCGATTGTCATCGTAACCAGTCACCTGGGTAGGCCTAAGGGAAAGTTTAATGCTGCAATGTCTCTGGAACCAGTAGTAGATTCATTGGCTCAATTATCCAACCTGAGAATTGAATTCATTGGAGAAGCAGTGAGCCAGGAAGCATTGGCTAAAACGAAAGGGATGAAAGCAGGTGACGTAGCTTTACTTGAAAATCTTCGTTTTTACCTTGAGGAAGAAGCAAATGATTCCGAGTTTGCCGAGAAGCTTGCTGCGCATGCAGAAATTTATGTGAACGACGCCTTTTCTGCGGCTCATAGAGCCCACGCTTCAACCCATGCAATCAGCAAGTTTCTTCCAGCATATCCTGGCCCCAGTATGGTAGCTGAACTAGAAGCACTTCAAGCTGCACTAGGTGATCCCAAACTTCCAGTAGCAGCGCTAGTTGGTGGAGCGAAAGTGTCCAGTAAAATTGATGTGCTCCAGCATTTAGTGCCACGCATGGATAAGTTGATCATTGGTGGGGGTATGGCAAATACCTTCCTTCTCGCTCTAGGAATGAACATTGGAAAATCCTTAGCTGAAGCAGATTTAGTAGAAACTGCTCAGGCTATTTTAGGAAAGGCGAAGGAGTGTGGATGTGAGATTTTATTGCCAGTTGATGCAGTTGTAGCGAATGCTCCGAGTGCTGACGCGCTTTCCCAAACTGTGCATGTTGACAATGTGGCGGAAGATCAGATGATTCTGGATGTCGGACCAGACTCGATTGAACTGTTCAATAATCATCTTGGGGAATGCCAAACTTTGCTTTGGAATGGACCATTAGGTGCTTTCGAGGTCAATCCCTTTGGTGATGGAACTTTCGCTGTTGCCATGCAGGCTGCCAAATTAACCAATAAAAGAAAATTGCTTACAGTTGCAGGCGGTGGAGATACCGTCGCGGCTCTAAATGTTGCAGGAGTGGCGGCATCCTTCAGTTACGTTTCAACAGCAGGTGGGGCTTTTTTGGAGTGGCTGGAAGGTAAGGAGCTTCCAGGAGTTAGTGTGTTGTTTGAATCATAATTGTAAAGCACCGGCTGGGAATTGGAAGATATTCCCAGTCTGAAATTTTGTTAACATCATCAACCTAGTGACTTTTCATCTCTGTATAATTTCCAAATTCTTCTAGCCCATTTTTCATCGTAACCACGTTTCTCCGCTTCAATAATCCACTCAACTTCTGAGCCTATCAGGAGTGTTCTTACCATTTCATCTACGTCCCAGTCCTCAATTTGTTTTTCATCTTTGAGCCATTCTGGCAACCAATCGGATGAACCCATCTTGTACTTACATTGCTGGTGGTTTTCTGCAATATGTTGCTATCGAATTTGACAGAAAATAGTCTAATGGTAATTGCGCAGCAGCTACAAGACGACCTTGGAACTTAGATGTTTAACCGGAAATTTTGGACGAGGGTAATATTGTCGGGCTCATCCAGTTAATCACAGCAAATGTTTGAGGTGAGATGATTCTCATTACAAATTCTGTTTTCCAGCCTGAGAACGGGATAGATCTCTTCATTTACGGAACACTTTTACCTAGCTGTAGGCTTGAGAAAAGAATTATCGGTTGTTCTCGAAGAGGCCCAGTGTTCTTGGAGAACGCTGAGCTATATGACTTGGGTGCGTATCCAGGGATGATTCTTGGAAGAGGTACTGTGGTAGGAGAATGGACTACAGTTTCTCCAGAAGCACTGATCATGTTGGATAAAGTCGAAGGCTATCACAGTTCCCTTGCAGCAAAGGATTATTCCTGCCTTTGTCGATCAGTTGAAGTCAGGCAGTTTGCGGATGGCCAACCGGTACAATTATAGAGTTATTTCCTAAATAAGGATCCTACGGGACTTTTTCGGATTAATCATGGATGCTACCGCTGTCATCTAGTCGAAAAACAAACATCTGGGAATTGGATTCTGGCCTACGGTTCAAACCCGGGCCCTGCTCGTCTTGAATAATGAGTTGGTAAACTTGATAGAGCTAGGTCAGGCCTGGATCCCAGAATTTCGATTGGATTTCAACAAACAGTCCAAAACCAACAGTCAACACACCGCAGCAAATATTCAATTTGACCCAAAGGCTCGTACACCTGCGGTTGCATGGTGGTTAGAAATCAATCAGATTTGTGAATTGGACCACTATGAAGGAGTCCCAAAACACTATTTGCGAATGGTAGTGCCTTTTGTGGATCGGTCTAATCCAAATTTATTAGAAAATGTGCAGGCATACGTAGGTCACCCAGATCAACTCTTGAACGGACGGCCTTCAGAGAAATATCTAAGTTACCTAAAGATCGGTTATAAAGAGCACGGCTTGAGTTTACTTGAAATAAAGGATCAGTCATTTGCAAAAGCTGATTGATGGATTGTTTTCAAAATACCCAGGCCTTTCAAATTCTATCTCAATTTGAGAAATCACTGAAAACTCACTTTCATCATGATCCCCCTTTATATCTGGCCGCTATTTGCGCTGGCATTAGTTGCAATTAGTAGTGCTGGTTTAGTTTTTCAGGAATTAGGAGAAGTCCCTCCATTGCTCCGAGCATCTTGGAGGATGCAAGCAACTTCTCTGATATTAATGCCTCTCTTTCTATGGCAGTGGCAGTTGCTTCAGAAATTACAAATCGGCCTTCAAAATATCTTGATTTTACTGGGCTCAAGCGTTTGCTTGGCGATGCACTTTGGTTTTTGGGTTTGGTCACTTGACCATACCAGTCTTGTTCACAGCTTGCTATTCGTAACGAGCCATCCGTTAGTGATTGTTGCTCTGATGCCGATCTTGGGACAACAGCTGCGCAAAGGACATATTTGGGGAACAGCATTGGGTGTGTTGGGAGCCTTGATTACCCTGAAGGATACGGAAGATAGCGGAACAGTTACTCTAGTAGGGGATCTTGTGGCGATCGCGGGTGCGGTAGCCGTAGTTGGTTATTTCTATGCGGGACACCACCTTCGTTCAAAGAGACAATGGCCCATATTTGTCTATGCTCTACCAGTCACGATGCTCGCTGGTATTTGGCTGGGTTTGGCCTCTTGGGTCTGGGAGGAGTCCGTTGGGCCTTTCTCCTCTAATTGGGGATGGTTTGGCTGGTGGGAGTCAGATTGGATCTGGGCCGTGTCTTACCTTGCCTTTGGTCCTGGGTTATGTGGCCACACTGGTTTAAACACGGTAATGCGCTATCTTCCCCCTGTGGTTGTTTCAGTGGGAATGCTGCTGGAACCATTGCTAGGTGGCATCATTGAATGGTTTTGGCGTGGTGGAACTGGGCCGGGGTTCTGGACCTGGTTAGGTGCGCCTCTACTGCTGATAGGGGCCGGTTGGGTTACACTAACAAACACTCGTTCTGAAGAAATGAGAGAGTAATTGGTTGCTGCAACACCTTTCGCAAATCGCAACTTGTATCCTTCAACGATTGTCACATAGTCAGTTGATTTTCTAGAAATCTCTTTCTTAACCAGAAANATGAGTGAGTCAACTTTAGAAATTCGCCAGAGAGAACGTCTATTGCGTTTGGATGCTCACATTCGTTTTGAGTTTGAATTAACAGCTTAGCGGATGAACTATCTTGCTATCGCCGAATCCTTTATTTTCTCGACTTTCATTCTAGCTTTAGCCAATAGCATTAACCCCAATGTTCANCCACTTTTCCTACGGGTAATCTCGATGGTACCCTGATTTGGAATGTTGCTAGCCACCATTGTACTTGCTTCTGTCATTGGTTCCATTTCGTTGACCCGGAAATTACTCAGAGAGAGATTCATTCTTGAAGGCAAAATCCCGCAAAGTGCGCTCCATCCGGATGTGAGCCATGCCAGTTGGGAAATCGTTTTGAGACATCTGCATCCGGTTTGTGTCTCCGCTACTTTCCTTGGAGCATGAATTCTGATTTGGCCAAGTAGTTCAACACTCTGGCTCTAAACTCCACAAAAAATATGTCAGTGATTTTTTCTGATTATGAGGCACGTGNAAAAGCCTTGAATCCGTCTAAAAGTTTTATTGTCCAAGCCCCTGCAGGTTCTGGGAAGACTGAGTTGCTTACTCAGCGAATTCTCTCTTTATTAGCGGTGGTGGAGAAACCCGAGGAAATCCTTGCCATCACATTTACGAACAAAGCAGCAGGTGAGATGCGCGAGCGCCTTTTTAGGCAACTCCGTCAGGCTTCAGAGCAACTCGAGCCTCCAGAACTGGATCACGAAAAGCAAACTTGGGAACTCGCCAGGGCTGCGCTTGAACAAGACTCTCGATTTACATGGAATTTATTGCGCCAACCAGAACGAATCAGGCTGCAAACGATCGATTCTTTTTGTGCTTCCCTTGTGCGTCAAACCCCCTTTAGTGCCGGAGTGGGGGGTCCTCTTACTGTGGAGGAGTTCCCGAAAGAGTTGTATCAATTGGCAGNGGGAAGGATTCTGGAGCGACTAGAGGATGATGCAGATCCCTTGAGCATGAATGTTCAGTCGGTTCTTGAGCATTTACACAACAATATTAGCCGGCTAGAAGAGTTGTTGGTAGATTTGTTAAGCAGAAGAGAACAGTGGCTACGCTGGTTTCGTAAGCTCCCTTGCGACATGGAAAGAATTAGAGAGAGTTTATCTGAGTCATTTGAACGTACAATTTCAGAAGAAATGCTCATACTATGCAGTTTCCTTCAAAACAGTGATTATAGGTTGATTCAACCATGTCTCCAAAGCGCCCATCCCTATTTGACTCAGGTAGATCAGGAGTTGGCAAATAACGTCTCACAACTTCCCTACCAACTTCCAGAGGCCAAATTCTCAGATTTGGTTCATTGGCATACATTGGCACAGTGCCTTCTCACTGGNGAAGGTAGTTGGAGAAAGCGATTAACCAAAAGCCAAGGGTTCCCTCAGGCCATTAAGGAAATCAAGCAATCCCTGGAGGAATGGCTTCAGAACCAGCCGGTAGAACATGCAGAAACCCTGAAGAAGATAGCAAAGCTTCCTCTGCAACCAAATTTTGAAGAATCTTCTTGGAAAGTTTTAGAAGCTTTGCTCCAGCTGCTCAAAAGCGCTTCAGATGAGTTAAAAGGGGTATTTCGTGATCAGGCCAGGGTGGATTTTAGTGAAGTTTCCCAGAGAGCGCTCCTTACATTAGNGGATGAGAGTGTCGCTGAAGAGGACAATTTGTTAGACTTACGACATGTCCTAGTCGATGAATTCCAAGATACCAGCCATGGTCAGTTTGAATTGCTTGAAACCCTTACAAAAGGTTGGGATTCTCAATCCGGGAAGACGATCTTTCTGGTTGGGGATCCGATGCAGTCCATTTATCGATTTCGTCAAGCAGAAGTCAGCTTATTCCGGAGAGTACAGCAAATAGGGGTAGGTCAATTACACCCTGAGTCTCTCGTTCTTAAGCAAAATTTCCGCTCCCAATCTGGAATCGTTGACTGGGTAAACCAAAAATTCTCGGTAATCTTTCCAGCACTAGAAAATCCAGATATTGGAGCGATTGGCTACTCACAATCTGAGTCACATCATCAGCTTCTAGAAGGAAATGCCGTTGAAGTTCATTTACTTGATAAAGAGAAGCTGTCAGCTGAAGCAGAGTTGGTTGCTCAGCTTATTTACAAAACAATTCAAAAACATGGAGTTGGGCATTCAATTGGTATTCTGATTCGCAACCGCAATCACCTACAAAAAATCCTCCCTCACCTACGTGCTTCTGGAGTCCAATTCAAAGCTGTTGAGATTGAACCCCTTGCGAAGCGTCAAATCATTGATGATCTACTTCACCTGACTCGAGCGGCGATTCACTCTGGAGATCGCGGTGCTTGGTTGGCTGTTTTGCGGGCACCTTGGTGCGGATTGACTTTGGCAGATCTGACAGCCCTGTTTGGGCAAGATTTGCATTCAACAATTCCTCACCTCCTGCACCAAGCTTTGAATGTAGAACTAAGCTCCGATGGAACGCAAAGACTACAAAATTTTCTGAATGCTTGGGCGCCTGTAGCTCCTCAGCTTCAGCAGTTTGGTCTGTGTGTAGCCATTGAGTCCCTTTGGTTGAGGTTGCAAGGACCAAAACTTCTTCGAGAAGAAAGAGATTTGCTAGATGCCGAAAGTTTCTTTCGATTACTGGGAGAATTGGATCAGAAAAAATGGTTGTTGCCGGACCGATTNGATGAAGCAATGCAAGGCCTCTATTCGCAAACCCAAAATGCTGAAGCTCAGATTGAAGTGATGACTATGCACAAGGCGAAAGGACTTCAATTTGACACTGTTATACTTCCTGGACTTGATCGGATTGCAAAATCAGAAGGTGCTTCTTTGCTACGATGGCAAGAACAGTCATTTAATGACGGTACCAGTTCATTGCTGTTGGCGCCAATCCAAGAGTCTGGGCAAGAACAGCACCCCTTGTATTCATATCTGCAGAGCCTCGAGAGTCAGAAAGCTAATTTGGAATCAGCACGTTTGCTCTATGTGGCTGTAACTCGCGCTAAGAAATATCTACAAATTCTTGGAAGCGTAAACTTTGACAATGCTGATCAGCCTAAAGCCCCCAATGCTGGAAGCTTGTTGTGGCGATTGTGGCCTCATCTTCAGGAAGAGGTTTTGTTTGATGATCAGACCAGAAATCAGANCTATGCAGAGAAGGTATTGGATCAACGAGATCTACTGCTTAGAATCCCTCAATCAGCATTGAAAAACGAAGTGTCATCACAAGTTAATTCCAAACCAAATGACCNTGGTGATGAAGAGACAGATCGTTTTGAAGATACTGCTGCCACCTCAATGATGGGGACAGCAAGCTGGATTCGAAGGGAGATAGGAGTACAAATCCACCAGACTTTAGAGCAGATTTCGGAGGATGGACTTGAGAATTGGTCNGTTGAAAAACAAAAAGGAATACAAAAAAAATGGCTTTGGGCTTTGGGTCAGAAAGGTATTCCAAATAAATTAATTCCAGCGGCCTTGAACCAACTTCAATCGATCATTGAAATTTCACTTGGAAGTGAGCATGGAAGATGGGTTCTGGGTCAACATCAACTCGAAAAAAATGAGTATGAGCTTATTGTAGATTCAGGAAAAGGGTTCAAGAGATATATTATTGATCGAACATTTGTAGATGAGCATGACCAGTGTTGGATCATTGATTACAAAAGTAGCGAACCGATGGACTCAGAAGATTTAAATTCCTTTTTCAGTAGAATGGAACAACGATACAAATCCCAAATTTCAGGCTATATAAATTTATTCAATTTATCAGAACCTGGTCGTCGTTATCGTTGTGGGTTGTTCTTCCCTATGTTGGGATGCTTCCATGAAATCGTTATGCAATAAAACTACGATTAGATGGTTTTCAGGGCAACTTTTGGCTTCAGACCAATGATTCTTCATACCTCAATTAACTGCTGTAGAGTCCAGCGCAGCCTGCTATTGACTTGCCTTTAGCATTGATTCCGAAAATTCTTGCTAATTGCGTTTCAAACAACCAAATGATATAAAANTTTTTTAGAATTTTTTGGAGTAATGGACTCTTTACGCCAATCCTATCTCCCCAAGAATTGAACGGATCTCGGCAAAACTTCCGAATCGCAATCCCGCGCGAACGAAATTCAACACTAGATGCTTGCTGATGTAATCGGGCCAGAAAATGCCCAGTTTTATGAGGCTGCGTGACAGGTGAACTGAATACTGAATTAGTCTTCCGAGCAAGGACACAGATGAACAACTTTGACTATCCCTTGCCCCAGGGCCTGTATGATCCCCAGCATGAACATGACAGTTGTGGTGTTGGATTCATTGTACACATCAAGAACAAAAAATCTCACGACATCGTCAAAAAAGGTCTACAGCTACTCTGTAATCTGAATCATCGTGGAGCCATTGGTGCTGATCCAGAAACTGGCGATGGTGCTGGGATCCTTTTACAGATACCCGATGCATTNTTGCGAGAAGAAACCGCTAAGTTGGGATTTCTGCTTCCCGCCGAAGGAAGCTATGGGGTGGCAACGATGTTCCTGCCTCATGATGATAGCCAGCAATTTCATTGCGTGGAGGCGATCCAAAGCATTGTCAGTGAGAATGATTTGATTGGCTTGGGTTGGCGGGATGTGCCGATCGATACGAATTACGTTGGTAAACAAGCTNCTGAAGCAATGCCTGTGATCAAACAGCTCTTTCTTGCGGGGAATGGCCATAAAACTCAGCAAGAGTTGGAGAGATTGCTTTATGTGGCACGAAACGAGATCCGGAACACTCTGCTCAATACCAGAGATTTTGTGGTGACAAGCATGTCCACAAGAACTTTGGCTTACAAAGGGATGTTGCGAGCTGACCAGATGGACCTTTTCTTCCCGGATTTGGCAGATGAGCGCTTTGTGAGCGCAATCGCGCTCTCTCATACTCGCTTCCCAACTAACACCTTCCCACGTTGGGATTTAGCGCAGCCCTTCCGATACCTTGCTCACAACGGTGAAATCAACACACTCCGGGGTAACATCAACTGGATGCGATCCCGTCAAGAAAAATTAGAGAGCCCACTTTACGAAAATATTCGCGATCTCTTACCAATCATTGTCCCATCAGGAAGCGACTCAGCCTGTTTGGACAACGTTTTGGAATTTCTTGTTCTCTCCGGCTACTCACTTTCTCACGCCATGATGATGCTTGTTCCCGAAGCCTGGGAGACTCAGGCAGACATGCCTCCAGAGAAGAGAGCATTCTATGAGTATCATGAACATTTGATGGAGCCTTGGGATGGTCCGGCTGCTCTAGCTTTCACAGATGGAATCCAAATTGGAGCAACTTTGGATCGGAATGGGCTCCGTCCAGCTCGTTACGTGGTAACCAAGAATGATTTCGTAATTATGGCCTCTGAGGTTGGGGCGGTGGACATTGATCCAGAGGACATCGTCTCAAAGGGAAGGTTGCAACCGGGAAAAATGTTTCTCGTGGATACGCAGTTAGGCCGGATTATCAGTGACGAGGAACTCAAGCAGGATATCTGTGGAGCACAGCCTTATGCAACTTGGCTAAAAGACAACGTGATTCCATTGGATTCGCTGCCAACTCCAGCAGACCTACCGAAGAGTGATCCAGAAACTTTACTGGAAAGACAGAAAATTTTTGGATACACGACGGAGGACATGAATATCCTCCTGACCCCAATGATTCGAGATGGCGAAGAAGCCACAGGTTCTATGGGCAACGATGCCCCATTGGCTGCACTTTCAGATCGACCACAGTTGCTCTACGGGTATTTCAAGCAGATTTTTGCTCAGGTCAGTAACCCACCAATCGATTCAATTCGAGAGGAGATGGTCATGTCTATGACTAGCCATCTTGGTGGTGAAGGCAATATCCTGAGTCCTGAGCCTGGTCACGCAAAATTAATTAAGATAGATGGGCCTATCTTGACTAATGCCCAGTTCGCAAAGCTACGTCATCATGAAAAGGCTGCCCCAATATCGCTTCTATTCCCTACTCCTGAAGGAGCTAATGGCTTGCAGAAAGCCCTGGACAGAATTTGCACAGAAGCAGCATCAGCAATTCGATCAGGTAAAGAATATTTGATTTTGAGTGATCGAGGAATTGGTCGAGATCAAGTTCCTATTCCTGCTCTTCTTGCGGTTGGTGCGGTCCACCATCACCTGATTCGTGAGAAACTGCGGAGCTCGTCCAGTCTGATTCTGGAAACAGGAGAAGCCAGAGAAATTGCTCATTTCTGTCTTCTCATCGGCTATGGTGTCGGTGCTATTAATCCCTACCTCGCTTTTGAGACCTTTGAGCAGATCCTATCAGAAGGAACCCTCCCTGAAGAGTTGACATATGAGAAAGCGATCAAAAATTATCTGAAAGCGATTCGCAAAGGGATGTTCAAGGTTTTTGCGAAAATGGGTATTTCCACGATCCAGAGTTATCGTGGGGCGCAAATTTTTGAAGCCATCGGTTTGAGTGAGGACGTTGTCCATGAATACTTTGCGGGGACTCCATCAAAAATCAGTGGGGTCACTGTTGAAGTACTGGGCGAAGAATGTCTGAGGCGGCATGCTTATGCATATGTTGAAACACCAGATCTCAAAAACACGTTATCTGTTGGGGGTCAATATTTCTGGCGCCGTCGAGGTGAGTACCATCAGGTCAACCCAATGACAACTTTGTTGCTCCAAGAAGCGGCCCAGAAAAATAGCAGAGAAGTCTTCAAGAAGTTCTCAGATATTATTAACGAGCAATCTCAAAGACTAGCGACACCACGCAGTCTGTTGACTTTTAAGCAGGGAATTCCAGTTCCTTTGGAAGAGGTGGAGCCTGCAAAAGAGATTGTTAGACGTTTTGCAACCGGTGCAATGTCATTAGGCTCGATCAGCAGTGAGGCCCACCAGACACTTGCAATAGCCATGAATCGTATTGGTGGTAGAAGCAACAGTGGTGAGGGGGGTGAGGATCCTCAACGCTTCCACAAAAGAGAAAATGGTGACTGGCCAGTGAGTCGAATCAAGCAAGTTGCTTCAGGACGCTTTGGGGTGACGATTCACTATCTAGTCAATTGTGTTGAGTTACAGATCAAGATCGCTCAAGGGGCAAAGCCTGGAGAGGGAGGTCAGCTGCCTGGGAAAAAAGTCAGCCAAGAGATTGCCAAGGTCCGAAATTCAACACCTGGGGTTACNCTGATTTCNCCACCTCCTCATCATGATATCTATTCAATTGAGGATCTTGCACAGTTGATCTTTGATCTGAAGAATGCGAATCCGAAGGCTCGGATTACGGTTAAATTGGTCTCGGAGGCAGGTGTAGGAACCATCGCAGCTGGAGTTGCCAAAACACATGCGGACCTGATTGTGATTGCGGGCCATGATGGTGGTACGGGTGCTTCTCCATTGACTTCAATAAAATATGCAGGAGTTCCTTGGGAGTTGGGGTTATCTGAAGCGCACCAAACGTTGTTGCTGAATCGCTTGCGTGGTCGTGTTCGATTACAGACTGATGGGCAATTGAAAACGGGCCGTGATGTTGCTATTGCAGCTATGCTTGGTGCTGAAGAGTTTGGGTTTTCAACCGCACCACTCATCGCAATAGGCTGTGTGATGATGCGCAAGTGTCACCTGAACACCTGCCCAGTTGGAATTGCTACACAAGATCCTGAACTACGCAAAAAATTTATTGGTCAACCAGAGCACGTTATCAACTTTTTCTTTATGGTTGCAGAACAAGTTCGCGAAATCATGGCAATGTGTGGATTCCGCTCATTTAGTGAAATGGTTGGGAGATCAGATTACTTGGAACAACGCTCCGATATTACCCATTGGAAAGCCAAGCATGTAGATCTTTCAAATCTCTTAAAACAAATCCCTGTAGGCAAAGGAGACACTCGCTACTGCACGCAGGAGCAAGATCATGGGCTCAATGAACAGATTGACCATGAATTGATTGCCCTTGCCAAGGAAGCAATCGAACAACGCAAGCCAGTAAAAATTGAAATGCCTGTGAAGAACATCCATCGAGCGATTGGTACAATGCTCAGTGGAGAAATTGCTTTGGCCCACGGAGCCGAGGGTTTGCCTGATCACACTATTCATTGTCAGCTGACCGGCTCAGCAGGACAAAGTTTTGGGGCGTTCTTGGCCAGGGGGGTCACACTTGAGTTAGAAGGCGATGCCAACGACTACACCGGTAAAGGACTTAGTGGAGGAAAGCTGATAGTGTATCCTCCCAAAAGATCGGCATTTAAGGCGGATGAAAACATTCTGATTGGCAACACTGTCATGTATGGAGCCACTAGCGGTGAAGCCTTCTTCTCTGGTATAGCTGGAGAGCGCTTTGGGGTCCGCAACAGCGGTGCAAACACCATTGTGGAGGGAGTGGGAGATCACGGATGTGAGTACATGACAGGAGGTCGTGTGATTGTTCTTGGTCATACAGGGCGAAACTTCGCTGCAGGAATGAGTGGAGGAATCGCTTACGTGTTCGATGAGAGAGGATATTTTACGCAGTGTTGCAACCAGGGCATGGTTGAACTTGGCCCATTAAGCCAGGTAGACGATGCCAAATGGGTCAAGGAAATGATTCAACGGCATCTGCAGTACACTCAAAGTGAGCGAGCTAGTAAATTGTTGGAAGACTGGGACAACACCGTACAAAAATTTGTCCGAGTGATGCCTACAGAATATAGACTGGTTCTGGAACAAATGAACTCACAGGCTGCCTGACGGAGAGAATAGATGGGTAAAGATACAGGATTTTTAGAGCACTCCAAACAAAACGTTCCAAGACGCCCGATTGCTGAAAGGATACAGGATTTTCGCGAATACGATGTGCACTACTCTGAGTCAGAAATTAGAGTGCAAGCCTCTCGTTGTATGGACTGCGGCATACCTTTCTGCCACAACGGTTGCCCTCTAGGTAATCAAATTCCTGATTGGAACGACCTCGTTTATCGTGGTCATTGGCGGGAAGCTCTTGATACCCTTCACAGCACCAATAATTTTCCAGAATTTACTGGCCGTATCTGCCCAGCACCTTGTGAGGAATCTTGTGTTCTCAATGCGTATTACACGCTTGATGAGGAAGAACGACATCGCAAGAAAAATTCTGTCACCATCGAGCAGATTGAAAAACATATTGCTGATCGAGGTTGGCAAGAAGGCTGGATCAAACCACAACCACCGAAAAAGCTCACAGGAAAAAAAGTTGCTGTGATCGGATCAGGCCCTGCTGGGTTAGCTGGCGCACAACAGCTTCGGAGGGCTGGCCACGAAGTGACAGTNTACGAAAAGTCTGATCGACTTGGCGGACTATTGATCTATGGTATCCCAGACTTCAAATTGGAGAAGATTAACGTTCAACGTCGAGTAGACCAGATGCAGGCTGAGGGAGTTCGCTTCATCACAAACTGTCATGTTGGGAAAGACATCAGCACGCAAGAGCTTCGTTCACAATTCAACGCAATCCTCCTCGCAACCGGTGCTCAACAGAAACGAGAATTGACAACCGAGGGTAAGGAATTGAAGGGTATTCACTATGCGATGGATTATTTGCCTCAACGAAATCAATTTGTAGCTGGCGATGCTCCTAATCCGGATGCAGTTCAAGCTCAGGGGAAGCGAGTAGCAATTTTAGGTGGAGGATTCACTGCTGCAGACTGCTTAGGAAATTTGAACAGACAAGGAGCTGATCGACGTGTTTATCAGTTTGAAATAGTTAACATGCAGCCACGCCCTACTCCTGTGCATGAAGAGGTAGACCCAGATTGTAGAGCTAACATTCTAACTGAAAGAGTGATTGGTGATGAAAATGGTGCAGTGAAAGGGCTGCAGGCTGTTCGAGTCGAATGGAAACAAGAAGACGGCCGTAACGTCATGAAGCGTTTGGAGGGTACAGAATTTACGATTGATATTGACCTAATTTTACTTGCAATGGGATTCATTGGACCAACTGTCTCAGGGTTGGTGAATGATTTGGGTGTAAAAATTAGTATGCGAGGCCGGAAAGACGCAATTGCCGCAAGTGAAACGCTGAAGATGTTGGAAGATGGACAACAACCAATGTACTCGATCCACGCAGACAATCAGTTCAAGACATCACAAGAAGGAGTTTTTGCTGCAGGAGATGCCAAACGAGGGGCATCTCTGGTAGTTTGGGCAATTTGGGAAGGACGGGAAGCGGCCCGATCCATTGATCAATATTTGATGGGAGAGTCAGCTCTTCCTACTTCGCCTCAGGCAGAAGTTCTCGCATGAAAGGACGAAATGTCCTCATTTACTCCAGTATTACAATTGGAATTGTGGTCCTGATTGGATATGCTCTTTGGCAGGAAATAGTGCGGAATGAATCTCAAATTCAGACATCTATAAGTGGAATCATTAAGACAGCTCCCAGTGTGACAGGTGGAGTTGTCAAAACAGACAATGCCTACCTTGTACTGTTCGATCCTGAGATGTTGAATCCGGTTGCTCAGCACATGATCAACCCTTTTCTCCCACCGATCACATTTTCAATTGGACAATNTGATGCAGGGCCTCAAGCAAGTTTACAAGGATCCTATCGCTTGCTCATTTTCACTGATAGGGATGGCAACCCGAACTTGCCTAGTCCTGGGGAACTGATCGGAGCTTTGACACCTCCACTTTCTTTGGGTACTGAGTCATTTACCTATGAGTTAGACCGCCCGTTTAATTCCTTCCCACAAGAACTTCTAAAATCATCACAGCCAGCTGACAAACCTGAAAATAGCATTCAGGGTATTGTGCGAGTCTTACCAGATTTGTTGAAGCAAGTTTCTCCTACCGATAAGTTGATTATCATGTTGTTTGATCCTGGCCAAGGTAGACCGGTTGCATTCAAATTTGTGGAGTCACCGTCTTTCCCAATGGAATTNCAGATTGGGCCCTCAAATGCCATGGGGACTGCGGACTTNGTAGGGCCATATTCTCTCAGGATTTTAACGGATAAAGATGGTCAGCCATTTCAAGCTGCAGAGGGTGAGTTGATCGGCAGATCAAAGGATCTGGTTACACTGGGCACCANTAATTTAGATTTTGTGTTGGACAGTCCATATGTGCGCTAAAAAAATTTTAAAAATTTTCATCGTCGGGCTACTTACTTCTGGATGTAGTGATGTGGCCGAAAAATTCCGCAATCAATACAATCCATCAAGAGCAGTAGTGGACCAAGGTGGAAGTAACGTTATTTCAACAGGGAATGCGTGTGCGCTCGATGATAGAGATGCCAAGGAAGATGCTGAGAAAACAGCAGAGTATCACCTGAGAGGAATTTTAGGGAGTGGGAGTAGATATGTGATCCAAACGCAGGCTGTCAGTCGATATACCCGAGGAGATCAAATTTGCTATGAGGCCTCAGCGATCGCGATCACCAAATGAGCGATAAGTCACTTTATCCATGTTGTGGAATTTGTAAGCTAAATTTAGCAAGATCACATTGTTTGGGGTGCCGAAGAACTCTTGAGGAGATTGCCAACTGGCTTCTTTTCACTGCTGAACAGAAAGAAGAAATCTGCAAAGAATTACCAAATCGAGTGGTTAGCTGATCATACAAAACGAGTAGCCAGTTTCTCTGAAACAAGCCTTCCGATNTTTAGTGAAGCTGTTGCAGCCGGTGAGGGTGCATTACAGATGTTCAAAATCTTCTCTGTTTCATCAATCAAAAAATCGTCAACNAGACTACCGTCCTTNGTAACAGCCTGAGCACGAACGCCAGCTGGAGCAACGATCAAATCTTCAGCAGTAATCTCTGGTATTAGTCTCTGTAGAGCCTTTACGAATGCGGGCTTGTACCAGGACCTCCACATNTCACCTAGCCCCATCTGCCAGTATTTTAAGGCGAGCTTTTGGAATCCAGTAAATTTTAAAGTTTCCATAAACTCAGAAAGGTTCAAATCACTCCGCTTGTAGCCCTCCCTTGCAAAAGCTAAGACGGCGTTTGGACCACATTCCAAGCCCCCATGAATCATTCGTGTGAAGTGGACTCCTAGGAAAGGAAACGCTGGATCAGGGACGGGATAAATCAGATTTCTGCATAAGTATTCCTTTTCTGGTTTGACGTAGTAGTATTCGCCTCGGAACGGAACGATCTGCATATCTGTCTTTTGGTTACTCAGACTCATTACTTTGTCCGAGTAGAGCCCAGCACAGTTAACGAGATAGTTACCTTTCACTTCACCAATAGTTGTTTCAAGAATAATTTCAGAACTGGATTGGTGAATCTCGAGGACCTCAGCTGAGCAGATAATCTGATTTCCTTGCTCCTGAATTCTTTTCTGCAGCTTATTACAAACCTCACTGTAATCTACAATGCCAGCTTCAGGGACATGAATTCCACTGATCCCGCTTACATAGGGCTCTAATTCCTTCAGTTGAGATTGATCAATTTTTTGGCAGTTTACGCCATTNGCTTTTCCACGAATTAAAATTTTTTCAAGTGCTAGAATTTCTTCTTCTTTAGTAGCAACAATCACTTTACCNCAAATTTCGTAGGTGATTTCTTCTTCTCTACAGAATTCCTCCATTAATTTCTTACCTTGTCGGCAATTAATCGCCTTCATTGAACCGGGTTTATAATAAATACCAGAGTGCAAAACACCAGAGTTGTGACCTGTTTGATGTTTTGCAATAGAATCTTCTTTTTCCAGTAAAATTAGAGATTCCTTTGGATGAGCTTTACCCCACTGCCATGCTGTTGCGAGTCCAACGATACCTCCGCCTACAACAATAACTGAAGCTTTATTCATTTCAATCTTGTCCAAGAATTCTGGTTTCAAGTACCCTTTGAAGGGTTGGTTTGAGGTCAAATAAGAATGGTACTATGAACAATGGCATTTTTAATTCTGTTTTTTTAAGATTTATAAGTGTTTTTTCAGCCCACTCTTTGGAGCTTTTGTATTGCCCCATGTTCCATAGAGCTACAGCTTTGAAAGTCGATTGTATAGGTAATTCCGACTTCTGCTCAGTCTGCCGTAATAGTTTAAGCCATTCTTTTTTTTCTGTTAGGTATCTATAATGCCAGTATAATAGAAAGGATTGTATTATTGATGCATGTTTNAGTGTGAAAATACTGTTACTTCTTTGGGTTTTANTTATCCCTTGAAGGGCATAGAAATTTGATTTTTCATATTCATGAGCTAGCCAAAAGCCTCTAGCAAGAACAATATAAATTTGAATATTATCAGGATAATGTTCAGTAAATTTTTCTAGTGCTGACAGAGATTTACTTAAATAATCTTTATCAACATCTCCCCATAACAATAGTACATATGCCAATAATGCTTCATCTGAAACATATTCGCCATCTTGGACTACCTTATCCAAATGGCCAATACCTTCTGAAATTGAACCTGGTTCAACAATTAAAGGAGCTAGCCATCGAACATACCAAGTCGACTGAGCAATCATTAGTTTGAGTATCCCCTTACTTAGCTCTATATCTTCAAATTGTGGATTGTTCTTGTAAACCTCATCNAGTAATTTGACACCCTTAACACCAAATCTGTAAGCATCAAAATAGTCCTTTCGGTAACCTAACGCCACACCTCCTTTAAGTCCGTACATTAACCCGAGATTGAGCTTCGAACTTATATTATTTGGTTCTTGACTTGATAAAGCTTCCAGAGATTCAATTGCTGCATTTACGTTNTCAATAAATTCTTTATAGTATTTCTCATCAATATTTCTCTCAAAATTTACAGCAAATTTACTGTAAGAGACTAGTGCTTTCATAGCACTTCGCTCAGGTTGTTGCACTAACTCAAGTTTCTCATTAAGTTGAGATTCTAGATCAATCAGTTTTAAGTTGTAATGAGCTTNGCGATAATACTTGAGAAAATTAATTTGGGAGTTAGATACTGTAACCTCATCACTTGAAAGAACTATCCCTGAATTTAGAAATAATATGATGATAATTTTGGAAAGGATGCGCACGGTAGGTTAGTTTAAAGATTTGGTAGTAGTCACACGGACCAATTCAACCAAGAAATTGGTCCTCTGTGATGATCAGATCACTTCTCTTTTACGTACGTACCAGGNGCATCTCCAAGCAACTTATACTTTTTACTGCCCATCGTAGGTACATCNCCTTTNTCACCACATTGACCTTGCAGCCACGGAATCCAATCTTGCCACCAGCTTCCTGGAACTTGTTGAGCATTTCTCTGCCAAATCATTGGATCTTGATCGGTTTCAGTGACAGGCCCAGCCCAGTAAGCCCTCTTGGGAGGATTGAGAGGGGGATTAACCACTCCAGCGATGTGTCCGGATGTTGATAAGGCAAAACGTACTTGTCCACCTGTATTGAGTCCCGTTTTAAATACCTGGTCCCATGGGGTGATGTGATCTTTTTCAGCCGCAACTGAATACAGCGGTTGATTGATTGCGCCAAGGTTGATTTTCTGCCCTGCCAATTCTAGTTTTCCTTGGCAGAGATGGTTATTGATATAGAACTCTCGCAAGTAAAAGGAATGAGCCTTTTCAGGTAGTCTAGTGGAGTCTTCATTCCAGAAGAGCATATCAATTGGTGGGGGAGTTTTGCCATAAAGATAGTTGTTCACCACGTAATTCCAAATCAGCCCATCTGCTTTCATCATTCGATAGGTAGTCCCCATCTGCTTGCCGTCTAAGTATCCTTTCTCAGCCATCATCTTNTCAACAAATTTCATTGAGTCTTCATCTACGAAGAGNCCAAGATCNCCNGGTTTNGAGAAATCTACCAAAGTAGTCAGTANTGTGAAACTTGTAAAAAGATTCNTTACCTTTTTNTGNGGACCNTTCANCCAGCCCATAGTGGTTGCCAGTAAAGAACCTCCAATACAGTANCCNACNGCGTGNATATTTTCTGCTCCAGTNATTTCCTGGACAACNNTCATTCCCNNNACAGGNCCCATNANCATNTAGTCNTCNAGACTNGTGTTNCGNAGTTCTGTCGTTGGNTTCTTCCAACTAATCATGAAAACTGTGAAGCCATTGTTCACTANATTNCNGACAAAGCTNTTTTTNTCNTTTAGGTCAAGAATATAGAACTTNTTNATCCAGGGTGGGGTNANCAGTANNGGAGTCTGGTGNACTTGATCAGTNTTAGCTTCATACTGGATNAATTCCATTAGGTCATTTCTATAAACNACCTTACCNGGNGTGTTNGCCAANTTNTTACCGACTTCAAAAGGTGACTTGTCNACCATTTGTGGCATTTGNTCTTGGAAGTCTTTCACCCAATTTTCAAATCCTTTGACNAGNCTNTTCCCTTCNGTATCNATGAATTCACGAATNGCTCCNGGNTTNGTCCAGAAGTANTTGTTTGGNGATATNGCACTTACNATTTGTTCTGTCCAGAACCTGGCCTTGTCTTTNGTCCGATCTGAGACNTTNGGTGTNTTCTGNATGCTNTCTTGGAGGAATTCAGCGTANAGCTTGTAGTATTCCTGNATCCATCTNAAATGNGGNAACTCTTCNAGTNTTGGAATNTTNCCAAACTCNCCNTTCTCAANAGATTCTTTNGATTTNNTTACNAANTCNTNCCAAACTTTCATNTTNNCTTCNCNGATNTTCTGACTCCAATTCTGCATNGACTGATTCAGTTCTTGCGGATTNTTNGNCCANGCTTCGGCAACTTGTTNNANAGATTTCAGTGCTCCNAATGGATCAGTATCAGTATCAGTGCCTTGCTCGTTCATCTTGGAAATCATACTTCCAAAGAATTCCTGCATTTTTTCCTGATTGATCCCCTTTGTCTGAGTATTCATCGAACAGCTCCTATCATTAATTGCTTAGCTGTAATGGTTCAGTTTCACATTCTCGATTTGGTTGAGAGTGTAAAACTTTTTTGTTGCTGCAAATCAGATTCTTAGCCCACCATCAACTTCAATGACCCTTCCGGTGATGTAATCATTTTCTAGAATGAAGACAGCTGTTCTTGCGATTTCTGATGGTTCACCAAGTCTACGGATTGGCACTTGATCGATGATCTTCTGCTTCACCTCCTCACGAATCGCAGCAACCATTTCTGTGTTGATGTAACCTGGAGCAATCGCAGCGCAACGTACTCCATGTTGTGCCATTTCCTTGGCCCATGTCACAGTCATTTCAGCTACACCAGCTTTTGTGGCCGTGTAGTTGGTTTGGCCCATATTTCCATTTCTTGAAATACTGGAAATGTTGATGCAAACACCTTTGCCACCCATTTGAAGTTGTTTTTCAAAGAACTCACGGGCGCAGAGGAAAACTCCTGTTAGGTTTACATCAATGACTAATTGCCAATTTTGCAAGGACATCTTTTGGATTTCCTCACCAGTAACGCTACCAGCTTCGTCCTTAATCTTTCTCTTACGAACAATTAGTCCATCTCGTGTGATTCCAGCATTGTTAATTAGCCCATCAACTTGACCAAAATCTTTGACGATTTGATCAAAAAGAAAAACGACTTCATCCTCATTGGCTACATTAGTGACGTAGGTTTGAGCTTTAACTCCTTTGTCTAAGGCCATCTCTTTGGTAGCATTTAAATCATCTTGGTTCAGATCAACAAGAGCTAAGTTTGCTCTTTTGTCCGCAAGTTCTGAAGCAAATGCGCGTCCTAATCCTCGCCCACCGCCTGTAATAGCTACAACTTTTCCTTCTAGATTCATACAACCTCGTTTGTAAATTAACTCTTTAAAATCAATCTAAATTTTTTTGAGAAATTTGCTTACCGTTCTACTGCTAATGCGACACCAAGACCTCCTCCAATACATAATGTCGCTAATCCTTTTTTAGCATCTCGACGTTTCATCTCGTGAAGTAGTGTAACCAAAACTCGGCAACCTGAAGCTCCAATTGGATGTCCAATAGCAATCGCGCCTCCATTTACGTTGACTTTACTCTCATCCCACTGGAGTTCTTTGGCAACTCCCAATGCTTGTGCAGCAAAAGCCTCATTTGCTTCAATCAAATCTAAGTCACCGATTGTCCAACCGGCCTTTTCAAGACACTTTTGTGTGGACGGAATTGGACCAGTTCCCATGATTGCTGGGTCAACTCCAGCGCTAGCATAAGCCTTAACTGCAGCCAAAGGGGTCAATCCAAGTTGCTTAGCCTTACTAGCTGACATGACAACTACAGCTGCTGCACCATCATTAATTCCAGAAGCATTAGCAGCCGTGACCGAACCATCCTTTTTGAAGGCTGGTCGAACTTTTTGAACACCTTCAATGGTAGCTCCCTTGCGAATAAATTCGTCATCCTGGAAAACGATTGGGTCTCCCTTACGCTGTGGTATTTCCACAGGCACAATCTCTTTTTGAAATCGTCCAGCAGCTTGCGCTTCCTCAGCTAAGTTCTGAGATCTCAATGAGAACGCATCCTGCTCATCTCTGCTGATTTCGTAATGATCTGCTACATTCTCAGCTGTGATGCCCATGTGGTAGTCGTTAAATGCGCACCAAAGTCCGTCTTTGATCATGGTATCTGTCATTTGCCAATCACCCATACGCTGCCCATTTCGTGAGTTGGGCAGAGCATGGGGGGCCTGGCTCATATTTTCTTGGCCACCTGCAATGATGACATCTGAATCTCCACACTTGATGGCTTGTGCAGCCAAGTGGACAGCTTTCAAGCCACTTCCACAAACCTTGTTAATTGTCAAAGCAGGTGTTGTCTGGGGTAATCCAGCTTTGATCACAGCTTGTCGAGCTGGATTTTGGCCGGTACCAGCCGTTAGTACTTGACCAAGAATAACTTCGTCAATTACTTCAGGGGCCAGGTTTGTCTTTTTTAAAAGATCACGAATGACAATGGCACCCAAGTCGGCAGCACTGATTCCTGCTAGGCTGCCATTGAAACTACCAACTGCCGTTCTTGCGGCAGCAACAATGACTACACTCTCCCCCATGCAATTCTCCTAGACTTGGATTCAGGCTGGTTCAGGACGCGTCTCCAACAGAGGAGACGCTGAAAGGAAGTAAATAACAACTACTNTAATAGAAAGCAATTAAAGTTACAATTCTATTAATTTTCTGTAGAAATTCGATTCTCAATCAAGTTTTCTACAACTGTGGGATCTGCGAGAGTGGAGGTGTCACCAATACTGGAGACTTGATTTTCAGCAATCTTACGCAGGATTCTCCTCATAATCTTGCCACTGCGGGTCTTGGGAAGACCTGGAGCCCATTGAATNGCATCAATCGTTGCTATTGGGCCAATTTCCTTGCGGACTAGCTTGACCAAATCAGTCCGTAGAGTATCCGTCGGTTCGACACCACTGTTGAGAGTTACGTAGGCATATATACCCTGCCCTTTGATTTCATGAGGAAAGCCCACAACTGCTGCTTCCGCTACGTCATGATGCTGCACAAGTGCAGATTCCACTTCTGCTGTCCCCATTCTGTGNCCAGAGACATTGATCACGTCATCAATACGACCAGTAATCCAATAGTAGCCGTCTTCATCACGCCTTGCTCCATCACCTGTAAAGTACATCCCCTCATATTGTACAAAGTAGGTATTGAAGAAGCGCTCTGGATCTCCATAAACACCACGCATTTGGCCGGGCCATGAATCCTTGATACAGAGAGCCCCTTCGGTCGCACCCTTCAGCTCAGTTCCTGTTTGAGGATCAACTATCGCCGGTTGAACTCCGAAGAANGGCTTCGTCGCTGAGCCAGGCTTTAGCTTAGTAGCACCTGGCAATGGGGTAATCAAGATCCCACCTGTTTCTGTCTGCCACCAGGTATCCACAATTGGGCATCGCTCTTTTCCTACCACACGATGATACCATTGCCATGCTTCTGGATTGATAGGTTCTCCTACAGTTCCAAGCAAGCGCAATGAACTGAGATCTCGTTTATTAACAAAATCGTCACCCTCCCTAGCAATGGCTCGAATTGCTGTTGGAGCAGTGTAGAAGATGTTGACTTGGTGTTTTTCGACAACATCCCAAAACCGACCCCAGTCTGGATAGTTNGGCACACCTTCATACATCACCGAGCTAGCACCATTAGCGAGGGGGCCATAGATGATATATGAATGACCTGTCACCCAACCAATATCTGCTGTACACCAATAGGTTTCTCCATCTCGGTAGTCAAAAACATATTTGTGAGTCATGGAAGCAAATGTGATGTAGCCACCAGTGGTGTGCATCACTCCCTTTGGTTTTCCGGTAGAGCCAGATGTGTAGAGAATGAAGAGAGGATCTTCGGAATCCATTTCTTCAGCAGGACAAACACTGGAAATATCAACACCATTAATCTCGGTATGCCACCAATGGTCACGATTGGAGTTCATCTCGACAGTAGTGCCTGAGTGATTAACGACGATGCAACTCTTTATGTAGCCAAATCCCTCCATTGCCTGATCACAGTTTGGCTTCAGTGGAATAGCTTTATTACCCCGGAAACCTCCATCTGCTGTCACGACAGCAGCAGGTGCACAATCGTCAATTCGGTTTCTTAAAGCATCAGCACTAAATCCACCAAAAACAATCGAATGGACTGCACCGATTCTCGTACAAGCAAGCATTGCAATTGGGAGTTCCGGGATCATGGGCATATACAAGACGACCCGATCACCTTTCTGAACCCCATGTTTTTTCAATACATTCGCAAAACGGCAAACTTCTCTGTGGAGTTGCTGGTAGGTGTATGTACGACATTTTGTAGGATCATCAGATTCCCATATGAGGGCAGCCTGATTCTTTCTTGGACTGTCCAGATGCCTATCCAGACAGTTGTAGGAAACATTGATTTTCCCACCCAAATACCACTTGATACTCGCTGTGTTGAAATCAACTTCTTTTACCTTGTCCCACCTTTTGAACCAATGCATTCGATCCGCTTGCTTGGCCCAAAAACTCTCGGATTTCTCAACAGATTCCTGATACATTTGTTGGTATTGTTCCTCATTAATCAGGGCATCCTGAAAGTTGGAAGGAACATCGTATACTTCTGTTGCACTCGTCTCTGCCATAACAAGCCTCCACTCTACAAAATTTCAATTTCTAAAAGCTGCACCGCAAGGTTGCCCCAGAACCTTTTCCAGGAAAAATAACGGGCAAAAATTANTCAAACTTAGCAAGGTTAAAGATGAAAGTCCTGCTGAAAAGCGCAGAAAATGAAGTTTTTAGGAGAGCGAAGATTTGTCGTACAATCCAGGTAGGCCAAGGTGTTTCAGCAGTTGTTCCTCTAAGGCCAGCATTTCCAGCTCTTCTTCGTTAGACCTCTCGTGGTCTAGGCCAGATAAGTGGCAGCAGCCATGAACGAACATTCTGATCATCTCAGTCTTTGCGTCCCATCCATTGGTATCTGCTTGCTGACAAACATCATCCCAACTGACAGCAAGATCTCCAACATGCACTGCTGAATGGTCATCTTCATAATAGGACCAAGAGAGCACATCAGTACTGCTCTCCTTACCTCGATATTTTACATTCAATCGTTGCATCTCAACTGCGTCAGTGATGTAGACTGAAACAGTGCGCTCCTTTTCAAACAATTTGGAAAGAAGAAACTCCATGACCGTTATCAATTCAGTAGCCCAATCTGGTGTTTCAATATCCTTTTTCCATTGGATTTCGACAGTCAAAGCGATTTCCTCTTTGGCAGCCATTTACTAGGCACTAAGATGATCTGCTTCTTCGAATCGGACGGATACTGTTTTGGAAACCCCTGGTTCATCCATTGTGACTCCATACAGTGCATCACCTATTTCCATCGTTTTTTTATTGTGTGTGATGACAACAAATTGAGAATTGGAGGTTAGGCGTCGGATGAGTTGGTTGAACCTGACAATATTGGCATCATCAAGGGGAGCATCAACCTCGTCTAAAACACAGAATGGGCTAGGCTTGATCAAGAANATTGCGAAGACGAGGGAGATGGCAGTCATCGCTTTTTCCCCACCAGAGAGTAGGTTAAGATTTTGTGNTTTCTTACCGGGAGGTTGAGCAAAAATTTCAATTCCACTTTCAAGAACATCCTCACTTTCAGTCAGTACCATTCGTGCCTCACCTCCCCCGAAAAGCTGNGAAAACAGAGCANCAAACTGGTTATTCACTTTCTCAAACATCTCCTTGAATCGTCTTCGGGATTCAATATTTATCTCCCGAATCGTTTTCTCCAGGTCTTCAGAAGCTTGTGTAAGATCGGATGATTGGCTCTGCAAAAATTCCAGCCGTTCCATCAGCAAGTCATATTCTGCTGGGGCTGCCAGATTTACATTGCCAATCGCTTCCAGTTGTTGGCGTTGCTTCCTCAAACCATTCACCAGAGAAGTTTCATTGATCCCTTTCAAATTTTCATCCGAATGACTCTCAGGGTCAAAGTCCCACTGATCAGAGAACTGTTCTTCCAACTGTTCTCTTTGTAACCGATGCTCAGTCTGTTCAATCCTTTGCTGATGAATCTGTTGAAGCAGGTTTTCCAGAACTTTTTGCACTTCTTGAAGTCTTTTGGTCAAATCACTCTGTAGTTGGCACTGCTGCTCGTATGTTTTGGTGTCCATTTTAATTTTTTCATCCAAGCCCAACCTTTTTTTCAATAGAGTTGGCATTAGAGTGTCCAACTCCTTGATGCGAAGCTGTCCTTCTTGGCTTTTTGATTTTGCCAATTGTAGTGCTTCCAAAATTCTTTGGCGTCTACTTTCAATCTCTGATTTATTTCGCTGATTACGCTCTAAATTTCCATTGATGTTTCGGAGTTGCTCTGTAGATTCAGCTATTTGCAGACGTAAGCGAGTATGTTCTTCACCGACTGCTTCAAGACTTTGTTGTTGTATNTGAATCTGTTCTTGTTGTGCTGCTACTTCATTCTCTAACTGTTGCCGACGTTCCTCCTGATGAGTGAATTCTATTTGAATTTCCAGTTTTTGTTTTTCAAGACGCTCCTGCTCAGTCTTTAAGCGGATACCGTCTTGTTCAATCATCTTTAAGCTCTCTTCGGTTCGAAATACCTCTCGTTGATTGTGGTCCTGTTCTTGTTGTAGGCGAGTAAGGTCTAGTTGGATTTCATGAAGCCGGTCTCTCAGATCTTGGATTTCAAGTTCCCGTTCTTGACTCTCTTCTTCAAGGCTTTCTAGACCCTCTTCCAGTGCTTGAATTCTATCTTCTTCAACTCGTATTCTATTTTGAAGCAACTCTATTTCTCGCTGCCTTTGAAGGAAGCCAAAAGATGCTTTTGCAGGTCGTCCACATCTGATTCCCCCAAAGGCTGGAAGATATGTTCCTACNGAAGAAACCCAGGCTCTAGATCCAGCGTTGCTCTTCCACTCATTTAGAGCTTCCTCAAATATAGATTCATTTTCCTCTACAAAGGTTATTTGTTGAAACCAACGATTTCCCCACTCTTGAAGGGGTGGTTTACATTGGATCAACTCATNAGTGATTGAACTTGACGACGAGATTTCACTGAGGGGTGGTAAGCGGTCCAATGTTAAAATCTCTAATCGACTGAAATTCTGCTCTTGGCAAAGTTTTTCCAGTTTGGGGATGTCTTGAATGGACGACAGGATGACCCAATCGAGTATGTTCTCAAGAATTGGGGCTAGGATTTTGGGATTGTCAGTATTTAAGATGGCGAAGTCTGCAAATATCCCCAGAAATCCAATCTTTTCTTTTTCTGCTGGATGTTGCTGAAAATATCTCAATAACTGCTGAACGCTATCACTAAAGTCTTCATAGCGCTCCTGAATTTCCCGAAGAGAATTGAGTCGAGATTGAAGTTTCTGATACTCACCTAGCAAGGATTTCAATTGATTGCGTCGTTCTTCAAGCACTTCCTGTTGTTCATCGTGCTCAAGCCTAAGATCTCTTAATTCTTCATGTAATTGCTCTTGTTCTTCCTCAAGAACACTAGTTCTTCCACTCGATCTGCTCAATTTTTGTTTAGCCTCTTGCACATGATGCTGAGCCTGAACGTGTTGTTCTCTGAGTTCCACCAAACGAGTCTGCTGTTGATCAAGGCGCTCGATCACAAAATTTTGCTGGTTGGTCGCATTCGTCAATTTCGTATGAGTTTGCAGTAAGTTCTGCTGTAACTCCCGAAGCAGATTGTTCTGTGATGCCAAAGCTTCATTTTCCTGGAGGCGGTCACTTTCCAATATTTGAAGTGCTTCTTCAAATAGCGTGTAATTTTTTTGGAGGCTCTCCATTTCAAGTTGATCTTCTGATGCTTCCAGTTTTAACTCATTTTCGGCTTCTTCCAGTTGTTGATTGTCATCAATTAGTTGCTGAATTCTCTCCTCAGAATTCTGAATACCCTGAGAGATCAACTGTCTTTGGCTCTCAGCATCTTGCAGTTCCTTATCGACCAAAAACATTTCATTACGAGATGCGGCTAGTTTTTCCCCTGACAAAGAGATTTCAAGACCCAGTGTTTCTAATTCGGTCACCCTAGTTTGCTTGGTCAATTGCTCTTCAGTCTGTGTTGCCTCAGTTATTGTTATTCTTGATTTGGCATCNTCCTCACGTTGTTTTGCTTGGTTCCAACGATACAAGATTAACTGATACTCAGCATTCCTGATGTCTTCCCTAAGTTTCAGATAAAGTCTGGCTTGTTCCACTTGGTCTTTCAGACCTTCTTCCTGCCGCTCCAACTCTTGAAGAACATCATCGACCCTAAGTAAATTTTGGCGAGTTTCATCAAGACGCTTTTCAGCAGATTGTCGCTTGAGTCGAAACTTTACAATACCAGCAGCATCGTCAATAAAATTTCTTCTTTCTTCAGGTNTTGCATTGATCATCTCCTCGATTTTTCCCTGTTGGATAATGGAATAACCTGTTCCTCCTCCGACTCCGGTATCCATAAAAAGTTCACGAATATCAAGCAATCGAACGGGGGTTTTATTGATCAAGTACTGGCTCTCACCGGAGCGATAAAGGCGTCGAGTTATTTCAATTTCACTGTATTCACGGTACTTGGGAAGTGTGTCGCCGGCAGGATTTGTAAAGCTAAGAGTGACTTCGGCCATACCCAATGGTTTTTGGTAGGCACTTCCGGCAAAGATGACGTCTTCCATGGAACCTCCTCGCAGTTGCTTGGCTCTTTGTTCACCAAGTACCCAGCGGATTGAGTCAACGACATTGGATTTTCCACAACCATTTGGGCCCACAACAATGGTGACCCCGTTATGTTGGAAAGTGAAGGAGGTGGGATGGCAAAATGATTTGAATCCAGCGATGCGCAGCCCTTGTATGCGCATGGAAAATCAACCGGTAGAAGGTGGGTCTATAGGCNTTTCCTCAACATCCGAATCTTCTGGGGCAACTGCTGCAAGATTTTGCTGTCTCATGCCCTCGAGGGATTCTTTTCTTTTGTTGAAAAATTGCCGGTATTCAAAGTCTTTCTCTTCCATGACCTCATCAAAGAAGCTTTTCCAGAGGCCTTGTTCGGGAAAATTCATTTCATCAAAACATCTAACAAAAAGCATGAGCCACTGACGTTCTTCCTCGAGCAAAAGCATGTAGTCGTAGGTTAAACCCTCTAGATTGAGTTGTTCCTGAGACAAAAGTTCCCTGACCTCATCAACGAGTTCGCCCTCTTCACTCCTTGCAATGGTGTTTTGTAGCATCTGACATTGTAGTCGAGCAAGCTCTAGTTGTTTTCTACACTCAACCAGTTGGGAGATATTTGAGACGGAGGCCTGTTCCTGNAACCGCAGAGTCTGAACTAGAAGCTCACGTTCCGTAACCTCAGCTGAAGATTCATTGGGTTGATCAGTCATTTGATTTTAGCTCATTAGGTTGGCTGAGGACACTCTGAAAGACTCAGGAAGATTGATGAAAGGGGAGTATTCGGAATTTGGAAGAGCACTTTTCTAGAACAATTAGATAAGATCAGACACCATACAGCACGATTTGAAATCCTCAAGACTCAGTAGATTCACTCAAAGTACATTTTAAACTTTCTGGATGAATTAGGCAGTTTGACGTAGTTCCTCTAATTCAAGACTAGTTGCCTCCCAATTCTGCAGATGTTGAGTAAGCACACTTTGCACTCTTTCCTGCTCTTTTTGAAGTTTCTGAATTTCCATTGGATCGGTAGATTGAAAGTATCCCTCCTTGCCAAAATGCTCTTCAATATTTTGAAGTTGGTCTTCGTTTTTGGCAATTTCTCGCTCAAGTTGTTCTACAGTTCGTTGAAGTTGATTAATACGCTGCTTCTGTAGTTTGTGCCCTTCATGACTGACTGGTGTCTTCGTTTTCTGGGTACTTTTACTTTGAGTTTGGCTGGGTTTTTGGTGATGCAATGAAGTGAGATTGCGATTCAAATAGTCATCTCCAAATCTCTTCAGATATTCCTGGTATGGGCCTGAATAGTCTCTCGCCCCCGTTGGATTTAGTTCAAGTATGTGCGTTGCCACTTTGCTAACGAAGTGTCGATCATGNCTGACGACAATTACAGTCCCTTCAAATTTTTGCAACGCATCTGCAAGAGCTTCTACTCCTTCAAGATCCATATGATTTGTTGGCTCATCAAGAACAAGTACATTCCCCTTTTCGAGCATCATTCTCGCAAACAATAGTCGCGCTGATTCCCCTCCACTCAATGCATTGACACTTTTTTTAACCTCATCACCTGTAAACAGCACTTGGCCAAGGAGACCTCTTATGGTCCCTACAGTTTCATGAGGCGCCTGAGCATATAGCCAGTCGTATACACTCGTCCTTTCTTTGAGCAAATCATGATGATCTTGGGCGAAGTAGGACACTTGGGCTTCGTACCCCCAGATACTTTCTCCGTTATCCGGCTCCATTTGTCCCAAAGCGATTTTGAGTAGGGTAGACTTACCAATACCATTGGGACCAATCAAGGCAACCTTCTCCCCTCGCTCAATCGTCTTATCAATGCCATTGAGTACTTTCAAAGCTCCAAAAGCTTTTTGAATATTTTTTAGTGTTAGTACGACTTTCCCAGATGGCCGCTTTTGCTGAAACTTCAGTGTAGGTGAAACTCTTGATGAAAGTTTTGCTTCTGGAACTTCTAGTCGATCAATCATTTTTGCACGTGATTGAGCTTGCCGAGCCTTTGTTGCCTTGGCTTTGAATCTGTCCACAAATGCCTGCATTTCAGCAGCTTTGCGCTCAACACTCTCAATTTCTTTTTGACGTTGGGAACTTTCTAATTCCTTTGCTGCGAGAAACCGCTCGTAGTTGCCGGTATATGGAATTACCTCCTCATAATCTATATCCACAATATGTGTAGCGGTAGCATTCAGAAAATCACGATCGTGGGAGATATAAATAAGAGTTCCCTGAAACTGGTCTTTGAGGAATTCTTCTAGCCAGCGGATGGAGATGATATCAAGATGGTTTGTTGGTTCATCAAGAAGCAACAGGTCTGGATCACTAAAAAGCACTTGGGCTAGCAGTACACGTAGTTTGAAACCTCCAGAAAGAGCCTTCATCTTTTCGTGGTGATAATTAACACTGATTCCCAGTCCTGACAGTAACTCTGCGGCAAAGGCCTCAGAGCTGTACCCATCCTCTTCAGCTATGATAATTTCAAGTTCTGCGAGTTGATGGCCNGTCTTTTCATCCATTTCCTCTTTTGCTAGGAGTTCCTCTTTCATCTCCATGGCTTGCCAAAGACGTTTCTTTCCTTGCATCACAACATGGATAATAACGTGATCTTCATAGCTGAAATGATCCTGACGTAAAAAGCCGAGTTTAAGTTCTTTAGGAACAGATACTTTCCCTTCTGTGGGGTTTTCGTCATTGGCCAAGATTCGTAAAAGAGTTGACTTACCGGCTCCATTGGCTCCAACAAGACCATAGCGTTTACCAGGATCAAAGTTGATACTGGCATTTCTGAAAAGCACCTTGGCGCCGTATTGCATGCCAAGGTTAGTTACACAGATCATGTTTTACAGAGGGATAGTTAGGCGGAGTTGTTGAACCAATTCTTCAAAAGCTTGTTGAACAGCCGGAGCATTGGCTGGATATCGAAGGCGGAGGGTCACTCTGCGTGGAGCTTCCTGAAGACTATGGGCATAAATTCCCAAACGTGCATTTGGCCATTGCTTACTGAAATTTTCTACAGCTTCAGCAGCATCACCTTCAGGTACGTCCAAGATGATTTCTTGAATCTTCCATTCTGAAGAACTTTTTTTCCATATTGGCAGAGTCATCGGCAGCATTGCCTTCAGCATGCTTGGAAAACCTGGAAACGCAAAAATTCGCTGCACATGGAACCCCGGTGCTCCTTCAGGATTTTCGATTAATTCACATCCCTNAGGCAGATCCGCCATCCGAGCACGTGCTTCATTTAATCGATCCTGATATCTTTTTACCAAAATTGAATAGCATTCTGGATGGCGAATGATTGGAATGCCCAAGGATTGCCCAATAGCTTGTCGAGTGCAGTCGTCATGTGTCCCACCAATTCCACCGGAGACGATCAAGGGATGAAATTCTTTGTGCAACTCCCTCAGCCATTTTGCGATTGTGTCTTGGTGATCTGGTAACGTCATTGCGATACCTGCCGGCTGATCCTGCTCCTTTAGCCACTGCAGCATCCATTGCTGATTACCATTGGCCAATTCTCCCCAGGTAAGTTCTTCTCCAACAGTAACTACAGCTGGACTAAGTTGTGATTCGTTCATTGATTTCCATTCTTAGGAGGCTCTTGCTGCCGCCAGTAATAGCACAGTAGACCAAATGAGATCGCTACATTCCCAAACATCATTAGATAATGACTTTCTAACTTNAACAATTGGATCAAGGGCATGAATAGAAGTGACAGACAGGCAAGATTCCAAATGATGAAACCTAAGACCATCAGCATTCTTCTACGTTCNATATCCTGCATTAATTTCTCATATTCCAGATCCAATTTGAAGTTGGAATCATCTCGCTCTTCGGTTTCTATCATCACCATTTCCAGGAGTGTTTTAGAAGTACAACCAACTAAAAATTACTATNAGTAACAAAAAAGCTGTAAAACANCCCAANGGTAGTGGATGCCACTCAGGAAGAATAGATTTGACCTGCACACTAACCTTCAAACAATTATTGAGATCGATTCNGATAGGCTAGCAGATGGAGGAGGAAGCACAAGTGAGGTAGNGTAATTTGGAGGGTTCTACGCCCTCCAAAAGATTATCGAAGAATGTTGCGAAGGGAAGCAATTTTTTGCTGTTGATCTCGTTGTGGAGCAAAGTCCGCAGCTCTGTCCAAGTGAGAAAGCAGTTGCCTTCTAGTCTCTTCCATTTGAATGCTATCTTGTTCCATTTGAGTACTTTCGAGAATCTTGCGCTGCGTATTCGAAATGATCAGATCTGGTAGCGTCTTNAGAAGCGTGTCCCGTTGCAAAAGTGCTTGAGCAATTTCCTGATCATTCTGTGCCTGGAGCGCTGATTCATGAAGGCTATCTANCGCATTCAGATAGGTTTCAATCTTCAGGTGCAGATTCGATTGTCGCTGAGCCGAACGAATCTGTTCCACTGCCTGAAGGTAGTAGCGTTCAAACTCTGTTTCCTGAGGGTAACTAAAGAATGCTGATTGTAGCCCTGCTATCGGAATTCTAGAATCTAGGAACTGTTGCCTGCGAGTCACACTCTGATCTGTGACACTGAAGAAATTGACAACAATAGAATTGTTGCTGGTGACTTCTACAAAGGGCGGCAACTCAAAAATCTGTGGATTAATCTGAGCTTTCAGGAAAATTCTCTGCTGGTGCTCTACGTCAGTCACAACTTCAACGTGCTGAAGATATTCTAGAGTTCGGAACCCGGGAACTTCGCGAATTTTCTCAGCGTTCGGGATCATGACTTGGATAAAGAATTGGTTTTTTCTCAGTCCTGTCTCAGGGTCCCGAAGATTCTGCTCAACAATTTGGTAGGGAATCAAATCTGGAGTCAACGCGACATTTTGATCAAAAATGATTTCGACTCCAAAGCGCCATATGTTTCTTAGCTCATCCTCAACTTGCCTTGGTAAAGCTACTAGCTCTCTAACCAAGAATGGCTGGCTCAGAATGACATCATCTTCTAGGGGATCTTGGATGAAAGCCCCATCATTCATGAGTTGGTAAGCATCTAGGTAAGTGAATATTTCTCTGCCTCCGTTGTCCAACTCAAGAACATACCGGAAACGATTACCTTGATCATCGGCAGCGAACTGCTCTTCTTCACCAGGATGTAGCATACGGAATCTTCGAATCCCGTAAGTCATTCTCTTTCCTTCCAGCAGATCGTGCTCCCCATAAGTCTTTACGTAGGCCTGAGAAGTCAGCACAAGCCGATAAAACTCATTTTTGTTTAAAATTCCAAATTCTGTGCTTTCACTGGATGGAAAAACCAAAACTCTGTTTCCCGTCAGTTGGAGTTGGTCTGTCAGCGACCATTCATAAATTTGGTTAAGTTTCCACTCCTGGCTAGATCCATCTTCCAATACAGCTTGGAGAAAGTGCTCNTCATTGGTGCGATTTTTGACGAATACCGAGGATATCCNGAGATCTCTATAAAGCCCCTTATCCAGAGTCTCCGCCAACTTAATCGCATTCAGTTTAGATGTGTACTCAGGAAAAGCGAAAATGCCTGTTGGGAGAAGTGAAATACTCATCAGTAGGAGCCAGCCTACTACTGTGCGAATTTGTCGTTGCTTACTCAAAGTTTTCTCCTACATAAACTTCGACATCAGTTCCCATCCGACCCTTATGACTGGATGGCATTTGTTCAACAAGCTGTTCCCCTGGAATCACTTCGGACAAAGCTAACGCTGCCTTCATGAAATTGGGTCTGAAGTAGATTTTGGTTCTTGGTAGTACCATGCCCTCACGAACCGAAGAGATATTCGTGACTTCCAATTTCATTCCAACTTGTTCCTCTAATTTTTGTCTTTGTTGTCGATCCAGTAGGATAGCAAGTCTTTGAGCATTTTGATCTTTAGTGGAAGCATTCAAAACAGACACATTGAGCCGCAGCGGTTGTTGATACATCAATAAAGCTGCCACAGGGTGAAGCATTACAGCATCTCGAGCTTGGGAGGCCATGGGCTTGAGCTGCCTCTCACCGCGGCCCGCTGAAGCTGCCATGTCNTCTATACCTGGGTCAGANACTTGTGATNTTGCTCGTTCTCGATCTTGCGATCCAAGTCTTTTACGCATTGGTTTCAGGGCAAAGGCAAGCTGTTGTCCATCTGATTTTTCTCTGTCCAACTCTAGCGAAACATCTCCTGTACTCGTAAAGATCTGCATGTCGACTAGAAAGTCCACATTTCCTCCACCAGTTCTGCTGATCTTCTCTTGTAGTTCAACACGCTTTACACCGTCTTCCTCAGCAAAGGCCATCTCTCGCTGGGGTAAGGTTACATTATTCAGGAAGGCTTGGGGAATAGAAACCTGGAATTTACCGGGGGTATCTCCAGATTCAACTTGAATGGCTGAGAATAGAGATTCGTCGAAAACCCCTCTGATGGTTAGGTAGGATGGATCACCAGGAATGACGTCAAGGTGATCCACCATATGTCCAGAGGTTAATTCCTGCGCCAATGTGGGTTTGGCTAGGACTGCCAAAGCACAAATAGAGAGCAGAAGTGAACAGATTTTTCGCATGGAAGCAACCCTTGAAAAGAGGCGAAAAAAGGCAATTTGCAGCAAAAAATGCAGAAAATGCGCCAGTCCTTCTTCATTCACTCTGAGGCGTCAAATCCCTCTTCAGACACTTCATTTTCCTCAGTAACAACTTCTGATTCTTCAGCATCCTCGTTTTCCTCAGTTACTGTGGAAATAGCAATTACACGCTCGTCTTCATGTAGTCTTATCAAGCGTGAACCTTGCGTAACTCTCCCGATGATTGGGATCTGGTTGGTGTGTATCCGAATCATTCTGCCAGTTTGGGTGATTAGTAGGAGTTGCTCTCCTTCCTCAATTTCAAACATTTCAACAACAGGACCAGTAGTTTCGTTGATACGCATTGTGCGCAAGCCTTTGTTGCCACGATGTTTTGACAGTGTAAATGCGTCAATCTCAGATTGCTTTCCATAGCCATTCTCTGCAACGGTCAAAATCCTTCCCGAGCCAGAGTGCGTAAAAGCAGAGACAACTTGATCACTTGGCCCAAGGCGCATTCCAATCACCCCTCTGGCATCGCGTCCCATTGACCGTATTGTTGATTCATGGACGCGTAATCCCATGCCATTGCGACTGGTGAAGAACAACTCACGGTTCCCATCTGTCAGTGCAGCTGAGATTAAAGAGTCTCCTTCATCTAAACTGATTCCTCGAATACCTGTGCGGCGTACTCTGGTTGGATCAAGCATGTCAATTTTCTTNCAGATCCCGTTAGCCGTGCACATCAATATGTGCTTCAGATCAGTTTTTTCCTTGAAATGCCGAGGTATCACTAAGCAAGTTCGGATCATCTCCTTTTGAGTGCCTTCTTTTTCATTTTCTCTTTGCAATTCCAAAACGTTTGCGGCGTGTTTCCCTCGGCTTGTCCGACCAGCTTGGGGGAGTTGGTAGACCCTTGCTCTGTAGATTCGTCCGAGATTGGTGAAGAACAATAAATGGTCATGTGTGGAGGCCACGAACATCTGTTCTAAGAAATCACCATCTTTGGTGGTTGCCCCTTGAACACCTCGCCCTCCTCTATGTTGAAGTCGATATTCGGTAACAGGGGTCCGTTTCACATAGCCTTCGTGAGATATGGTAACGGCCATATCTTCTTCAGTAATCAAATCTTCGATTGCAATGTCTGAATCATCCTCAACAATCTCTGTTCGTCGTTCATCACCGTAACGATCACGAATTTCAATTGCTTCTGTTTGGATGATTTCGATTACTCTTTCTTCACGTTGGAGAATATCTTCTAGGTCCGAAATTTTGATAGTTACTAGCTCATGCTCTTCNCGAATTTTCTCTCGCTCCATCCCCGTCAGTCGCTGGAGGCGCATCTCCAAAATTGCTTGAGATTGGCGTTGTGAAAGAGCGTAATCAGCCATCAGAACGGCTTGGGCAGCGGGACCATTCTCAGCCTTACGAATGGCTTCGATCACTTCATCCAAATTTTCGAGAGCGGTCATCAAGCCTTCAAGAATGTGCAAACGATTCTTGGCCTGATCGAGTTCAAATTGGGTCCGACGAGTGACAACTTCTATTCGATGCTGAAGGAAAAATTCCAATGTTTGAGCAAGCGACAGCACCTTTGGTTGCTTCTCTACGATCGCGAGCATTGTTATCCCAAAAGATGACTGTAAAGCGGTGTGTTTGAAAAGATTGCTCAAGACAACATTTGGGTCATCCCCCCTGCGAACTTGAATGTACATCCGCATGCCTTTGCGATCTGATTCATCTCTCAGATCTGTGATGCCCTCTAGTCTCTTTTCCCGGACCATCTCAGCAATTTTTTCAAGGAGATTTGCCTTGTTCACCATGAAAGGTAATTCTGTCACNATAATAGCTTCACGACCTTCTTTGGTTGTCTCAACATGAGTCTTGGCCCGAATACGAATGATCCCTTTTCCACTCATATAGGCATCATAAATTCCTCTTCTGCCCATGATAATTCCCCCAGTAGGAAAGTCGGGGCCCGGCAGATGTTCCAGTAGATCTGGCAATGAGGCAGTGTAACGATGTTCAATGTAGTAGAGGAAGGCATTGAGGACTTCACGTAGATTGTGCGGGGGTATGTTGCTGGCCATGCCAACAGCAATGCCGGTAGANCCATTGACCAGCAGGTTCGGAATCTTGGTGGGTAGTACCGTGGGTTCTTGTTGAGAATCATCGTAGTTGGGGATGAAATCGACGGTTCCTTTGTCCAGATCACTCATCATCTCATGAGCGATCTGCTTCATTCTAATTTCGGTGTAGCGCATTGCTGCTGGGGCATCCCCATCCACTGAGCCAAAATTCCCCTGACCATCAATCAGTTGATATCGCATTGAAAAAGGCTGGGTCAGCCGCACGATTGTGTCATACACGGCTGCGTCACCGTGTGGGTGATATTTACCGATCACATCCCCAACGACTCGAGCAGATTTTCGATAGGCTCGATTGTAATGGTTTCCCTGGTCCTGCATTGCAAACAGAACGCGTCGATGAACGGGCTTGAGGCCATCACGTACATCTGGAAGAGCACGCCCCACAATCACGCTCATTGCGTACTCCATGTAGGAGTCTCTCATTTCATGGACAATGTCTGCGTTCAGAATCCGTTCTGTCATTTTGAGTAGTTGGGAGTAATGTGAAAAGAAGGGATGTTGCTGACCAAGAGTCGATCGAAAAGCCTTAGAGAGTCAGCAATTAATGATTGAGCTTGAAATTATGTGATGATCTTAGGGGGATCTGCTTCCTCTTCCTTTTCCAGATCACCAAGTTGATCGAGCCCAAGAGCCGAGAGATCAAATCCTGAAAAGGGCTGAGAAGTTTCTGCGTCAACCCAACGTTCGTTTTCAAAAACGTAGAGTTTTGCAACTCCCCGGAAAGGTGTGAAAACTTTCAGGTAGGAATCCTCATCTTCTGCTTCGATAGTGATTTCACCTTCAGCCTCTTTAATTAATTTTGCTGAATACTTAACAGGAACAGATTTGGGGAAGGTCAATTGCTTGCCATCAATCTTCATTCGGTAACTCCATGTGACTGAATCAAAAGAATTTTAAAGTATTATTATTCTTCAAAATTCTAGTTGTGGCAAGACAAATTGGCTCAGGAAGCCAGCATTCTTCCGCCATCAACGGGTAATACGGTTCCAGTAACGAAATCATTTTCAAGAAAATAGGTGACTGCTTTGGCGATATCATCCGGCTGCCCCATTTTTTTTAGTAAGCTTCTTTCAATGGCGAGATCGTGGCTAAATGAACTACTCTCAGGGGGAGGGAGCATTGTTCCGGGCGCAACCGCATTGACTTGCACTGCTGGAGCCAGTGCCTTAGCGAGTCCCTTTGTTAGTGTGACCAGTCCTGCTTTGGATGCACAATAGGGTAGGAATTGTGGCCATGGCCTTTCTGCAGCTACATCTACAATGTTAACAATTTTCCCCTGTCCTCTTTTGAGCATTGCTGTTCCGACCAATTGTGAGAGAAAAAAAGGTGCTTTCAGATTCAGTGAGATTAAGTGGTCCCATTCTGATTCACTCACTTCACCTAAGGGGGTGGGAAAAAAGTCAGCGGCATTGTTGATCAGCACATCAATTTGACCCAGTTGTGCTTCAATCTGAAGGATTAGTAGTTCAATCTCGGATACTTGTCTAAGGTCGGCTTGGAAACAACCATGTTGTTTAAAATCACCGCCTATGAGTCCCAAGGTTTCTTTTGCTCCCTCCAAAGACTGGTGATAATGTAAAGCTACATTCATTCCTTGTTGACCAAGTGAGACTGCGATAGCTTGACCGAGACGCACACCTGCTCCAGTGACTAAAACTGTGCGGTTATTTAAATCCATTTTGATTTTATGCTCGAAAAAAGAAAACCAATCATTGGTCTGACGATGGGAGATCCTAATGGGATTGGCCCTGAAATCATAGTTAAGGCACTTACGAAACTCAATTCATGTTTGGATTGGCATCCAGTCATTTTTGGGGATGCCTGGGTTCTTGAACAGGTTATCAACAAGCTTGGTTCAAACCTGCAGCTAAGAGTATGTGAGAATTTGGCTGAATTAACCAGTGGGCCTTGTATTGTGGATTTGAAAGTTCATTCAGGAAGGCACTGGCAGCTTGGGCAAGCTAGTGGCTGGGGGGGAGAGTCATCTTTTCAATTTTTGAAAGTAGCAATTGAGGCAGCGCTCACAAAACAGATTGATGCAATTACCACTGCCCCATTGAGCAAAACAGCCCTGCATATGGCTGGTCATCATTTTCCAGGGCACACAGAAATACTCTCGGCACTGAGCAACGGAGACCCCCCTTTCATGATGCTTACTGTTGAGGGGCTGAGAGCAGTACACGTTAGTACCCATGTTTCCTTACGTAATGCACTTGAGCAGCTTCAACCGAAGCGAATCCTTGAAGTTGCTCAAGTGACTCATGATGCCCTCATCAGAATGGGTATTGAAAATCCAAGACTCGCATTACCAGGCTTGAATCCTCATGCTGGGGAGGAGGGTCTTTTCGGTGACGAAGAAGTAGAAATACTTCTTCCAGCATTGAACTTGATGAAAGACGCTGGCATAAATTGTATTGGTCCCATTTCACCAGATACGGTTTTTTTAAGGCATCGGCAGGGTGAATTCGACGCGGTAATTGCTCTTTATCATGACCAATCACATATCGCTCTTAAACTTCTTGGTTTTGAAAAAGGAGTCAACGTAACTTTAGGATTACCATTAATACGCACATCAGTTGATCATGGGACAGCTTTCGATCGAGCCGCCCAATTCAAAGCAGATTCAGGTTCTATGGAAGCTGCGATCGAATTAGCGATAAGTTTCGTNACTAACTCCTATTTGAATGAGAACGCACCGTTCTTGCAGTAAATCCACGAAAAGATTATTCGCGATAACAAACCAGAGTTTCAATCTTGGCTGAACTCATCTACGAAGAATTGGCACCAGGCATCTCATGGCTGGAAATACCCAAAGTTAACTTGCGTATCCTTTGTGGATGTCCAGCTGATGCGGTTAAGCATCTAACCAGCAAGGGAAAAATCAGCTTGGTTACGGAAAATGGGGTTTCCTTTGAAACAGGCCCCAATGCCATTTTGCTTGCCGATGATTTTCTGCAAAATGGTTTGCCGGCAAACATGGCAGAATTTCCGGTTCTTCAGATGTTTTACAAGCAAGGTCAAATCATTCCGAATCACCCAAACAACAAGGGCGAAAGACCAATTCTCATAGGGAATGCGAACGCAGTTCAGTCCCAACTCCAATACATTTACCGGGGAAACTATGGTTTGACCACTCCTGAAGAGTTGATCGATTGTGGCATCAGCCTTGAGGACACTGCTGAGATGATGGCCATGAAGATGCAATTTGCCTTTGGCAGAATTCAACCACCTGATGCTTTATTGGCTACATGTGTCATTAAAGATTCTAGTTGGCAAAGCCTCAGGGGAGATCTACTGGTTAGTCGTACAGGGACGAGCCAGTATCAATTCAAGATGGGTTCTGAATGCATTGATGTGGATTTGACTCTCAAGGAGGCAGAAACCTATCCTCCTCCCTATGAATTGCCAGATCAATTGCTACCAAGAGATAAATTCTCTGTGTGGCATACAGGAGAAGGGGATGGTTGGGACTGTTTTCGCCCGTGTATGGCTAGCATTTTGATGATTGAGGGAGAACCTTATCTGGTTGATGCGGGTCCAAATGTTCACTATACGCTTGAAGTTTTAGGAATTGATCTGAGTGAAGTGGCTGGAATTTTTCAAACTCATGCTCATGATGACCACTTTGCAGGGCTANCCTACTTGCTCCAGGGAGGAAGTAAGATAAAATATTTTGCATCCTCACTTGTAAGAAAATCCACCTTCCAAAAGCTTTCAGATCTCATTTCCCTTCCTGTTGAAGAAATCGAAAAATTTTTTGAAATCGTTGATCTAGAGTTTGATAACTGGACAAACATAACCAGATCAGTTCAGGTCCAACCTCGTTTTTCACCACATCCTGTCGAAACAAACATTTATTATTTTAGGTATCAAGAAGGCGGTGAGAAGAAGATTTTTGGACACCTCGCAGATATCGTTTCCAGCGCTGTCTTGGGAAGGATGAAAAATCCCGAAGCAAAGTACCACATCAGTGAAGATTTTTTTGATAAGACACTCCAAAGCTACCTTGAACATAGTGATGTCAAAAAGATTGATGCTGGGGGTGGAATGATTCACGGCGAGGTAGTTGACTTTGCCAACGATCCNTCTGGAAAATTGATTTTAGCCCACTCCTCATTGCCTTTTCCAGAAGATCAATTGACTTCAGCTTATACGGCCGAATTTGGAACTTCCGATCTGAGGGTGCCATTAGATCATGAGAAATTNTTTCAGGATAAAGCCCTTCAGTGGTTACAACAACGGTTACCATCATTGAAGAAAGAGGAGTTAAGAGAACTGGTCACCAAACAGACTGAAGAAATTCCGAGGGGGCAACAAATCCTTACTCGTGCCCATGAATCTGGATACATTCCTCTCCTTCTAACGGGGCGGGTTGAGCTAAATGGATTACTCCACCCCGCAGGAACGTTACTTGGGGAGGCAATCGCATTGGCAGATTTGCAAGTATCACAAGAAATGGTTTCAGTTGGCCCTGTTCGTATTCTGCCAATCTCCCTCAATTCATATCGGGAGTTACTAAAGAAGCATAAATTGTTGAAGAAGAGAATTTCATTANTCAAAGACTATGACCATTTCAGAACTCTCCCTATGCTTCAGTATGGTCTAAGTGATGATCAACTGATCTCACTTCTCAAAAAGTCTGACCGAATCAATCTTAAAAAAAATCAGCCAGTTCTCCTTCCCAAAAACACTTTGGGCTTTCTTGAAGCTGGAGAAATTCAATTCTTAGCAAGCAATAAAACACTGAAAGTTACTGAGAAATCATTGCTTGGATTATCAAATGTCTTGGGTAAGCCCTTNACTTGGAAGGAACAAACCATAANAAAATGCCAAGTGTTGTGTTTTCCCGCAGAAAATTTGTTGCAAGCACCTGGCGTGCGATGGTTCCTTCAAAGGGCTTACCAAGATTATTATTTTCAGTTGAGTTGATGACTGACATTATACCTGCTAACTTGCCCCAAAATCTTCCTCGGAGCCTACCAGCTCAGAGAGCATTGGAATTGGTTTTTGGCAATTATGCCCTAAATACTCGGCGGGCTTATGAGCGTTCTCTAAAAGACTTTCAGAAATGGGCCGGTCTACATTCCGCTCAAGATTTGGAAAGCCTCGATAGCCTCAGAATGCTTGANTACAAGGAGTTTCTNAGGTTGAGCGGGAAAAAATCCGCAAGCATCAACCAAGCGATGAGTGCTCTAAAGAAGATTTGTCGTGTACTTACGGAGTGCGGATATCTTCAACAAAACCCCTTTAAATCGTCCCTGATCCGCAACGAGAAGGTCTCGCAACTTAGTAATAAGGGAGCTTTGCGAGTCAATCAGCTTCAGCAAATGCTTGATGCTAATGAGAACATAGCCTACGACGAGCGAGTGGAGACTTTACTGCGTCACAGGAATAAGGTGTTGTTGAAATTTCTATATTTCACTGCAGCACGAAGAAGTGAAGCCTCTCTACTAAACTGGGAAAATATCCGTCAGGACGGNCGTTTTTGGATAGCTATTCTTGAGGAAACGAAGAGCGGTGTCCCACAAAAACTAAAAATCAGAGAAGAGCTTTATCAAGAATTGATTGCCTGGAGAGGTGCTTTACAGTTAGCTGGTTTGAATACACCTTGGGTGTTCCCCTCCTTAGGGCAGCGTAGTATGGGCAACCAAATGACTGGCAAGGCAATAAACGAAGCTGTACGACGCCTCGGACATGCGATTGGCTTAAATATTTCCACACACTATCTTCGACATACCGCAATCACACTTGCACTTGAAATGGGAGAGCCTCTCCAGAAGGTTCAAGCATACGCTCGGCACGCCTCAGCAAATACGACTGTTCGTTACTTTCACGATCAGCAACTGCTCGAAAAAAATCCTACCGATACCCTTCCAGCTCTTTAGAGAGAGTAGCCTNAGGAAACCGAATCAGTTTGGTTCTCAAAAAATTTTATTCATAAATTAATAATAGAAATTAATAACNTAAGGNGTTTCTTAAAGTCATGGTGACGGTAATTCCATGGAGTGCATGCTCTTTGCAGATGGTCCCTTTAAGACATGAGGATCACATGGAGTAACCTCCTTAAATGGAATTGAATGAACCATACTTTTAGCCCCTATGCAGAACTTGGTGTCAGACCTGATGTCACACTTCAGGAACTGAAACAGGCCTATCGACAAGCTGTCATGCGTTATCACCCAGATTCAGGGGTTGGAGCAGCGAATTCTCTTAAGTTCCATGCAGTCACCGAGGCTTACAAAGAACTTCGTGCAATCGTTGACCAGTCACCACGAGAGAGGGATACTAAACATCAGCACTCGTCATTGCGAAAGAAAAATCAGTTTCTGGATGGAGAACAACCGATTGATCCTCAAACTCTGGAATTGGGTGTGCCAGCTCTCCAACAGTTGCTTTGTGAATCAGATAATTCTCATGTTAGACAGGTGGCAGCGGTAGCACTGTTTCTTAAGAAAGAAGCATCGCTTACCAGAGAACTATTGGCCATTGCGAAACAGCCAGCCATGCCTAGCCTTCGTATGGCAATTCTGTCAGCGATGCATACCGGTCCACATAAAAAAGTTGTCCCAATCCTCCTAGCTGTTGCTTGCGAGGGTGACTTAGAAACTGCAGCTATAGCAATTCAACAACTTGAGANAATTGATNCATCATTACGTGNTAAAATTTTGTTTAAACTGCGGATGGCACACTTGAGCCTCTGGGAGAGAACCAAAAGAGTTTTTGATCCAGATCTTTTGTTGATCACTCAATATTCACAGTTGGGTGATCAACTTTGCCAGAGGGGGCTTCTGAGCCAAGAACAATTGCAAATAGCACTCGTTTTACAGAAGAAGTTTCCTCTATTATTAGGCCAGATTCTGAGGCAGTTGAACTACGTTCAACCCCATGAACTTCGTTCTGTTCTGAACAATACATCNCGCAGTTAACACTCCTTCACTCCATCTGTGTCCAGTTAAGGTTCACTTGGCTGGATCTTGCCGAAAAATCCTGATAATTTTCAGAATAATTAGTTTTTTTGTAGAAATCCCACTGAGACTAAAATTTTGTCTACTTCGCAAAGTGCAGAAGTCATTGTGATCGGTGGTGGGCACGCAGGCTGTGAGGCAGCACTAGCTTCGGCAAGGCTCGGCTGCAAGACGATCCTGTTGACCATCAATCCTGAAAAGATTGCCCAAATGTCTTGTAACCCAGCTATTGGCGGAATTGGTAAAGGGCATCTGGTCAAGGAAATTGACGCCCTTGGCGGGGAGATGGGAAAAGTTGCAGACCAGTCAGGAATTCAGTTTCGAGTTTTGAACGGCTCACGAGGTCCAGCAACTCGTGGAACTCGCTGTCAATCAGAAATGTATGAGTACAAAAGTTTAATGCAGATGATCCTGAAGAAAGAGTCCAATCTCTGGATCGTTGAAGCGATGGTACATGAACTTGTCATTGAGAATCGCATCCTTCAGGGGGTTCGTACAAATGTGGGAGAATTTCTGGCAGGTTCTGTTGTCATCACAACAGGAACTTTCCTGAATGGTTTGATCCATCGAGGCGAAAACAGGATCCAGGCTGGTAGAATCAATGAACCACCCTCCGTGCATTTATCTTTTGCGTTGGCAGATTGTCAACTTGAATTGGGCCGCCTTAAGACAGGCACACCAGCTCGTTTGGATAAAAGGACCATCAACTGGGGTGATATTCCGGAGCAGCTGGGAGATGATCCAATCCGGAAGTTCTCCTTTTGGGGAACAGGAACNCCCTTACCTCAAGTGCCTTGCCACATTGTTTATACCAACGAAGCAACCCATCAAATTATCAGAGATAACCTTCATCTCTCTGCCCTCTACGGAGGAGCGATAAAGGGAATCGGGCCAAGATATTGTCCATCAATTGAAGATAAGATTGTCAAGTTCGCTCAGAAAGACAGACATCAAGTCTTTCTAGAACCAACTGGAATCAGATCAGATAATTTTGAAATCTATCCAAATGGTCTATCCACAAGCCTACCTGAAGAGGTACAGCAAGAATTCTATCGGACAATTCCTGGGCTTGAAAATGTTGAGATGCTTCAGGCGGGCTATGCGATCGAATATGATTTTGTACAACCAACAGAACTTAGAGCTACCCTTGAGCTGAAAAAAGTACCTGGCCTTTTTCTAGCTGGTCAAATCAATGGAACTACAGGCTACGAGGAGGCAGCTGCACAAGGTCTTTTGGCTGGGGTGAATGCCGCACTGAAAGTCAAGGGGAGGGAGCCTTTTGTACTGCAAAGAGATGAAGCCTACATGGGGGTTTTGATTGATGATTTGATCACTAAAGGAGTAACTGAACCATATAGGATGTTTACCTCAAGAGCAGAACATCGTCTCCACTTGAGAGAGGATAATGCTGATCTTCGGCTGTGTGAGAAAGGCCATCAACTCGGACTATTAGTTGATGAGTGCTATAAGCAATTCCTCAATAAACAACGTAAAATCTTTGCTCTTAAGAAGTCTTTAGAACAGACAAAGATCACTCCGGTTAAGGAAACCCAGGAGGCACTGAAACAAATGAATCAGGCTGAGTTAAAACAGGCGAGTAGTTTAGCGGAACTGATACGTAGACCAGGCCAGGGTATTCAAATGCTCTCTGAGCAAGCATTTATCACTAGTAAGGTGGCCTGGGAGGAATTCCCAGAAGAAGTTCGTGAACAGGTCGAAATCCAGATCAAGTACGAAGGTTACTTGAAGCGCCAAGAACAAGAACTTCGACAAATGCGAGAAATGGATCGTATCCAGATCCCTAATGAATTGGATATGAAAAATATTCCTGGCCTCTCAAAAGAAGTCCAAGAACTTTTGATCAAGCATCAACCGGCTACCCTTGGACAAGCAAGCCGTATAAGTGGGGTCACGCCTGCAGCTCTGATGGTGATCCGAGTTTATCTCAAGACTCATATTACCAAAGACTCTTCTCGCCAACGTGTGAGTTGACGGCCGCGTAGGATGAGAAGCAGAAAAAAAGTCTCGACGGTTCCTACCACCCCCTGGCGTGCAAGCCTCCATAACTTGATTTTTGAAGCTGAAACGAGGGCCGGAAAAATCTTTGATATCATTCTGATGATCTTGATCACGGTTAGCGTGGCCACAGTCATGTTGGATAGTATTGCAGCCGTTCGTACGGAGTATGGTGAGCTTCTGCATAGTCTCGAATGGTTCTTCACGATTGTCTTTGCGATTGAATATGTCCTGCGGCTAGTTGCTACGCTACGTCCTTGGCGCTATGCANTCAGTTTTTTTGGCCTCACTGATCTTCTTGCTGTCCTCCCAGGGTTAATCAGTATTTTATTTCCGGGTTTCCAATACCTGTTGGTCATTCGAGTGTTCAGAATCATTCGGATTTTACGTATTTTCGAGTTTCTGGACTACCTGCGCGAATGGACAATGTTGTTGAAGGCACTGCAAGCTAGCCAGGCCCGAATCATGGCTTTTCTATTTTCCATCCTGATTGCTGTGACTTTCCTCGGCGCCTTGATGTATGTTGTAGAGGGAGAGGAAGCTGGTTTTACGAGTATTCCTCGCAGTATCTACTGGGCTATAGTGACCCTTTCAACAGTGGGCTACGGTGATATAGCCCCCCAGACAGGATTTGGACAATTNGTCGCTGCTATTGTGATGATCTTGAGCTATAGCATGTTAGCTGTACCCACAGGGATCGTTACGGTACAATTATCGGCCATGCAGCGTAGGCAAGACCAAAAGTTGACCAGGTCCTGCCACTCTTGCGGTCATGATGGACATGATATGGATGCTGATTTCTGCAAGTATTGTGGAGAAAGTCTGGAATTAGAGGTTGCAGAGGATCCTCTAAAGGCCTAGAAACAAAAAAAGAATTCCGGCTTTTGCTTGACTGCAGGGGAGCAGATCTGGAAAATGGTTATTAAGAAATTTAATTTCCAACTTAATATCAATTAGCAGAGAAAATCAATATGAGATCATTTTCAACTAATGTGCTCCTCATTGCCGGCGTTGTCATTGTTGGTATTGTTTATTTATCCACCTTTATTGTAGATCGCACTCAATATGCGGTGGAAATTCGCTTGGGAGATCCGGTTACAGTCCACATGGAGCCCGGGTTAAAATTCAAAATGCCTTTTCTTACAAAAGTTTTTTATGTGGATAACCGACTGTTATCAAATGATTCTGATCCAGGGTCTGTTTTCACAGAAGACAAGAAAGAAATGATTGTGGACGCATACTCAAAATGGAAAGTCTCAGACCCATTAAAGTTCTACGAGACTGTCCGCAGTCTTGCTGGTGCTCAATCAAGGTTGGACGATATCATTTACTCTCAAACTAGGGAGATACTAGGTAAGCACACTCTTGTGGAAATTGTGTCCGGTAACCGTAGAGATATCCGAGAGACAATAACTACTAACTCTCGTAAGGCTGCTGAAAGTTTTGGGATTGAGGTTGCAGATGTGAGAATCAAACGAGCAGATTTACCTGAGGCGAACAGCTTGGCAGTATATGGACGCATGGAAGCAGAGCGTAGAAGACAGGCAAAATTGTATCGTTCGGAAGGTGAAGAGCGGTCATTGGAAATTCGCTCAGCAGCTGATCGAGACCGAATAAAGATTCTAGCAGAAGCAAATAAGATTTCAGAGGAATTGAAGGGTACAGCCGATGCGTCCGCAACTGAGATCTACGCTAGTGCTTACCAATTAGACTCTGAATTTTTTGAGTTTCAACGATCTCATGATGCTTACCGTCATTCTCTTCGTGAGGACACAACCTTGTTACTCAGTTCTGATCAGCCATTTTTCAGATTCCTAAAGGAAGAAAAACCTCAAACTAGTCGAAAACAAATCGAGTGATCAAGGTTGCTCACCCGATACGGTAAGATTCTCCAGCAATTGGAGGACGAAGCCAATTACGAGCGCTCTGCCCGGCCTAGAGATCTTACTAAGCTGGAGGGTGTTCGCTTCCTGCTGAATCAACTCGGCAATCCAGAAAATTCCCCCAAAATTGTCCACATCGCAGGCACCAACGGCAAGGGCTCTACCGCATTCCTTCTTGCCGCTCTACTGAAACAGGATGGTTTCAGGACTGGGTGCTACACCTCCCCCCATTTGGTTGATCTTCGAGAGCGTATACAAATTGATGGTCGGTGTGCCGGTATTCAACAATTTGTGGATGTTGCTGCGCGGACTTTGGAAATCTCCAGAAATCCTCAATGCCCGCAGATTTCTTTCTTTGATCTAGTAACGGCAATTGCCCTTAAAGTATTTGCAAGAGCTCAATGTGATTGGGTAGTTTTAGAAACTGGATTGGGAGGGAAGGCGGACTCGACCAATGTAACTCCGAAAGAACTCGCAATTCTTACAAGAATTGGTCTGGATCACCAAAATATTCTTGGTGATAGCATCCTTAAAATTGCAGCTGAAAAACTAGGTATTGCTCGAAAAGGTGTACCACTTTTGGTTTCTCTACAAACGAAGGTAGTTAAGGAATGGCTGGAGAAGCAAACCCATTTACAAGAGATATCCACCCATTGGATTGAGGGAAAAAATTATCAACTGATTGATCAAGGTGGGCAACGCTTAGCAGCCTGTAGAGAAGCTAAAATCTCAGATGTTTCCAGAGAACTGGCACTAACAGCTCTGGAAATTTTGCTACCTGCCAAGTCGCCAAATCAGAGAAAAGAACGATTAGAATTAGCTTCAAAATTTCCTCTGATTGGTCGCAAAAGTCGGCATTTTAACGTCAAACTGCGAGATAAAAGTTCAGGACAGGTTTTTTCGGAATTGATTCTGGATGGGGCACATAATGTTGATGCCATTGATTCATTAATCACCACGCTCTCAGAGTGGCAAATTTCCTGCTACGGCCTCTTGTTAGGAATTGCAAAAGACAAGATGACGGTTGAAACTCGTGATTCTCTTCAAGAGCTTGTTCAAAGCGCCAAACAGGTTGGACTAGTCCAATATAGTTTCACGAGAGCTGCAGATCCTGTTGAAATTCTTCAATATCTTGAGCTGCCTAGAAACTCTTTCAAATTGTTGAACAGCAGCCAGAATGCCTTGCGATGGGCCTCAGAGACTAGGATGATGCCCTGGGTCATAACTGGTTCTTTTCATTTATTGGGCGAGGTGCTGCCCCTCCTCTCTTTGGATCCTTGCACGAATAACCTGCAAAACGGATAACCTGTTGTGCAAAAAACACTGAACTTTTTGATCATTTTTTTGATCTCAAGTGCCCTCAATGGAGTCCTTGCATCAGAACAAATTGTTATTACAGCTGATCGACTGAATGTGCGTGATGGAGTTTGGGGTAAAAAGCTCGGAAAAGTGTATGAGGGTCAACAGTTTGAGGTTACTCAAGAAAAAGAGGAATGGGCCAAGATTGAATATGAGTTAGGAAAGTTTGGCTGGATTGCATTGGATTATGCCAGGCCAGCTTTGCAGACTACAGCAGGAACAAATGTTCCTATTAGTCAGTTCTGTCCAAAAGTAGATAAAGAGTTCAAAAAACTGGGCTGGAAGGATCTACGATGCAACCCGAANGATTGGCAGTCCAGTTGGCATTCAGAAAAAGGGCAACCNCTAATCTACAAAGTTCTTGGGGACGAAAGCTCCACCCACACAACTTTGTTAATGTGTTCTGTCCATTCTGATGAAGATACGACTTACCATTGTTTCCGCTTCATGGAGTTGCTGCGTTCAAACCAAGAATTGATTCGGCAGCGGCTTGTTTTGATACCACTGCTCAATCCAGATGGATTTTTTAGTCAACCCAGATCACGAACAAATGCAAACGGGGTAGATTTGAACCGCAATCTGCCAACCAAAGACTGGGCAAGCCTAGCTCATAGACAGTGGAAATGGTCATATCAAAAAAATCCACGCTATAATCCAGGTGAAACAGCTGGTTCGGAGAAAGAAAATCAATTTCTTGTCAGCATAATCCTGAAATACAAACCGGATAAGATCGTTTCCCTTCATTCTCCGTTGGATTTCATAGATCTGGATTACATGGACAAGCGAGAAGGTGATGAAGAATTGCTGGCNGTTCGGAAACGTGCTTGGTTTCAGGCACAGAGTTTTGCAGAGCAAAGTGGGACACGTTTCCGTGACTATCGGACTTTTCCAGGGAGTCTGGGGAGATTTGGGGATGAGTGGAAAATTCCGATCTACACATTGGAATTTCCAGATAAGCCGGGTAGTCAAGCCGCCAAGGAATTCGAACGCTTCAAATCAGCAATGCTGGAGCTGTTCAATACCAACCTAAGCACGCAGCCAACGGCACTGAACAANGAACAAGACAAAGATCAGTTGCTATAAGGCTTAGCCATAAGCCGCTTCTTCCACAAACAATTCCAGTTGGCCTTCAACCAAGTCTGTACGCCGGTAGAGTTCATAGGTTAGCTTACGAATTAATCGAACATCCTCCCCATCAAGTTTACCGTCTCCAGTAACATCCTGAAAAACATGGATGTTGTTGGCCAAGCCAGTGTGATCGTTATCAACAGCCAAAGCGACCGCTCTGCCATTCGGNTCTACGAAAGAGATCATATCAATCTTTCNGTCCTTGTTCGTATCGATCAAATTGGCGTANACATAGACGCCCTGNTTCCCATCGTTTTCTGCTTCGCTCATGAAAGTTCTTTTATTAGATCAAGGTTGGTAAACTCTGGTAAAAACTTTACTTTCTTTGCCCATCCCTTAAGTTAGCGCAATTGCCATGCTAAAGCTGGCTGATTTAACGTTGAATGTTACAGGATAGTCACTATGAAAGCATCTGATTTATTCGTCAAGGCTCTTGAAGCAGAGGGTGTGGAATATATTTTCGGGATTCCCGGAGAGGAAAACCTTGATTTCCTGGACTCTTTGAGGAACTCCAAAATTCGTTTGATCCTTACGCGGCATGAACAGGCTGCTGGATTCATGGCAGCCACCTATGGCCGCTTGACTGGAAGAGCTGGCGTATGTCTGTCAACCCTTGGTCCAGGTGCAACTAATTTTGTGACTGCGGCTGCGTATGGCCAATTGGGTGCGCTGCCCATGCTTATGATCACGGGCCAGAAGCCAATCAAGACCAGTAAACAGGGAAAGTTTCAGATCGTCGACGTAGTTGAGATGATGAAGCCTCTGACGAAGTACACTCAGCAGATTGTCGGAGGAGATAATATCCCTTCACGTGTTCATGAGGCCTTTCGCCTAGCAGAGGAAGAACGTCCTGGAGCAACTCACCTTGAGCTCCCAGAAGACATCGCCCGAGATGAGACATATGCAGATCTTTTACCTAAAAGACACGTCCGCAGACCGATTGCTGAGCAGAAATCAATTCACCAAGCCGTAGAAGCGCTACAGAAGGCCAAACACCCACTTCTGTTGATCGGTGCTGGGGCGAACCGCAAGCAAACTGCTAAAATGCTCCGTGATTTTGTTGATGAGTTTCAAATTCCCTTCTTCAGCACACAGATGGGCAAAGGTGTTCTGGATGAACGAGACCCGCTCTTTTTGGGGAACGCTGCTCTCTCAGATGGTGATTTCCTGCATCGAGCGATTGCGCATTCTGACCTGATTCTCAATGTGGGGCATGATGTGGTGGAGAAGCCACCTTTCTTCATGCACGTTGACGATGGCCGCACGGTCATTCATGTCAATTTCCGAACGGCGGAAGTGGATCCTGTTTACTTCCCTCAAGTGGAGGTAGTGGGGGATATTGCTAATAGTGTCTGGCAGATCAAGCAAGCCTTGACNNCACAGGAGCACTGGGACTTCAACTACTTNCTNCAAATTCGAGAAAGAGTTGAGGCTCATTTGTTGGAAGGAGCCGTTGATCCACGTTTCCCNATCTACCCGCAGCGNCTAGTTGCTGATATTCGCAAGGTGATGCCCGATGATGGGATTATTGCTTTGGATAACGGAGTCTACAAAATCTGGTTTGCTCGCAACTACCGAGCGCACTTGCCAAATACGGTATTGCTTGATAACGCTTTGGCGACGATGGGAGCCGGCTTGCCATCCGCGTTGGCAGCACAGATTGTCTTTCCTGAAAGAAGAGTGATGGCGATTTGTGGGGATGGAGGATTCCTCATGAACTCTGCTGAGATGGAAACAGCAGTTCGCTTGAAGCTGAATCTGATTGTCCTAATTCTGAGGGATAATGCTTACGGGATGATCAAGTGGAAGCAGTCGAACATGGGCTTCCCAAATTGGGGCTTGGACTTCGGCAATCCAGATTTCGTCAAGTATGCAGAGAGTTATGGTGCCCATGGACACCGGGTGGCAAGTGCCGAGGCGTTGGCTCCACTATTGGAGCAATGCTATCAGGCAGGTGGAGTTCATCTAGTGGAAGCACCAATGGACTACAGCGAAAACGACCAAATCCTCAACCAGGAAATCAAGGAACTCAGTGCCAAGCTCTAATCCATTTCAAGCTGAATCCTGATCCTTTGAATCGACAGTACAGGTTGTGTCAATTCCTCCGCGAGTGGCGTAGTTCGTTCTGATCTGCAGCCANTCCGGATCCAGCAACTTCCAAAGATCCTCAAAAATTCTGGCAGTCACTGCTTCCTGAAAGATCCCTACGTTGCGAAAGCTGATGAAGTAGTATTTCANCGATTTCAGCTCAACGAGTTTTGTTTTAGGGATGTATTCCACCCACACAATTCCTGTGTCTGGTAGGCCAGAAAAAGGGCAGACAGCTGCAAATTCCTTTAGTTCATAGCAGACTCGCTGTCGTGGTCCCTCGTAGTGAAAGGTCTCCAACCAATCCTGACGAATCTTTGACTCATCCTCCATTGGCAAGACGAGTCCATCGGCGTAATCGGTGTTAAGAACATCAGCCATTCCAACCCTTGGGAAAAGGCTTCACAGTGATCTGCGCTTTCTCACGTAACTCGGCAATGTATTTTTCAACCGCCTGTTGTCGAACTTGCTGAAAGGCTTGTTCTTCGAACTGCTTGCGCTGTGATTCGTTCAAGGCGTTGCATTTCAACGCATCGGGTAGCACCTCTGATTGAACCATCAGCAGGTGTGTTCCAAATTCAGTCTCTAGTGGATCACTCAATTGGCCAACTTCTAGCTGGAACGCCACCTTCTCAATCGCTGGCAATAATTCTCCTTTGCGGAACTGACCCAGCCTTCCGCCGTTTCTCTCGGCAGCAGGATCGTCAGACAGAGCCTTGGCCATCTCCTTGAAAGCCATCCCCTTTTCAAATTGCTCCTGGATGATCTGAATTCTTTCTGGAATTTCCTCACCTCGGAGCAGAATCTGTACGAGTTCAATCTCCCGCAATTCTACCGTTTGCNCCTTGCAAAGCTTGGCAATCTCTTNTTCGCCAACCCGCACCTTNGCGTCCACCTCACGAGCAAGTAATCGTTGGCGTCGGAAATCATCCGCAATTTGATCCTGTAGAATCTTGTCATTGACTGTCCTCAGTTGAGGGTTTTGTTCCCGCAACAGGCCGATCCGTTCCTGAACCTCATCGGCAGAGGCATCAATCTTTAGTGTTTTTGCCCTTGAACGCAGTAGCAACTCTGCGATCAGTCGTTGCTCCACACGCAGGACAATCTCTGCTTCGTCTAGTGTTTGACCTTCCTGCAGGATTTGTTGGCGCAGGGCATTTCTGGCTTCTTCTGCCTCACTGAAGGTAAACACCTGTTGGTTGACGATCAGGTANATGCCATCAACGATCAAAGGGGCTGCNCTNAGNGANGAAAATCCCAGAATGCAGAAGCTAAAAAGTCCAAAAATTTTTTTCATGGTCAGTTGCGATAGTTTAGGTTCATCGANCCATAAAGTTTGGGTCGGTAGTCTTCCGCCAATTGTTTTAAACGCCGCCAGGGTAGCCTGGAGAGTTCTTTCAGCTTTTTGATGTTCCTACGCTGAAAAAGCCGATCTGCCAAGTAGAATTCAGTGACCGTTGGATACTTGATCTTTTTGCTGCGATAGCCCACCACTTTAAAATTTTTGAAGCGGATGCTTAGTAACTGGGTGGAACCGTCAGGAACATTGATAGGGAAATTGATAGACTCAATTCGGTTGGCAGCAGTATTCATCAACAGATGTGGCCCATGCTCTGGATGCCCAAAGCGGTGGTAGACGTTTCCATCGGGAGCGAGGTACATCGTGTGGGTGTTGGCAGGAATCTCCAACTCCTTGAGCGCTGCCCGAAAATGCTCCAGATCGTGGCTGAAGAAGAAAATGTAGTAGGGCCTCAGGTCCATCCACTCAAAGCGCCGATTTTTCGCAATGTGTTCGTTGATCCGAGTTCCTTCAACCTCGTAGAAGTAGTGCAGCATCACCCCTTCTAAGTTCATGGTCTCTACAGTCAGGTACTCGTCGTTTTTCCAGTGCACCAACTGTTTGTANGCTAGATGNGGGATCTCCAGTGGTGTCCCATCCTCCAATTGCCGAAAGGGATCAAAAANCTGAACCTCAGCTTCGTAACTGGCGCGCTCCCACTTGATCTTGTCCTGGAACTGATCCACGACGTCTTTCCAGTCTGGTTGGTAGGCCATCAATCCAGGTACGGATAGAAAGTGGAAGCAGGCAAACAGCAGGAAAAAACGATGGAGTTTCACGTTCAGTTGGAGCGGGAAGAGAAGAATTTTCAGTAGNTTGGGAATTNAATAATTTATGCTANGATGTCNNTNTACGCAAGCACAAACCNGCCCAATTTTTTGAAGGATATCTANATGCGCATCCGTCCTCCCATCTCTGCCCTGGGAACCTACAAACCTCCCTTGGAAGGTCGTAATCCTGATGAATACCTGCTGATGGACTTCAATGAATCTCCTGAACCACCTCCTCCATCCGTGCGCAAGGCCCTTCAGCAGTACTTAGTTGACGGCCCACTCCATGTCTACCCCCATTATGGTTCCTTCACGGAGCAGCTTNGGAAATACGTGGGTGTGCCCCCTGAACAATTACTGTTGACCAATGGATCTGATCAGGGAATTGACGTGGTCTTGCGCTGCTTGTTGGACCTGGGAACCAACCTGGTGATGGCGATGCCCGGGTTCACGATGTTCAAGCAGACNGTGGGAACGATTGGCGCNGATTTTATTGAGGTGTCCTATCCAGACGACTTTGCCTTCCCTTATGAAAAAATTCGACAGGCAGTCAACGCACAGACCCGGATCATCGTGGTGATCAATCCGAACAACCCCACTGGCACCTCTGCTCCTTTGAACCAGGTCGAAGCTTTACTGCGAGAATTTCCTGACTGTGCCGTGTTGGTCGATGAGGCCTACTACGAATTTACCAGTCAGACCTGCCTGCATCTTCTGAATCAGTATCCCAACTTGGTTGTCTTGCGCACTTTCTCCAAGGCTTTTGCTATTCCGGCTCTACGACTGGGGTATGTGATCGCTCGAGAGGAGTTTATCAACGAATTGTTGAAAATACGTGGGCCCTATGATGTCAATATGGCTGCACTTGTGGCAGCTAGGGCATTATTGGAAGATCGGAAGTCCTGGCAGGAGTTAGTACAGCTTCTGATGAGAGAGTCCAAACCCGCCCTAGAGCAGTTCTTGAAGGAACACGGGGTTAAATTTTACCCTGGGGAGGCAAATTTCTTGTTGGTGGAGCCGGAGGGTGGTGCTGCTGCAGCAGTGAGCTACCTGAAGGAAAAGGGAATCTTGGTGAGGCCCATGCGGCCTCCATTGGAACATTGCTTTCGAATGAGCCTACGGAAGATGGAAGACATGCAACACTTTTTCAAGGTGTTTAGTAGCTATCCTTCCCCAATTTCAGCAGACTGATCAACTGCAAAATCTAACCATCGCAAAAAGTCCCACAACTCCAAATTTATGTGGGCTCAAGGCAACCGAATATTGGTGAGATTAATTACGTTGCCTGGGGTGGCATTGTCCNAAGTATTTCCATTCCCCAACTGCCCTTTGAGATTTTTCCCCCAGCACCTTGCCGTCTGGTCGCTCATAAGCCCACAGGTGAATTGACTTCCTGAAGTAACTGTCTTGACGGTTCCAATTCCATTGACAGCAACTGGAGTAGTTCTTTGAGTCGAAGTGTTATCCCCAAGTTGCCCCTTTGCATTTCCTCCCCAACACACAGCGGAGTTGTTGTCCAATACTGCACAGGTGTGGTCTATTCCAGCACTGATAGACTTAACAGCCCCCAACCCATTAACAGCAACTGGAGTAATCTTTTGTATGGAAGTGCTATCTCCAAGTCGTCCAGAACCATTATTNCCCCAGCACATTGCAGAGTTGTTGTCGAGTACTGCGCAAGTGTGCTGATGTCCAGCACTGATAGACCTAACAGGCCCCAACCCACTAACAGCAACTGGAACTAGACTGTCCGAGCTAGCACCGGAGTTTCCATTCCCTAGCTGTCCACTTACATTATATCCCCAGCACATTGCAGAGTTGTTGTCNAGTACCGCACAGGTATGGTTTGATCCAGCACTAATAGACTTGACGAGCCCCAATCCGCTAACAGCATTTGGGGTATCCCGTTGAGAATTAGAATTATCCCCAAGTTGTCCTTTGAGATTATATCCCCAGCACATTGCAGAGTTGTTGTCTAGTACCGCACAAGTGTGATTCTGTCCAGCACTGATAGACTTAACAGGCCCCAACCCTGACACAGCGATGGGCGTATTTCTGAGTGTTGTTGAGTTGTCCCCAAGTTGTCCATAATTATTAAACCCCCAACACATAGCTGAATTGTTATCGAGTACTGTGCAGCTATGATTTCCATTCTTAGCTAAATTAATTGAGCGGGCATTGCTAAGATTGACAACGCTGTCTGGGGTGGCGTTGTCAGTTCCGGTACCAGAGTTTCCATTCCCTAAATTCCCATTAGCATTATATCCCCAGCACATTACTGAGCCGTTATCAAGCACTGCACATGTATGGTTCCCACCAGTTCTGAGGGTTTCTCCATACCGGGCTGCTGGAGTAGTTTCGTTATCAACATTCGTTACAGCCATTGATTGGTTGATTCCATGATAACGCTGATCGACGGTGCTTAAATTATCCACTTTTACAAGAATCTGAGTGTTAGTGTTGCTATCGACAGCATTGTCATCGACACCGGTGAGGGTGACCGTTTGTAGGGTGTTCCAGTTGCTGGTGGTAAACGTCAGGTTGTCTGGAGAAACTATTACTTCGCTGGTGTTGTCGGAACTGATTTGCAGGACAACATTACTGGAGGGCTGACTCTTCAGCATCACTGTGAAGTTATCAGTTGTACCGTTTTCACTGACCAGCGCTGTGGTTTTTGAGATTGATAAACAAGGACCATACACAACATTTTCCCAACGCAGGCGGGGATATTCACAGGGGGTCATCGGATCCCAGACATTCACAAAGTCCCACCCAGAGAAGATCGCTGTGGTATTGTCCTGTGTTTGTTGGAGTTGGGCAGTGGTAGCTGGAGTGGCTTTGGGGTATGTGTTGAGTGTTGTGTCCGTTACGTTGTCGTAATAGTTGTTCTCAAAGAGGGTTTGAGGTGAAGCAGTCTCATTATCCCCGATCGCGCCTCCACCCCGAGTTGTATATGCTACAGAACCAGTGGAATAATTGCGCCTAACTTGATTAAAATTAGATCCATAAGGTGCATCACTGCCCACTAGACTTCCCACTAAAGAAGATCCTGTTACATTGACCTGAGCATAGCTGTCCTCTAGACTTGCACCTGTTGATAATTTTCCAACAAGTCCTCCCACTTTATTTTGAGCTGTGATCGTACCGTTCACAAAGGAACGTCTGATGATTCCATTGCCATCCGGACCTGACAACCAACCAACTAAACCTCCTATGTGTCCATAACTTGAAGCATTTATGCTGAGCCCCCGGATGCCCACCTCTTCAATTAAGCCCAATGACTTACCCACCAAACCCCCTGTGTGCTTACCTTGTACAGAGACGTTATCGAGTATGACTCTCTCAATTCTTGAAGTGTTATCTTGATGGCCGGCAAGACCCCCAATATATGTGGCTCCCGTCACATTAATGTTTTGAAGCTTCAGATCTGATACCTTTCCAGCCAAACTACCAAATAAGCCAGTATAATTATCGTTGGAGGCAATAGTTAGATTGGAGATTGAGTGATTATCCCCAAGCAAATCCCCTGAGAAAGGAACTGTTGAATTACCGATGGGAGTCCAGCTGATGCCACTTAAGCTAATATTATCGCTCAGCTTGTAGTGCGCTGTAAGGTTGTCCCTAATCTTGTCAAGGCCACTTGCATTTGAAATCAGGTAGGGGTCTGTTGCCGTGCCTGAACCGGCTATGCCAGTCTGGAAGGAGATCGTGGTAGCTTTTAAAGGATTGCCCGTGAGGTCTTGAAGACCGGAGTGCAGACGGAGTGTATAGTTTTCGGAATAGGCGAGACTGCTAGGATCAAAGAGTAACTTGTTCGTATTTGGATCAAAAGTCAGGTTGTTCGAAGAGATCGTATAATTGTCGGCATCGCGCTTGAGTTCTACTGAATTACTATTGATCGAACTTGCCAGCAAGGTTTCGGAGAAGTCAACGCTGAGGTTGTCCCCAGCAGGAAAGCCAACTGCGCCATTTGTTGGAGAAGAATTCAGCACAATGGGTCTAAGTGTGTCTGCAATGGCATACATTGCTTTGACTTCATCAACAGTCAAAACTCGGTTATAGATTTTGACCTCGTCGATTTGCCCATCAAATGATCTGTCAACTGCATTGTCTTCAGTGCAGCCAGATCCAATTGTAAGATTGTCAGTACCCACCGCAGTTCGATTATCTGGACTACCAGTTGAAAAAGCATTTTGACCGTTGATGTAAAGCACAACAGTGGCCGAAGTTGATGCACCCTGTCTTGTCATTGCCAGATGATGCCAATTCTGGTTGGTTATCGTTTGAATCGACTTGACCGACCCCACGTTTAGGGTTGCGTTGTCCAACCTCATTAAAATTGGGGACTGTGATCCTGAGCATTGAAACTTAGAAACGATTGTCTGAAAACCAGATTTGCTAATATTATCCGCTCTAACCCATGTAGAGATACTCAGGTTGTCAAGGTCTAGCTTTGAATTGTGAGTGACTGTGATGTAGTTGTTGTTTCCAGAGAGATTAATGGACTGATTTGCTTGATTGAAGCGATTTGCGCTGAATTGGACATTGCCTACATTAGAGCCATGTAAAGTATTCCCTGAATAATCGAGGGTGTCGTTATCAAATGGGTAGTAGGCAACAAGCCCATTGCTTAGATCGAGACTCTGGTTATCAGTTTTGAAGTAAAAGAGCTGAGAGGGATAGAGGGTC
>NYTS01000009.1 GCA_002683655.1 Deltaproteobacteria bacterium
AGGTTCAGGCAAGGCAGCTGGACTTTCACGTTCTTCTTCCTCTTCTCCCTCCCACAAACGAAACTGGTGTACCACCTCCAACAACTCTTCAGCCTGCTGGGATAACTGTGAACTCGACTTCGCGTTCACCTCTGAAAACTGTGCGTTCTCCATTGTCATCTGGTTCAACTCCTCCAACGCCTGGTTCACCTGACGGATCCCCTGTGACTGCTCCTCCGCTGCATGACGGATCATCTGCATCATCTCTGCTACAGACTCCGTTGTCCCAAAGATCTCTTCCAATGAACCCTGGGCCTCACCCAAGGTCTTCCTCCCAGATTGAACCTTCTCCACCGAAGCTCCTACTACCCTGGCAATCTCTTCGGCTGACTCTGCTGTCTGGGCTGCCAACTCCTGAACCTCCTGGGCCACCACCGCAAAGCCTGCTCCATGCGCTCCTGCTCGTGCTGCCTCAATCGAGGCATTGATCGCCAACATCCGCGTTTGGGCCGCAATCTCACTGATCAATGAAGTGATCTGTGTCACATTCTCTGTCGAGGACTCAATCTCAGCCATCATCTTCGAGAAGCGCTGCATCTGTTCACTGCTGGTCTGTGCCTGACGGCTCATCTGCTGGCTCTCCGTACTCACCCGAGTCGAGAGTTCATGATTGTGCTTGGTCTGGGCGTTCAGTTCTACCATTGAAGAGCTGATCTCTTCCAGCGAAGCTGCCTGGGTGGAGGACTGCTCAGCCAACTGTCTCCCGGTACTCTCCAACACACTTGATTCCTGCTGGACCTGCCGGGAGGACCACTCCACGTGCTGCAGAGCGCTATTGAGTTGAGAGACCATCTGACGCATTGCTTCGGCCATCTGGCCAATCTCATCTTCCTGCTCAACATCAACTTGTACGGTCAGGTCCTGCTCTTCGGCAATGGTTTGCAGGGCCAGGGCAGTCTGGGTGACTGGCTCCGTGATGTTACGGGAGAAGAAGAGGGCCAGTTGGACCACCAGGGCCACGACACCCAGCAGCAGGACTAGCACTACCAGAGCAAGGATCCAGACAGGGCGCAGGACTTCAGAAGCCTGGATCTCGGTGATCAGGGCCCAGGTTTGATCATGGGCATTAATCGGAGAGAAGGAAGCCAGCACCCAGTCGCCATTGTAGTTTTGATAGAGACCAGTGTCACTCTGACCCGCTAGGGCCAAGCGGACTGGCTCGGTGTCAGCCCCATTGAGAGAGACTTCTCCGCTGAGAGAGGAGGCCAGGTTACGGTTGGGATCACGGGTACTGGTCCGTGGTTTGAGGTCAGGGCCCACCAGATAGGACTCTCCGGTCTCTCCCAGACCGGTGCGTTGCAGCATCACTTCATTCAGGGTGCTGTCAGAAAGTTGCAGGGCAACGACCAGTTGTGAACCCAGATTTGTTCGTGATGTCTGATTTGTTGTGCCAAGCAGAGAATTGCTGATTTTTACCCCCTTTGCCAAGAAAGCAGCAGGCACATTCCCTTTTGGTTCATACGGTGCGAAGTCTGTAAATCTCACTTGCTTGTTCATTTGCTGAATATCCAGTGCTCCATAGCCAATCTTGCGTACCAGCTTGGCCAGATTACTATTCTTAAAATTTCCATTCAAAATGTTTGTTCGGTAATCCGCTTCACGTGCAGCTGTGTAGAAAATGACTCCGTTGGGTAGAATCAGGAATAAATCGTTGTAATCACTCAATTCAGAGAAATCTCTGTAGAACTCACTTCCGCTGGCATTCAATGGGTTAAGTACTTCACCCACCCGCATTTCACTCACAAGAACCCAATTGAATCCCTCAAATTCAAAAGGACGCCAGGCACTCAAGACGTGATTATCCATGTAATTGCGGCTCACCCCCACTCCCGAATCTCCTGACAGCCCAGCCAAAACCTGCGCTGTCTCTACTTCTTCAAAGTCTTGAAATGATACTTCCATTGAAAAATTTGTTGGATTCAGGTAGGAATCGGAGCGAAAAAGTTGATCACCACCCACCAGATAGGTCTCTCCAGTTTGTCCTAAGCCGCTACGATCACTCATCACATTTTTGAACTTGTCCACTGGAAACTCAAAGATCAACACACCTAGTTTACGATTTTCCTCAAAAATAGGGGTTGCCATGAACGCCGTTGGCTTTTCAAAGCTGGGCTCATAGGGCTCGAAATCTGCGATAAAAAATTCACCCGGTGTTACTGCTGTATTTGCTAGGCTAAAAAGTTCCCCTAAATGGCTTTCTGCAAACGGCCCATCTATGAGAGAAGTGCCAAAATCAATGCGTTTCATCATCGAATAGGCCACGTCTCCACTCTCTGAATCAACCAGATAAACATCCTGGTAACCAAATTCTTCTGCAAAATTTCGAATCATTGGATGGAGATCCTCGTGCATCAAGTCATAAGGTGGTGCAAAAAGAAGCTCACTCTTTGGTTTGAGTAATTCTATCTTTGACCCAAGAGAGTTTGAATTGCTCGAAATATATGCCTGCTGGATAACGATGCTCCACTCACTCAACAATGAAAATTTCTCTTCTATATCCAGATCATTTTCTCCAGTAATTTCTTGATAACGCTGACCAAAATCTTCTTCCCAGCAAAGTCGCAATTCCTTACGAATTAGCTCAATTTGACCCACTGACACTTCCCGGTCATAACGATAGTTCCGGAGATACACGGGCAGGTTTGCCATCGCATCGATTAGTTGGGGCTTTTTTGCAAAATCCAGCAATTGGGCCCTGCTGAAACTCAGATAATCCATCAGAGTTACTGCCTTAGCATCTCGAATTGCTGCTAACTTGACCTCTGCTGCTTTCTGAAAGCTCTCCACTGTCTTACCAAGCACATCCAGATCACTTTGCTGCTGAGTAAAATAAGTCTCTAACTGCTGTTGTTTGTTCTCACGCAGCCCACTCAGTTGCTCGTAAGTTTGTGTCATCAGTGAGTTCATTGCCACCACCAGAGTGACCACTGTCAGCAAGACGGCAGGCACACAGCCAACCAGCAAAAAACTACCAACGAGCTTGCGGCGCATGGGGATGTCTTGGATTCGCAAAAGACCTTCTCCTACCGATGATGGAAATTAAAATTTTCATAGAGAAGGATCATAATGCGTAACAAGCTGAAACCTCAACCACCTGATTGATCTAATTTATGTGACTTTTTGTCTTAGAAAGGGTGGTGGACATTTCTGTCAGTAAACACCAACTTGCTGGAGTGCATCCCACGACCCCAGATATACTTTTGGATGGCGTGTCAGGAAGGTTGATCTGCGTCCTTGGGTAGAAGCTCTTTCCCTGCTGGAGAAAACGCAAATTCCATTGAGCGCAGATCATTCAAATCGAGGAGGTTTGGTAAATAGATCTTTGAGCCTATTGCTGCGAGTGCTTGGCGATCAGTTTTCGAGCCTTGGTGACTAATGCCTTTCCATCAATGCCATCCTTGCTGACTTCATCAATCCAGCGCTCCACCACAGGCTCCAACTGGAGGCGGAAAGCTTCCGTCTCTTCCTCACTCAAAACAATATGCTTTCGCTTGAATTTCAGCATCAAATCAAGACCTCGCTTTTCATCTTCGTGCCACACTTGACCAGCCCTCCGTAGAATCCGCTCATCAGATGCCATCTGAAAGGCTTTTTGGATATCATCAGGAAGACTATTCCACCTTTGCTGATTCATGGACACTTGAAAGACTACAGTACCAAAGCGTGTCTGTTCATGACCTTCAGTCATATGAGTGATGTATTGGTTGAGTTTGAGTAATGGATTGGCAGTAAATGGCAACATAACTGTTGTTGCCACTTTCCTTTGAATAGTCTGAGGAATGTTTTTGACAGGTACAGAAATGGGATCTGCCCCAAGCTCTTCCAGCGTCCAAGCTCCTGTTCGACTTGGTGTTCTTGCTCGTTTGCCAAGCAGATCTTCTGGCTTGTGAATACCATAGCCGTTTGACTGGAAAGCATGGCCTTGTGTAGCATGGAGAAACATTACCTCCATTCCTTGGTAATCTTCCTTCAAATCAGTCTCAAACATTTCTCGCATGGCCAAATTGGTAGCTACCGGATCATTAGTGTGGACGAAGGGCAATTCAAAAACCTCTGTTCTCAGAAACTCCTTTCCACTATAGCCGTTAACTGTCCAAATCAGGTCAACCTGCCCACTCCTGACTTGCGCGGTTAGATCCTTAGGCTTGCCACCCAGGCTCATTCCAGGGGCAATCACAATCTTTACCCTGCCATTTGTACGTTCTTCGACTTCCCTAGCCCAAGGAACCAGCACCTCAGTATGAGAAGGTTCGCTTGGGGCATAAAAATGATGTAGGGTAAGGTCATACTCTGCAGCCTCAATGGGATTAGTGATGATCAGCATAAGTGCTGACAAACAGAGAATGAGTAACTTTCGCAGATTTTTCATATCGTTCAAAACTCGTTACAGGTTTGGCAAATTCACACAACCCTAAATTCGATGGGGAAAATTAGGATCTAATAGTATCAGAATAGAAAAACGAAACTACACACACACTTTAAATCTTTCAAAGAAATTTGTTTTTGAATTCTATTTGTAACTATTTTTATCTCCCCACTGTAAGAAATCGGATAATTTTAACCAAAAACAGATGCATATACCAGCTTAGCTAGGAATTCCTTGTTCATCCACTGAAACCATGCGAGAAAGCGAGCGAAATCTGAACAGCTTCCTTTGAGTTGATTCAAGGATTCGACATTTTGGTTTCCGATTATCATCAGCAACAGTGCTGTCCATTACATAGGAACTTCGATGGCTCTCTCAATCGAACAGAAAGAACAGTTTCTTCAGGAAGGGTTCCTAAAAATTTCTTCGGGATTATCTGTGGAATTGATGCAGTCGTGGGCGGCGGCTGCGCTGGAGCGAGTCGGTTATGGAACAACCCAGCAGTGTGCAGAGCCGATCATTTGGATGAATCATCACCACCAGGCTCCCATCTCAGAGATCGCACCGGCAGCCTGGGAAGCCCTCTGTGAGATCGTTGGAGGCGCAGAGCGGATTGAAACCAAGATCCTAGGAATCGAATCGCGGCATTTCACGCAGATTAACAGTTGGGTCTGGTCAGATGCCTTCATCATCAATTTCAGCCTCGGTGCGGAAAAGCCCTGGCGGACTCCCCAGGCCGAGGGCTTCAACTGGCACAAAGACGGGAGCTACTTCCGGCATTTCGCTGATAGTCGTGAGCAGGCTCTGCTGCTAGTGCTCTTCTGGAGTGATGTGGAAACAAAGGGAGGTGGAACTTTCATTGCGGCAGATTCTCCGGCTCATGTAGCCCAGAAGTTATTGAAGCATCCAGAGGGCATCGAACCAGGAACTTTTGACTTCCCTTCGATCATTCAGAAATGCCAGGATTTCAGGGAGTTGGTTGGCAAGGCTGGTGACCTCTACCTCATTCATCCCTACATGCTGCACACTTCTTCAGCAAACCATTCCGGTCAACCACGAGTGATGAGTAATCCTCCCGTGGTGCTCAAGGAACCGCTACGGCTGGATCGCAAGCAAGCCAATCTCTCTCTGCTGGAAGAAACCACTCTGCGCTTCCTTGGAACGGACTTCATCCCTCCTCCCAAATCCGCTCGAGCGGCCTATTGGTGGGAAGTGGCTTGAGTCGATTACTTGCCCCGTGGCAGGCCTATCCCACCCGCTTCTGGTTACTCTTTGCTGGAGTGTTTTTCAGTGTCTCCAGCAGTAGCTTCATCTGGCCTTTCACAACTTATCTTCATTGCGGAGCAAACCCAGTCCAGCCTGGCACTGACCACCTTGATGTTTAGTGTAGAAGCCTGCACCAGCCTGCTTTCGGTGGGACGAACCAGCAAAATGATGGATCTGTACGGTCACAAGGTCATGATGATTACTGGGCTCGTGTTGCAAGCTAGCAATTTGCTGTTGATGACTGAGCAGATTCAATTGATTGGCATTCAAAAATCCTGAGAAAACTTAAGGCCAAGCTTCAAATAAAAAATTGATTTACAAATTAATAAGCTTGCAAAGTTTTTTGATTTGAAATTAGTTTCGGTCGAAATTTTAGCAGAACCCAAAAATTGTATACTATTAGGAATAACTAGTTATGAGAAATAAAGACAATCATAAAAACTACAGAAAAACATTAATTGAAGATGGCTATGTTGTTTTTAAAAACATCTTCACAAAAGAAGATTTAGATCCAATAAGAAANATTTCACTAGATGCAATCAAGAAACAATCAAAAAACCACAGAGAGAAAAACAAGTCACAAGGGAGTCTTATTTTAACTGCTGATTATCCACNGTTTGCAGAATTGATAGGACATGAAAAGCTAAAGAATTTACTTAAAGAGTTAAAGTGTCAGAATCCAAAATTTAATTCTGGCTACATTATAAGCAAACCTAAAGATGGACCAGCATTATTTTGGCACCAGGATTGGTGGGCATGGCAGCATGAGATCTCTTACACAGAAGAGATTGCCCAATTTTTCGTTATGATTTATTTGCAGAATACTGATCAAAAAAATGGCTGCTTGAGAGTACTCCCTGGAACACACCGGAATCCTCNAATTTTGCAGGAGTATAAGAACGCGCACAGTGATAGTGTATCAANAGTAGAAAATCCAGAAGACCCATTATATTCTTCAATGGAAGGGGAGGTTGAGGTGCCAGTATCTTATGGTGATGTGGTTGTTGGCGATGCTAGAATGGTACACGGAGCGCTACCAAATAGAACAGAAGACGAACGTCTACTAATTACCCTTTGGTTCCACCCAAATTACGAAAGACTGCCAGAAGAAATTAAAGAAAGGATTTTTGAAATGTTTCAGAGAAGAGGTGTTGACACTGATCCATCGGGTAAGAATTCNATGACACCGGAAAAATGGCCAACTGAAGAAAAAGCCAAAGTTTATCATTTATTTCCATCATCAGGATCAAATGTAGANCCAATTAGTTGGTGCCGTGAACCGATATGGAATAAATTTACAAAACTAGAAAATACTAAATAATACGANTCAAAGAATTTAAACCCAAGAGTTTACCGAAATTTATTTGGATGAATAACTCTCTAAGTTTAATTCAGATGATCGATGGCAGGCAACAAACGAATCATTTTTATTTGGAACAGGCAATAGAGCAGGAACTTTCTGTTTGCATACATCAAGGGCATATTTGCAACGTGGCTGNAAAACACAACCAGTGGGTGGGTTTGATGGATCTGGAATGCTTCCTTGCAATAAAATTTTTCTTTCACTACCAACTTTGTACTTTGAAATAGCAGCTAAAAGTGCCTCAGTGTATGGATGTTTTGGGGAAGCATATATATCTTTGGCTAGAGCGACTTCAACAATTTTCCCCAGATACATAACAATAATTCTATCACTAAAATATTTAACTACTCCTAGATCATGGGCAATAAAAAGGTAGGAAAGATTAAAGTCCTTTCTGAGATCGAGAAGAAGATTAAGAATTTGAGCTTGGACTGAAACATCCAATGCAGATACAGGCTCATCACATACAATGAACTTGGGTTGGCTACATAACGCTCTTGTAATTCCTATTCGCTGCCTTTGGCCACCACTAAATTGATGAGGATATTTTTGTAAATCATCCGGGGACAAGCCAACCTTAGTTATTAGCTCACAGGCTTTATTAAATCTCTCTTTTTGTGTGCCAATACTATGGATTGCTAATGGTTCGGTTACTATCTCAAGAACCTTCATTTTTGGATCAAGAGAAGAATACACGTCCTGAAAAAGCATCTGAAAATTTTTCCGAAAATCTTTGATTTGATGTTCAGGAGTTTCNGAAATATCTAAAATTTTTCCGTTAAAATTGTATTGTATGCTACCTGCAGTAGGGGCAAATAATTTTACAATACATCTACCAACAGTGGTTTTACCAGATCCACTTTCACCAACGAGCCCTACAGTTTCACCTTTCTTTATGTGTAGACTGACATCATTGACAGCTTTGTTGAAACTAGAAATCCTATTGAAAAAGCCCTTACGATTCGGGAAAAATTTCTTAAGGCCCTTAACCTCTAGAATATTATTCTCATCCATAATTCAGATTTCTCCCCGGTCTGCATACCTCCAACAGCTAACTTCACGCCCATCCAACCTAATTAATTTTGGAGATTTGGACCTGCACAATGATGTTGCAAAATCACACCTAGGGGCAAAGCTACAACCTTCAGTAACTTCATATGGGCTTGGTACGACACCTCTAATAGATTCAAGCCGACCAGAAATTTTAATTTCAGGACGAGATTTAAATAATCCTTGGGTATAAGGATGGAGAGGTTCATTAAAAAGATCTTTAGTTGATGCCTTCTCTACAATTTTACCAACGTACATAACAGCGACCTGATCAGTCACTTCGCTGATCACACCAAGATCGTGCGTAATCATCATTAGCGACATATTCAAATCATCTTGCAAATCTTTAATCAACTTTAAGATCTCAGCCTCGATTGTTACGTCAAGTGCTGTTGTTGGCTCATCAGCAATTAATAATTTTGGCTTACAACATAATGCCATCGCAATCATTACTCTTTGCCTCATCCCACCACTAATTTGGAATGGATATTCATTCATTCGTTGAGCAGGAGCTGAAATTTTCACCATATCGAGGGCATCTAAAGCAGCTTGCCTAGCGTTAGATTTAGAAATNTTCTGGTGTAGCCTAATGATTTCTATCAATTGATCACCAATTTTGTGGACTGGATTCAAAGACATCATTGGCTCTTGAAAAATCATAGCGATATCATTACCTCTTATCTTGCGAATTACTTTGCTATGAACATCAAGTTTTGCTAAATTTATCATGTCATTTTCATGACGATAAAAATTTATACTCCCATTTTCAATTTTAGCTTCAGGGTGTGGATGTAAAAGCATCATTGTTAGTGCAGTGATTGTCTTACCACAACCACTTTCACCAACAATTCCCAAAGATTTCCCTCTTGCAATATCAAAACTAATACCATCTACAGCTTTAACAATACCTTGTGGAATATGAAAGTGAACAGCAAGGTTATCAACATTAATAAGCTTTTTTGAATTGGTGANTAAACTTTCACTCATTGAAGTTTAATTTCTNAAATTAATTCTGTTTATTTTGAATGAGGATCATTCAAATCTCTTAACGCATCACCAATAAAATTAAAGCATAGAACTGAAACAACAATAAATCCAGCTGGAGTAATTAACCAAGGGTAATGTTTAAGCGTTTGAACCTCTTTTAATTTTGTCAGTAAAAGACCCCAGCTAGTCATCGGAGGTTTAATTCCTAATCCAAGAAAACTTAGAGCGGCTTCACCAATGATCATTATTGGAATACTTAAAGTAGCAATTACGATAATATGACCANAAACATTTGGGATGATGTGCGTTCTTATTATTCTTGCAGCACTAGCTCCAGCTATCTCTGCAGCATAAATAAAGTCAGATCGACGGATCGCAAGTACTTTACCACGTAATTCACGTGCAAGACCAGCCCAACTGATGAAACCAAAAATAATGACAATACCCAGATAAACATAAGAAGATGGCCATTCCTTTGGGATTATTGAAGCAAGAGCCATCCAAAGTGCAACTTGTGGAATAGTTCTTACAATTTCAATTACGCGCTGTATTATGTTGTCATACCATCCACCAAAATAACCAGATATTGTCCCAATAATTGTACCCAGAATAACTAATATAACTACGCCAATTAAGCCAATTGATAGTGAAACACGCCCACCAAATATAATTCTACTAAGTAGATCACGACCAATAATATCTGTTCCAAATAAAAATAGCTTACCTTCTTTGACTCCAAAAAGATGGATATTACTTTCAATTAGACCAAGCATTTTGTACTTTTCACCCTCTACAAAAAGATAGATAAAGTCTTTTTTATTTGTGTCATCAACATAGATGAATCTAAGTGTTTTTGGATCTCTTTTCGCGACTTGACGATAAATAAAAGGTCTCAACCTNAAATTTCCTTCATTGTCTACAAATCTTATTTTAGATATTTGTGGTGGTGTATACAAATAATATTTATGGTTAGTAAGCATTCCATATGGCGCAAAAAAATCCGCAAAAATTACCATNAAATACAGAATAAAAAGCAACAAGGATGAGAATACTGCCACCTTATGTCTAAGAAATTTCTTTAATTTAAGCTGTCTTTCTGTTAAATGGATATAATCCAATTTGTCACTCAATTAACCTCCATTTACTAATTTTGAATGACTACATTAACTCATGTTTAATTCGTGGATCTGATATGGCTAATAATATATCAGCTAGAAGATTTCCCAAAACAAGTATTACTGAAATAATGAGCAATATAGTNCCAGCCAAATACATGTCTTGTGCAATAAGAGAATCATAAAAGAGGGGGCCTATTGTATTAAGGTTTAAAACTATCGAAACCAACATCTCTGTTGCAATAATTTCAGGGAGATAGACACCAATTCTACTTATTATTGGATTGACCGCAATCCGAGCACCATGTCTCCAGTTGACAGCACTTTCAGAAAGCCCCTTAGCACGCGCTGTCTGAATAAACGGCTGTCGTAAAACATCTAGCATATTACCTCTCATTATTCGCATGGTATTTGATGTCTGAGCAATACCAATTGCAATGATTGGTGCTGGCAGATGCTTCAGAAAATCAATAATTTTGTCTGAGGTCCATGGTTTACCTATAAACTCGTTTGAATACAATTTCCCAATATATGAAGAATCTAGCCAGAAAATTGAGATTGCAATAATTATAACTGCTAAAATAAAACCAGGTATAGCTATACCGATAAACGCAATGAAAGTGAGTAGATAGTCTAATAAGCTATATTTATGAGTAGCTGAATATAAACCAATTGGGAGGGCAATAGCTAAGGCAAATATCAATGCCCAAAAATTTATAAAAAGAGTCATTGGCAGTCTCTCTTTTAGAATTTCTGCTACTGGCGTTCCCTGCAATGACATTGCGATTCCAAAATCTCCTTCGGGAAATCCTTTGACCCATTTCCAATACTGTATCCAAAACGGCTGATCCAAACCGTATCGTTCTCGAATTTGTTCAATATATTCGGTTGATACACTTCCACCTCCTGTTGACGAAGCAAGTGCTGCATAAGCATCTGCATAGTCACCAGGGGGTAGTTGGATCAAACCAAAACAAATTATGGAGATTACAATTACTACTGGTATTGAGAGCAATATTCTTTGGAGAATGTAGCTTAATATACCCATATCAAATANATTATTTATATAGTATAAATTTCATACTATTTTTAACAGGTTAAGTTTATTTTCATTTGAATAAATCTTCTATTTGTCTTCAAATTTACATTCAATGTATAAAACTTTTTAATTAAATTNTTTTAATCTGAAGCATTAATCTTCAAATATANTCTTCATTTAAGATAAACCTTTTTTGCCTTCCCTCTTACAAAGGCAAGCTGTTTAAAAAAACAGCTTGCNTTCTCTTTAGTTTAATCAGCTTTCATAGGAGATTTCCTTTTTTTATATCATTTAATTTTATTTAAATTTTTATTCACGGCCTGTTTGGTGGGTATTTCTCATAGACCTGCATATAACGAAATGGTGGGTCGAAATTACCATATTCNTGCACCCTTGTTGATTCCAGTACCATATTTCCAAGTCGATTTGCATTTATGAATGGTCTTTTACGAACTCCAACATGGATCATGAATACATTTTCAGCCATTATTTTTCCTGCCTCTCGACCTAAGGCTATTCCTTCTTCAATGCTAGTTGTGTTGGCTTTTTTTAACAATTGAGTAAATTCATTGTATTCCTTCGAAAAGCCACCATTTTCGTATGCTTTTACATGAAAATTTGGTGATCCAGGCTTCGTTGGAATCCATTTATCAATCATCAGTAATGGCTCATTGTACGACTCAAAATCATGAGTTGATAATTCAAAATTTCCAGAGGTGAAATTCTTATTGTGCAGTGTTTGATGCTTTTCATTTAGGATCAAATTGACACCTATACCTCTCACTGTTTCNACGATCATCTCTGACATTGGTGTGTAAAGATCATGAGCATACATATCCCAGATCAACTCTAATTTCTCACCCGATGGTAATTCTCTTATGCCATCATTATCTCTGTCAATTATATTGGCATCATCAAGAATTTCTTTTGCCTTTTTGGGATCATATTCTGAATATAGATATCCTGATGCTTCATCGAAATATGGTGAATCGGGTGCCCAGGCAGATCCGATTGGCGTCATCAAGTCAAAAGCTAAAGTTCGCGAAATTGCTTGTCTATCAATTGCCAACGATATTGCTCTCCTGAAATCTATACTCCGATTTATCTTTCTTGCAGCCGCATTTTCTGAATCAAAATTAAAGTTAATCTTCATCCCTGGCGCGTTGGAGAATCCGATTGAGTAATCCCTTTGGGGTTTCCCTTGTTCTTCGAGCCACATTGAGTAATGTGGGAAACCTGTCCACATGTGATCGTGGTCAAATTCACCCGTCATATTTCCTAAACCGACTGCTGGTCTGTCTCCTGCTANTATTATTTCGAATTCATCAAAATAAGGTAATTGATTGCCTTCTGAATCCACCTTCCAGTAGTATGGATTTCTAGTCATGTGTAGTTTTCCATCNGGCACATATTCGTCNACAACCCATGCATTCAATGTAACTCTTCCTCCCTCAGAATTGACACCCAGGATTTTTAACTTTTCATTAAGCGCTTCATAATTAGATTGGCTATTATACTTAGGGTGCCATGTTTTAAAGTGATGTTTTGGCAACGCTTGCCAAACTACATTTGCATATTTTTTTTCAAATAGGAATGCAGTCTCATCGTAGTCAAATACAATTGTATGATCATCTATCTTCGTTATTTTTGGGAAGTCACCTTCTGCATCATAGAAATTATTTTCATAAAACCATATATAAGCAACTTTTTCATCATTTACGATATCTTCCATAAAAAAGATTACATCATCAGTAGTAAATGGCTCACCATCAGACCATTTTATTCCTTTCCTCAAATTAATCGTTAATTTTGTTCCATCATCGTTCCACNNCCATGATTCAGCCAGATTGGGTTTAATAGGACCTTGTGCTGGAAAGGGATAGGAAAATTGGAAAAATCCATTTCTGTCTGCCCGTGACGGCAATCGTTCATCATCTAAAAAGAATGCTGTGCCGAGTACTAATTTACCACCATATTTTCCAACTTCACTTACTGGATTTTCTACTAATGGATTCTCTGGTAATCTTTCCTCTAAGGGTGGAAGTTTCCCCTCATCTACCATTTTTTTAAGCATTGGAGATTCTCCTCCAATTGCGCTCACAACAGGTAAGATTAAAGATGCCAGCAGGCTGGTAACTTTTTTTGCAATCATGTTGCCTCACTCTTGATAAGTTTTTGTTTGAACTGTGGCGTTTGCCACAATCTGTTCGACAATAGAATCACATTTTNTTTNTACCCGAAATATCATGAATATGTCAAGCAAAAATTNAANTTATCTTTTATTTTAAAAACATATCCAAATTTTAAATATTTGATTTATTAGACANCTTTTTTTTTCTATTTTTTTCAAAACCCTTTTCATTTAATTATAGATTCTATTTATTTGTTTAAATTTTATATAATTATTCTAATTTTTTAGTTACCTTCACATTAAATGATTAGTTTTAATTTTTATCTAAAACTATAGTAGTTTATTCATTGCTTCCGGCTGGTTTGTTTTGCTCAAGTGTTGTTGATACATCTAGAGGGCATCGAACCAGGAACCTTTGACTTCCCCTCGATCACTCAGAAATGCCAGGATTTCAGGTAGTTGTTTGCCAAGGCTGGTGACCTCTACATCATTCATCCCTACATGCTGCACACTTCTTCAACGAACCATTCCGGTCAACCACGAGTGATGAGCAATCCTCCCGTGGTGCTCAAGAAATCACTACGGCTGGATCGCAAGCGAGCCAATCTCTCTTTGTTGGAGGAGACCACTCTGCACTTCCTCCGAACGGACTTCATCCCTCCTCCCGAATCAGTTCGACGAGCTTATTGGTGGGAAGTGGCTTGAGTCGATTACTTGCCCTGTGGCAGGCCTATCCCACTCGCTTCTGGTTACTCTTTGCTGGAGTGTTTTTCAGTGTCTCCAGCAGTAGCTTCATCTGGCCTTTCACAACTATCTTCATTGCGGAGCAAACCCAGTCCAGCCTNGCACTGACCACCTTGATGTTTAGTGTAGAAGCCNGCGCCAGCCTGCTTTCGGTGGGACGAACCAGCAAAATGATGGATCTGTACGGTCGCAAGGTCATGATGATTACTGGGCTTGTGTTGCAAGCTGGCAATTTGCTGTTGATGACGCAAGCCGCTTCGATCGGCAGCTGGCTGGTGCTAATGGCTTTGATGGGTGTGGTCAGTCCTCTATTCTCTATCGGAGGCAATGCGATGGTTGCCGACCTGCTGCCGAATCACCAGCGAGCACAGGCTTACGCACTACTGCGAATGGCGATCAATCTCGGTGTGGTCACTGGTCCACTAATCGGTGGCTGGATCATCGCAGAGCATTCCTTTCAGACCGCTTTCTGGACAACCGCTTCACTTTTGCTACTCCTTGCNGGACTGGCCCAGTGGTTCCTGCAAGAAACCCGACCCGAGGCCAAGACAGACACTCCTCAGTCAAACCTGAGTGTCTGGAAGGACCGTCACTTCATGACGATTTTGCTACTCTACACTTTCTCCGTGATGGGTTTCATTGAGATGTTCATCCTGATGCCAATCTATCTGAAGCAGAATTTTCAAATCCTTGAAAACCAGTCGAGCCTACTCTTCAGCGTTAACGCCCTGATTGTTGTTCTCTTCCAGTACAGCGCNACTCGCTGGGCTTCNCGCTTTTCACCCTTTCTGATGATGGCCGTCGGTGCTCTGATCTATGCCNTGGCGCTGGGCAGTATTCCNTTTCTGGAAACCTTTGTGTGCTTCGTGGGTGCGATGATGGTGTTGACCCTTGGAGAAATGGTGATCAACCCAACGGTGACCAGCTATGTTTCCAACCTGGCGCCAGACCACATGCGAGCCCGCTACATGGGAATGCTGGAGATGGTGTATCGGGTAGCGATGGGGACCAGTCCACTCATAGCTGGGCTGATCAACGATTTGCTAGCCCCCTGGTTGATCTGGGTCTACGGTTCCCTGATCACACTGGTGGGTGCAGTTGGTTTCGTAGGCATGTATCTGAGAAGATTTGCAAGAAGTTGATCGGGCTCTCTGGTTGTTCCATCAGAGCAGCACCAACTTGAAAAGTTTTTTACAACTCCCAATGATCTACGATTTGCTCAAGAGTCTGTACCTTTGATTCGCTAAGTAGCGCTTACTGATAATGTGCTGGAAACTGGCTGCCAACGACCATCATTGTCATTAGACGCAACTGCAGCCTCAATCAAAGACATCGTGACAACTCCATCACTGGTGGTTGGTAGTGCTTCGTAGAACTGTTCATATGGCAAACCCAGTTGGCGTGCCATCACNGCACAACCAAAATCCGCGTAGAGATTGGCAAAAGCCAACGCGTAGCCTTCCGGATGTCCAGGGCGAAACCTACTCCCTCGAGTCGTCCATGGAGATAAGTTTTGATAGCCTCGGGCGATTCTTTGTGCCTGACCACCGATGGGCTTAAACCATAACACCTCGGGGTCTTCCTGATGCCACTGCAGACCACCCAATTCCCCATAGATTCGGAAACACAGTCCGTGGTCATTACCCGCAGCAATATAGCTCCCCCATATTCGACCACGTGCACCACTATGATAGCGGGTAGTCAAATAAGCATTGTCGTAAACCTCACGTCTGGGAACAAAGGTAGACATCTCTGCGGACACTGCGCTGATCTCTTCGCCATAAATGTAATGGAGTAGGTGGTGAGCATGCGAGGCCACCTCCCCGAGAATTGCACCTTTGCCCATNATGTTCTCTCGAAAGCGCCAATGTCTATCCGCAGGGTTTTTTGGTTCGAAACTGACACCTGGATCGCCTGCAGCTAGTTCGGCTTCGAGAATTCGAATTTTGCCAAGCTGACCAGAACGTACCATTGCACGAGCTTCACGAACCATTGGATAACCCGTATAGCAATGGGTGAGACAAAACAGTCGGCTATGCTGTTGGGCCAGATCATCGAGTTGCGAGGCCTGCTCTCTGCTAATAGCTATTGGTTTTTCGCAGATAACGTCGATGCCTTTTGTAAGAAATACTTTTGCTGCTTCAAAATGGATGTGGGGCGGTGCTGCAATCAGTACGACTTCAATTCCATCCTCTCGCAGTGCCTCCTTTTCGGCCATTTCGTTGAAGCTTTCATAAACTCGATCAGCATCAAGGAATTCAGCTCTCGCAGTGGCTTCTGATACTGTAGGGTCTACAGAAAACACCCCTGCATAGAGTTCGAAAAATCNGTCGACTCGCATTGCGGCCAAATGGGTTCCTCCAATAACAGAGTCTCGGCCACCACCAATAAATCCAATCCGTAAGCGGCGACCAAAGTTTTTACGGAGTTCGTCAATATCAATTTCACTCATCTGCTTATTATTTTGTTGAGATCATTTTTGGGTAAAGCAACAAACTTATTTTGTACGCTCAAAACTCACTTTTTTGCTAGCTCGTTCCCGATAGTTCACATATTCAAACCGTCCTGATTCTGCAGACCTTGCAATCGTTTCTATCACTTCTGCGACTCGGTATCCGTCTTCAAAGTCTGCTCTCGGAGCAATTGGTTTCGACATGGCAATCGCCTCTAGTATGTGGCGAGCTTGATGAGCAAAGCATTCATTCCATCCCAGAGGATGCTGTCCCTGGATTCCGGAAGGAAGCCAGAAATCACTGTACGGCTGTCCTGTTTGAGTGACTAGTTGTGAGCGTGGTCCCTTGTTCGGTTCATAGATAACGAGTTCGTTGAGTCTTTCCATCTGGAACGATAGGGATTTTTTTGTTCCATCTACCTCAATCCAGCCTCCTAGATTGTGCGCTGTTGCCACTCTAGATGCCTCAAAGCTGGCAGTTGCACCACTCTCAAATTCAGCTACACACACAAAGGCATCATCATTCACATCCAGAATTTTCTTTTGTTTGTCTGTTGACCAAGTCTTGGTCAATGCACCAACACGAACCAGTTCACCTACAAGAAATCTTGCCTGATCAACATGGTGTGAGCCAAGGTCTCCCATCGCACCTAAGCCTGCCTGCGATTTGCTGAATCTCCAAGAGAGGTTGCCGTCCTCTGTGAGCATATTCAGTAAGAACCTCGATCGGAAGTGACGAACTTCACCGATTTCGCCAGACTGAATCATTTCACGCGCAAGATTCAACGCAGGAATAGACCGGTACATGAACGCGCACATCTGGATGACACCAGTCTCTNAAACTTTATCCCATATCTGAAAGGCCTCATCTGCCGTGGAAGCCAAGGGTTTTTCACAAAAGACATGTTTGCCCTTCTTAGCTGCTGCTATCGTGGGCTGAGCATGAATGTGATTCGGACCAGCATTGATGAAGAGATCGATCTCTGAATCATCAACGATCTCCTCCCAATTTTCCGTGCATTCTTCCCAGTCAAATCGCTCCCCCACTTTTGTACACAGCTCGAAATCAACCTCTGCCAGGATTTTGGGGAGTACGTGAATTTTTGGTTCCCACATCGATGTAGCGGCATTTCTCAGAGCCAAGGCGTGCATTTGTCCAATAAAACCTGCTCCTAGGAGACCAGCCGTAATCTTAAAGCTAGCTTCTAGCTCTTTTGAGCGAGATATCATTTTGTCCATGGATGGCTAATTGAAGAAAGTTTGAGCGGATTTTAGCAAAGTGATGCCTATTGAAAGCAATACTGTTCGCGACTTACCTAAAAATAGGGGATACAAACAGAAGGGGTAAGGTAAGACAGTCAAAAAGAAAAGTGATAGATTTTGNAAATTTTGTCACCTACTTTAAGCGATGGTCATGTGAATACACATTTTAAAATATTGAAGCGCTAACGTCACGCAAACAGCCGATTTGTCCTGAGCTACATTTTCAGAAAAAGATCGACATTTCAGCTTTTCCAAGGCATCAAATGAGGCCCTTTTGCTCAATTGGAGCGTTCCATTCATCTTTACCTGGAGAAGACTAGCCATGAGCTTCAGCCATAAATTATTGACCGGACTGTTTACAGCCGGATTAGTCCTAGGAAGTACCCTTATCGCTCTACCAAGCTGGGCTGCCGACAAAGTCACACTGCGCATGTCCTGTCCTTGTACAGAGACCGATCTACGGAGCCAAGGTCTACAAAACGTGTTCGCTGCCAAAGTCAGCAGCTTTGCCGATTACCAACCCCACTACAACGCAACTCTTTTTAAGCAGGGTACTGAGTTGACCGCAATTGCACGGGGTAACCTGGAGATGTCAATCACCTCTGCCCAGGAATTGGCCAAGCTGATTCCAGACTGGTCCGTTTTCACAGCAGGCTATCTGCTGCGTGATGCAGACCATCAGCGCAAGGTATTCTCCAGTGATATCGGCAAGGAATTCTTCCAAATGGCTGAAGACAAGCTCGGTGTCAAATTGCTGGGNGTGATGTATTTCGGCAAGCGACACCTGAACCTGCGCACCGACAAAAAAGTAATGACTCCAGACGATATGGCCGGAGTCAAACTACGCATGCCCGGAACTGATGCCTGGCAATTCCTGGGGAAAGCATTGGGAGCCAATCCAACCCCGATGGCCTTCACTGAGGTTTACACTGGTCTGCAGACAGGTGCGATCGATGGACAGGACAACCCACTACCCACCGACAAGGATAAGAAGTTCTATGAGGTTACCAAGCAAATTATTCTGACTGGACACCTGGCAGACATGAATTTCCTGGCTCTCAGTAAAAAAGCCTGGGACGGAATGACCACTGCCCAGCAAGACCAACTACAGAAGGCAGCTAACGATGCGATGATGGTGATCAGCATCAACGTTGAGTCACAAGAAGCCTTGTTGGCAGATTTCTTCCGCAATGAAGGACTGCAAGTCTACACTCCAAACGTGGACGCCTTCCGCAAGCGTGCCCAGGAAATGTACCTGGCCTCTGACTTCTCCAAGGAATGGCCCAAGGGAGTTGTTGAGCGAGTCAACGCCATTCGCTGATTACTACCTTTGATGCCTTTCTTACGTTGGCTGAAGATTGGCGCTGACAGCGTGGCCGTACTTTTGTTGGCGGCCATGTTCTGCAGCTTCATGCTTCAGATCATCTTCCGCTATATCTTCAACCATCCCCTCAGTTGGACCTTAGAAGCATGTCTGATCACCTGGCTTTGGACAGTTTTCTGGGGTTGTGGCCTACTCTTGCGAGATCAGGATCACGTACGCTTTGATATCCTCTATCTGGCTGCTCCACGCAAATTACGTCGTTTGATGGCTGGTTTAGCCGCCATCGTGTTCCTGGTTGCCCATGCTGTTTCACTTCCAGCGACTGCGGATTACATTGCGTTCATGAAGATCGAGAGCAGCTCATCGCTTAAGATCCGCCTGGACTACATCTTTGGGATTTATCTGCTATTCATGGTTGGAGTGCTTGGACGCTACCTCTGGCGGTTGGTACAAATTATTCGAGATCAGGATTTCGAAACTGGCATCACTCACTCAACAGAGCACTACAGTGAGTGATGCCTTTATTCTCTGCCTAGTAGCAATCTTTGGGTTAGCTGCTATGGGAGCTCCGATTGCTCACTCGATCATCGTTGGTGCGATCGCTTTTCTAGTAGTTAATGGACAAGACCTCGCTCTGGCAGCTGAGCAAATCATTCAAGGGCTCTACGAGAGCTTCGTGCTACTGGCTGTGCCTCTGTTCATCGTGGCAGCCAATATCATGAACGCTGGAACAGTCTCGGATCGTCTGCTTCAATTCTGCGTGGCGTTAGTCGGAAGATTCAGGGGTGGGCTGGGTCATGTCAACGTGGTGGCTAGCATCATCTTTTCAGGAATGTCTGGTTCGGCCATTGCGGATGCAGCTGGAATTGGCAAGGTTATCATCAAAATGATGACAAAAGATAATCGCTACACACCCGGTTTTGCAGCGGCGATTACTGCGGCTTCTGCAACCATCGGCCCGATTATCCCACCATCCATTCCAATGGTTCTCTATTCGCTCGTCTCAGATGCATCAATTGGCTATCTGTTTCTGGGTGGTGTTATTCCTGGGCTGCTGATGGGACTGGTTTTGATGGTGATGATCGCCTACAAGGCCAAGACACTTAGCTTGAAAGCTGAGGCTCCAGTTTCTTTGAAAGAAATGCCTGGAGTAACACTCCGAGCCTTCCCAGCATTGATGCTGCCTGTCATTCTGCTCTTTGGGATCTACGGTGGAGCAACTACTCCCACAGAGGCAGCCGCAGTTGCAGCAGCCTANGCGCTGATCCTGACAGCTTTCTTCTATCGGTCGCTNAACTGGAAGGGGCTCTATCANATTTTGNTGGAGAGTGCTCGTTCGTCGGCAGCCGTAGGGCTCGTGATTGGCGGGGCGCTGATCTTGAACTACATTGTAGCCAGCGAGAACATTCCAAACCAACTGGCTGGAGTCCTCAAGGAAGTCGATATTGACCCCCTCATGTTTCTGTTGGGGATCAACCTACTCTTGCTGTTGCTCGGATGTGTGTTGGATGCCACCACACTGATTCTTGTCGTAATTCCACTCTTCATTCCCTCTTGTCGAGCACTAGGAATCGACTTGGTTCACTTTGGTGTTGTCGTTGTCGTCAATTCGATGATTGGCTTGATCACTCCTCCCTATGGTATCCTACTCTTTGTGATCAATGCCACAACAGGGATTCCCCTGCGAAGCATCATCAAGGAGATCGTTCCATTCCTGATGGCGCTCCTTGTGGCCCTCGCAACCATTGTGCTCTCTCCGGACTTGGTCCTCTGGCTGCCTCGAATGCTGGGCTATAATTCCTGAGGCTCAGGCCAAGGCCTTGGCAAGATCAACGACTGATTCTCCTCCCAGTTTCAACAGAACCTGAGGATCCATCTTCACCTTGAAATCTCGCCCACCTCCGCCGACGATTACCCACTCACAGTCCATTACCCGAGAGTCAATCCACAGAGGCAGGTCTGTTGAAAGTCCTAACGGAGTGACTCCTCCCACCTGCATTCCGGTCAAGGCTTGCATCTCTTCTGCGGTAGAAAAAGAAGTTTTGCGCACACCCATTTTCTTGCGTACGGCACCATTGACATCCAAACGTGTTGTGGCCAGTACCACACAAGCCACAAAGGACTTGGGTTCTGCTTTTGATGCAATCACCAGTGTATTGGCAGACTGATCCAGTGGGATGTTGTAATGAGCACAAAAATCTGCAGTATCTGCCAGTGCCGGGTCGATCTCAATGANCTCAAAGGTGAGTCCCAGCGGATTCAGGATATTTTCCAATTCAGTTCGAGTCATCGGCTCTATTAGGTCGTTGATTTTCGCCACCGAGTGGAAAAATCAAGTTGTTGAGTATGGCTTGAAACAGAACATTCAGGCAGGTGCTTTCTCTTAGGTGGATCTGGGAACAGCAGACTTGCGGAAGAGCAGCATTCCACTCAGCACCAACAGCATTCCACCGGCATGGTACCACTGAAAATTCTCGCCAAGGAAGATAATTGCTAAGAGTGAGGCAAAGACTGGGACCAAGTTGATGAAGAGTCCTCCCAAGTTGGGACCGATCAACTCAATCCCCCGATTCCAAAAGAGAAACGCAAGGATCGATGGAAATATGGACACATAACCCACCGCCCAGGCGAGTTGTGGACTACCCTGAGGCAATCCTACCCAATACCACTCGAGTAGCATCGGAGGGACCAGCATACTGCCTCCCAGGGCAAAGGTGACCGCCAGAAAACTCATCAGGCTGATGGCTGGTTTGACCCTGAGGAGTGTGGTGTAAGAGGCATAGGCCAACACTGCTGGCAGCAACCAGAGATCTCCGGGTACTAATTCAAACTTCTGCAACACCTCCCAGCTTCCCTGAAACAGCACCAATCCCACTCCTAAAAAACAGAGCAGGAGACCACACCATTGGTGTTGGTTTGTACGCTCCCCAAACCACCACCAGGAAAGCAGCACAATCACAGCGGGTCCAGCTGATTGCATCAACGCCGCATTGATNGCCTGNGTTGTTTGNAGNGCTACATAGAAGAGAGTGTTGAAGATCGTNATTCCGAGCANAGAAAGCAGCAANAACATCTTCCAGGAGCTACGAATCGTCTGCCAGTCACGTCNTATCGAAGGCAGNGCAAAGGGTAAAATCAGNAGAAAAGCGACCGTCCANCGTATCCAGGCGAGCGTGATTGGCGAAATGAACTCGGTCATTCCTCGACCTACTACCGCATTGCCACCCCAGAACAAAGGGACCAAGGTCAACAGCAGGTAGGGCTGAACAAAAAACCATTCACGCAGTTGCTGCAATGTACTCGTCTAAGGCTTGAAGATGGCGTTGAACTTCTGCTTTTGGAAGAAAGCTGGCGTTGAATCCGTTCTGAACTAAGCGCAAGGCCTGCTCTTGAGTGAGATCCAGATCTTGGTGCAATGCGAAAAAATTTTCATTTAAGTAACCGCCAAAATAGGCAGGATCGTCTGAATTCACCGTCACACAAAGCCCAGCATCTAACAGCTGCAGCAGATTGTGCTGCTTCATTTCTGGGAAAACACAAAGGCGAATATTTGAGAGAGGGCAGACAGTCAGCGGCACCTGTTCTTCTGCAAGCCTTTGCATCAACTCTTGGTCTTCTGCAGAACGAACTCCATGATCAATCCGATGAACCTTCAGTAGATCGAGAGCTCCCCAGACATAGGAAGGAGGACCCTCTTCACCCGCATGAGCAATCCGACGATAGCCCTGTTCCTGAGCTTGAGCGTAGAGTCTTGCAAACTTTTCTGGAGGATGCTCCATTTCCGAACTAGCCAACCCAATTGCAACGAAATGCTCACGGTAAGGGTCCACGTCCTTAAGCAAAGCCAGCGCTTCATCTTCTGACAAGTGTCGGAGAAAGCTAAGGATCATTAAAGTCGACTGACCCCAGTCTTTTCGCGATTCCTGGATTGCAGATTCAAACCCGGACATCATCGTCTGTAGAGAGACCCCTTGAGGGAAGTAGGTTTGTGGCTCCACCATGACCTCAGTATGGACGATGTTCTGTTCCCGGCACTTGAGCAGGTAGTCCCGCATCAGGTGGTAGAAGTCCTCTTCATCACGCAACACAGACGCACCGAGATAGTAAAGATCAAGGAAGCTCTGCAAGTTTTCAAAATCATAGGCTGCTTCAATTTCCTCCACACTGTGGTAGGGCAGTGCCACTAAGTTTTTCTTTGCCAGTTTCAGCAGTCGTTCGGGTTGCAGAGAACCGTCAATGTGCAGGTGCAACTCACACTTGGGCAAGCCTGTCAGCCACTTTTGCCAGTCTTGTCTGCTTTGCATCTCAACCTCCAAGAATATTCAACTCTCAAAGGGCCAGTGGATCTGCCTGAATCAGTTGAGCAGTCCACGACGAGCCAGATTACGCATCAAATCGGCAGTACCAAAGGTCCATGGAGAGCAGTCCGGACTGAGGGCCACCTTGTTGCTGAGCGCACCGAGACGAGGAGTCTTGATAGTCACCCAATCCCCCACCCTATGAGTGAAGCCTCCCCCCGGAGTATCTCGGTCCTTTGTAGGCGCAAACATGGTTCCCAAAAACAGTACCAGGCCATCTGGATACTGATGATGGGAGCCAATCGTTGCCTGGGTCAACTCTTCGGGACTCCGGCTGATCCGGTTCATGGAACTGCTGCCCTCTAAACGGAATCCCTCGGGGCCAACGATTTCCAACTGAACCTCCGCTTGCTTGACATTTTCCAAACTGAAATTCGCATCAAACAACCGCAGGAACGGACCCAGTGAGCAACTAGCGTTGTTGTCCTTGGCCTTACCCAACAGCAGGGCTGAGCGTCCTTCCACGTCTCGCAGATTGACATCATTACCCAGCATTGCACCTACAATTTCTGCACGACTATTAATCGCCAGCACCACTTCTGGTTCTGGATTGTTCCAACTGGAAATTGGGTGCAGGCCAACCCAGGCTCCCAAACCAACTGAAGCCATTGGCTGAGCCTTGCTGAAGACTTCTGGATCCGGACCAATGCCGACTTCAAGATACTGTGACCAGAGTTTTCGTTCAATCAGCAATTGTTTCAGTTCTAAAGCAGCCTCTGAGCCTGGTTTGACCTGGGAAAGGTCTGAGCCAATCCGGCTCTGAACTTCTTCTCGAATCCGTTCTGCCTGCTGGGCATCTCCCTTGGCCTGCTCCTCGATGACCCGTTCCAGTAAGCTCTCGGCAAAGGTCACCCCACAGGCCTTGACCGCCTGCAAGTCAACTGGCGCCAATAAACGTGGACGATCAGGATTCACTGTGGGTTCCAGTGAGTTTGCCAAAATTTCTACCAACGAGCCCAGGCTAGGCCCCGTAGTCTGCGCCACTGCAGCTGCTGGATCGGTCTGTTCCTGCAGGTCACGAACAGTTGGAAAAGAGGGAGTGATATCAAGCAAGTCCCCATCCCGATAAACTACCACACAAGGCCCAGAGACCTCTGGGTTCCAAACACGGCCGATCAGGCAGGCTTGCTCTGCATCTGTCGGGAGAATGGCTGCGGCTTCCAGTTGCATCGTTTCTCTCAGTTAGTATGAAGTGTGTTTTCAGTTCGTGCTCAAGTCAGCCGGTAGCAGAGCGTCTGGAAAATTCTGGTAACAGACAGGCCGGACAAAACGCCGGATGGCCATGGTACCGACCGATGTGGCTCCAAAATTGGTGGAAGCCGGATAGGGCCCACCGTGCACCATGCTATTGCAGACTTCCACACCAGTCGGGAAGCCATTAACCAGCAGGCGGCCCGCCTTACGCTCCAGCGTTGGAAGCAGGGCTTGAGCCGCTGGAATGTCTGAATCTTCTAGTTGCAGCGTGCAGGTCAACTGCCCTTCCAAGGCCTCGGCAATTTGTAACATTTCCTCTGGACTTTCCGCTCGAACTACCATACCCAGCGGCCCAAAGACCTCATGGCCAAGCTCTGGATTCGCCAGCCAATTTGCTACAGTAGTCTCCAACAAATACGGACTGCCACTACGTTCAAGTCCCTCACTGGTCAACAATGCAGTTACCCCACTGACCCCGTGCATTCGTTGGCAGCCCCGGCGATAGGCATTGGCAATGCCATCAGTCAACATCGTTTGCGCAGTGACACCAGCTAGTGCCTCCTGGGTGGCTTTGACGAAGGCATTTGTGTCGCTACCGGAGAGTACCACTGCAATGCCAGGATTCGTACAGAATTGACCCACTCCCATTGTCAGTGAACCTGCCCAGCCCTGACCAATCGCTTGGGCGCGCTGAGCCAATGCTCCTGGCAGCATGAAGACCGGATTAATACTGCCCATCTCGGCAAAGAATGGGATTGGCTCTGGACGTTGTGCACAAAGATCGAAGAGAGCTCGTCCTCCACGTAAAGAACCTGTGAAGCCTACGGCTTTGATGCAGGGGTGCTCGACTAGTGTCTGGCCAACATGTCGTGCGTTTCCTTGAACCAGGCTGAAGACACCCGCTGGCATCTTTGTAGCCTCAATCGCAGCACGAATCGCATCAGCCACAATTTCACAAGTGCCCGGATGTGCTTCATGTCCTTTGACAACCACAGGGCAACCCGCAGCGAGAGCAGAAGCGGTGTCACCTCCTGCCGTGGAAAAGGCCAACGGGAAGTTCGAGGCGCCAAAAACAGCCACTGGACCCACTGGACGCTGAACCATCTTTAAGTCAGGTCGTGGGAGAGGTTGACGATCTGGCAAAGCCTCATCATGCCGTCGGTCCAGATAATCCCCATTCAAAATGTGCTGAGCGAACAACCTCAGTTGGCCTGTAGTGCGCCCTCGTTCGCCTTGAAGTCGGGCTGCAGGCAAGCCAGTTTCGCTAGCTCCAATCTCAGTGATGGCATCACCTCGTGTCTCAATCTCATCAGCAATCGCATTGAGCAGTTCGGCTCGTTGTTGCCGAGAAGTTTGAGAAAAAGAGACAAAGGCTGCTTCTGCAGCAACGCATGCCTGATGTACCTGTTCTTCCGTCGCCATGCTGAAGGATTGTGGGGCTCCGCTGACTGGTTGCGAAGTGAAGCTGTCCTGGCTACGGACCCAGTTACCATTGATCAGGTTGGCGCCTTGTGGAATAAAGCTCATCAGTAGATCTCCAATTGAAAGGAATGACGGAACAGTCTTCTGGTATATCCGTCAGGACAATTAGGCTGAACGACACAGCCAATACAAACAGTGGCACGGTAGCCGACTAAAATCTTGGGAAGCAAAAAGTCTCTCGAATTTTGCTCCGAACAGCAAGGAAAAGTCTCTGGGAAGCAGTTGATCAGAAAAATGTTGTTCAACCGTGTGAGCGGTCAGCTTCTTCCACCAATTTATCGATCTTCTGACGGAAGGCGTCATCCACCGTAAAGTAGTGTCCATCTTCGTCATGTACCGAAACACCTGTACGGTGAAACAGTTGGAGGTGCTTCTGGAAAGCACGGATATCTCGAATCGGACAATCTCTTCCCTGATCATCCTGGATATTGATAGTTTTTAGACTCATGTTACCTCCGGTTACTGAATGAAAATATGAACGATGGGTATTTTTGATTGTATCAGGGTAACTTACCATGTGATCGACCTGATGAAACCGATTAGCAAGGGATTCCCAGTCAGTACATTCTATTGAATTATAGCATCATCAAAGATTCACCGAGACAACGCTTAAGACTGGTTCATTATGCTAGATTCCTATTGTTCTTGAGCCTCACTCTTCTGCTGTTTCCTCCACATTTCTGAGTACTCCCCTCCGAGCTTCAGCAGCTCTTCGTGACGACCTCTTTCCATGATCTCCCCTTGTCGGAGAACAAGGATTTCATCAGCGTCAATGATCGTCGAGAGACGGTGAGCTACAATCAGTGTTGTACGTTCCTTGGAAACCTCACGCAAGGATTCCTGGATTTCCTTCTCCGTGTGAGAATCCAAGGCCGAGGTCGCCTCATCAAAGATCAGAATTCGTGGGCCCTTGAGAATGGTTCTAGCAATCGCAACCCGTTGTTTTTCTCCTCCGGATAGCTTCAGGCCACGTTCGCCCACCTCGGTTTCGTAGCCCTTGGGCAAACTCTCCACAAAGCCATGGATCTGGGCCAATTGCGCGGCTTCCTGCACCTGTTCCCAAGGTGCCTCTGGGTTCCCATAGTGAATGTTATAGGCAATCGTGTCGTTGAACAGCACGGTATCCTGAGGGACCACTCCGATCACTTTGCGCAAGCTCAATTGACTGACATCTCGGACATCTTGCCCATCGATAGTGATTCTCCCCTGATCGACATCATAAAAACGGAACAAGAGTCGTGAAATCGTTGACTTGCCAGAACCACTGGGGCCAACAATAGCGACAGTTTTCCCTGGTGGCACCTGGAGGGTGATATTTTTCAGAATCCCACGTTCCTCACTGTAGCCAAAGGAGACATTCTCGAAGTCAATCTGACCCGGGCCAACCTCCAATTCCTGGGCATTCGCAATATCTACTACGTCCGGCTTGTGCTCCAATAACTCAAACATCTTGTCCATGTCCACTAGACTGCGTTTGATTTCTCGATAGACCACCCCCAGGAAATTCAGCGGTAGGTACAGTTGGATCAGGAAGGTGTTGACCATCACAAAGTCACCGATCGTGTTGTCTCCGCTGATCACCCCGGCAGCAGCCATCCACATCACGAGAATTAATCCAACAGCCACAATTGCACCTTGCCCAAGATTCAGTAACGACAAGCTCGTCTGACTGGTCACGGCAGCCTTTTCATAACCAGCTAGTGCCTCATCATACCGGCGATATTCATGTTCCTCGTTGTTGAAGTACTTGACCGTCTCAAAGTTCAGAAAACTATCAATCGCCTTGGTGTTGGCTTCCGAATCCTTTGCGTTCATTGTTCGTCGAAACTTTAGCCGCCAATCCGTAATGATTTGTGTGAACAGGACATAGGCCACGATCGTACCAGCTGTAGCTGCCGAGAAGCGCCAATCAAACTGCACAAAAAGAATCACCGTGACCATCGTGATCTCGATCAGCGTTGGCAAGATATTGAAGAGGATAAATCGCAGCAGAAATTGTATTCCCCCCACTCCTCGCTCAATCACCCTCGAGAGTCCTCCTGTCTGCCGTTCCAGATGAAATTTGAGCGATAGTTGATGCACATGTCGGAAAGTGGACAAGGCAATCTCTCGCTGAGCGTGCTGAGACACTCGGACAAAAATGAAGTCTCGAAATTCCACAAAGGCCTGCTGGAGCAAACGGGCACCTCCATAGGCGAGGATTACTCCGAGAGGAAGGACCAGCAGAGCCTCCTCAAGCGACAGTTGATCGACTGCTTCCTTGTAGAGAAACGGCACATAAACTGTCACTACCTTGGCCAGCGCAAGACTCACCAGCGCTAGAATTACTCGAAATTTGAGATCCGGACGGCCTTGGGGCCAGAGATAGACAACCAAGGACTTCAAGGTTCGCAGGTGATTTTTACGTTCTTCTGAGCCAGTCGGTTCAAAAGAGGAGGTGCTGAATGATTTCATTAGTGAAATTCAATGTTCCCCAACAGAAATTAAGCTCGTAGGGGAGTTTTACGATTAGTTTTTGCTGTTTGCAGACGAGGTCGCCAGTCTGGACTGAATAAGCAGAGAGCCATCCCGATACCGGTCACAAGTAATCCAGCGCTGACTCCTGCAAAAACCACTTGGATCGGCCAGTCCATCCAAACCGCCACAAGGCCCACCAGGGAAATAGTCAGGAAGCGTACAACACCAACACAGATCGGCAGCAACAACCGCCCAGTCCCCTGGCTTGCGAAGTAAAACGCCTGACCTGCACCAAAAAACCCGTAGAATGGTCCGGCAATCGCCAAATACAGCACAGCTACCTCATAGGCTGCCTCATCTACCGTGAACCAATCCAGCCAAAGTTTTGGAATGACTGCCACCATGACACCAATTACGCCTGTTACCAGAAACGCAATGCTGCCTCCCGCCCAAGCTATGTTGTGGGCTCGCTGAAAATTCTGAGCACCAACGTTTGCCCCAACTCCAGCGGTCAGAGCCGAACCAACTCCAAAGACCAGAGGTGTGAGCATCAACTCCAGTCGACTTCCCAAACCATATCCAGCTAGCGCCGCTGCTCCAAAATGCCCTAAAATTGCCGTAACCACTACCACACTGAAGGCAACGGTGACGTTGTTGATCAGGCCAATTCCACCAACGCGCATTATATCAATGAAAAAAACCAACCTTAGTGGGGATGGTTTCAGTTGAAGAAGACCTTTGCCTAAATAGAGACGACTTGCCAGAAAAAGGGCCATTCCAGCATGGCAGATAATCAAGGCGATTGCCGGACCAATCACTCCCATCCCAGGGAAAGGTCCCCAACCAAGGGTGAATGCGCCAGAAAAGAAAATCTGACAGCTGCAGCCAACGATGAACATCCTGGCTAGTGTAAGTGTGTCCCCACTCCCTCGGAAGACGGCAGCCAGAATGTAGAGCATCCAGGTAACAAAAGAGCCGCCAAATGCTATTTGGGCATAGCTCACGGCTCCAGTCAGTACTTCACCGGCCCCTCCCATTCCTTGAAAAATCTCTTGTGGGAAGAAACCCAAGGTCAGAACGAAAAGCAATGACATGCTGATACCAATCGCCACAGCATGCCAAGCTAGGGCACTCACTTCACTGAGCGCACCTCTCCCAAGCGCTCTGGAAATAGCAGAAGTCACCCCTCCTCCAATTGCTCCAGCTGCCATGAAGACGATCAATGTTTGAAAAGGAAACACCAGGGCTAGGCTCGCCAATGCCACAGTTCCCAAATCTGCGACAAACCAGGCATCAAAGAATGTCACTAGGATCGTCATTACGACACCAAGTACATTTGGCCCAGCCAATTTCCAGAGCATATAGGAGATTGGACCATCCAACAGAATGGATAGTTGGTGAGAGCTTTTTGGTTGGTTCATTCCACCTGCATTGTAGATGCGTTCTTGGTATACTCAACAGGCAGAGGAGGGCTACTTTACCAAAAGGAACGATGCTCTAGCTGTCTTCAGAAACAGACTAATCGGAAAAATTAAGAGAAGAAGTGTAGAGTTAGTTACGTCAGGTTGACTAAAACCTTTCCTGAATTACAAGGGTGAACATTGTAAGACATCCAAAAATTACTGTTATGAGAATGATTAGCCAGAACATAGACACGAGGGCTTTGTCTCGCATTAACCATTTCAGATAAGTATTTGAATGGATCCAGAGAAATTTCACAATCTCTGACCAATGGGATTTGTGAGGCTGTCCCAATCCGTTTCTGACTAGGGTGGGATGGATACTGGCCGAGTTAGAGAGTTCGTCACCAGAACTAATCAGGGGGACCTTCCCTCGCTTACCTATCCCTAATCTATCATGTGCTAGCTTGTCGCCGATAACTGCGCATGAGTAGGATGGTAAGCCAGCAGATGATAAAAATCGTGAAGGAAGTCAATAGCCAGAAATATAAATAATATGAACTCAGTGAACCATCCTTGCCAATGGAGTAGCCAAAGATAAAGACTCCCCAAAATGCGGTGATCATGAGCCACAACTTGATCAACTTATTCGCCTTCATCACTCGATTCTCCTCAAAAAAGTCCAGCCACCTCGGTGAGGCTGGTCATCGTCAAAAAATGTTTCTGTGGATAATTCTTGCTTCACAAGAACGCATATAAAACCGAGTAGCCAACATAGAGAAACAGCAGCAGTCCTAAGAACGTCCGAGTAAATTTCTTCATGGAGTCCCTCTTTCAAAGAATCGAAAGAGCCAACGTCTTTTCATCTAGTGCGGAACTACATTCGTGGGTTTTCCTAAAATGGATTTCTTCGGTCTAATTCAGTTAGGGAAGGAGGTCATAAACGGCGTGCGCAATATATTTGTTCGAGACCTTCCTTTCTCTATCTTGCCTACAGGAAAACCAGTATCGCAAGAGTTTGCTCGAACCGAGCGTGTGTCATTAGGAAACCACAACTAACTGCCAATTTTGTAGCAGGCCATGTCTTCTACTTCAACCAACAGCATAAAATTTTTGAATCCTATCTGTATCTTTCAGTCCTTACAAACGGAAGCGTGACAAAAAATTCCAGATCAGCTCATTGGTCCCAAAGCCTGCGACTTGAAGATCGAACCAAACGTGTTCTCCACCAATTACTTGGTAATGCTGCACTTCAACACCTTCTTGCCCTCCAGCATAAACAAAGGAGTGTACCGTCTGTCTGCTGCTTATCGTTGTTTCCTTAGTAGGTGAGGATTGGGTCCGATTAAAATCAACCCAATATTCAATCACATCTTCCGCAGACACATAACCACTCGAATTTCCTTTTGGATTAGAGATATTGTTTGCTGCGTAGTAGGACAGGGTATCGTCTTGGGTCCCATGCAACGTAATAACTGCAGTTGGCTGAGGTGGCTGGCATAGATTACCGATATCGGTCAGCATGGTTCCGGACACAGAACCGATCGCAGCAATCCGTTCTCCACGGTAGCAAGCAAGGCCAAAAGCGAGCATGGCGCCATTCGAATATCCGACAGCATAAACTCGTTCTTCATCGACTCGGTAGGTCGCGCTCAGGTTGTCAACTAACGACTCGATGAATCCGAAGTCATCCACCGTACTTTTGTTGGTTGCAGATGGTGGAGACGGGTTCCAGTGAGGAGAACCGTCGAGCAAGGATCCTTGGGGGTAAGCAAGCAGGAAGGTTTGCTCTTCTGCAAGTTGGCGGAAGTCGCTTGTCAACAAATGGTTGGCGGCAGAACCTCCGTATCCGTGGAAGTTTAGTAGTAGCGGCACAACTCCCGTTTCTTCATAAGACTTCGGCACATAAACCAGAGTTTCCCGGAGGACGCCACCATGGTTCAATTCCAGCCTTGTGGTATCTGGAATGTTGACATTCGAGGAATTTTTTGAATCGTTCGAAACGCTACAGGCCCAGAGTTGAATACAAATAAGTAGGGCAGTCATAATTTTGACATAATGGGCCTCGACAGATCGATTTGCAGGGTCTCTCATTCCGTTAGAATTTTGCATAATTCTCTGAGCAGAGAAGCCCCATCCCCGCTCCAAGCACTACCATGCATACATGCGAAGGTTGTGGGATTTGTAGACGCCAATTTTTCAATCAGCATGGCTGTATTTTTTGTGTAGGAGAAATCGTCCATTGCCTGACGAAACGCTTGGCTAGGTCCAAGAATGTCTGACTCTGTGAGTGGNGGATCNCCGATACCTCCCTGTGTGAAAAGGTCNCCACACAATAGCGTNTTNGTAGTTTGCTCTGAAAGAAAGCCACAATCCCAGCCNTGAGGNAGGTGTGGAGTGTCGTGCCATTGTAAAGAATGAGANCCTANNGNNAGAANTTCACCATCGGNNAGNGCTNTAGGNGGCCGGTCTGCAATATCCTGTACAGAAACCATTGCGGCTACGACACTACAAANAGGCTCAGCTTGNGGTGCCACTGCAAGCCACTCATTCAGGGACCCACATTCATCTGCTTCCANATGTGANAAAGCNACATAACGGATCTTCTCAACNGGCATNACACTAGCTACCGCCTCTTTCACCAGTGGAAACATTTTTCGCAAACCTGTATGGAANAACAANGGTTCATCATCTCNAACCAGNTACTGGTTAAAAGAAAATTTATTCCCTCCACCAAGATCAACAGGAGTATTAATCCTGTAAATACCNTCAGCGATTTCGTAAACGTTTGTGCCAGATTCCTGGTTGGTAACGGTCATTTTTTATCCAAAAAGTTGGTTTCAAATACCTTGCTTAAAACTCTATATCGATAACCAGCAAACAAGCCATATCTTCGTTGTCAGTTTATGGAAACGAATAGATGATTCGCGGCCATTTAATGCTTTGCTGATTTATTACAGTGTATCGAAATGCTGGCTATGAGATTTTATCCATAGAGTAGATCGTATCGACAATGTTGTACTTGGCATCAACCTCAGCGGCCTCTGGTGACGACATCATTGCTGTGAACATTCCCATATCTGTGACGTTCATCAACCCAACTGCCTTGTGATCATTGATCTTGGCAATCTCCCACTCAGAAACAAATTTTTGCATTTCTTTCTCAAATTCACCGACCATGGCTTTGAATTCTTCGAACGAACAATCAAAAGTTGTGATCACACAAATATTCATTACGATTCTCATCTAATTTTTACGCTGAACAACTACCTCTAAACCCTGAAAACACCGATTCAACAATCTTTGATTTTCAGAGCTTGGCCCTGATAAATACATCCAACAATACGAGGCATGTTCTTCAGGTAAAAATGTTCAACTGGTTTCATTATAAAACGTTGTGAGCAAATGATGCTTTCGATAGGTCGATTCAACTGACACCCATCCCCAATAAAATTTTGAAATGGATTCATAAATTCCTGCCAACTCGCTACTTTTGGATCAGGAGAAAGACCATGTTCCAAAAAATGGAAACGACCTCCAGGTTTTAGCACCCGCCAAATTTCACTCATTGCTTGCTGTACTGAGGCAATGCTACAAAGAGTGAATGTACTGACAACACAATCGAAACTCTCACTTTCCATAGGTAAAGATTTTCCTTCCAGTTCGTACTGACAAATCGGAATATTTGTCTGCGCAATGCGTCTGGCTGCCTTCGCGTGCATCTTTGGATTATTATCCACGGCATGTATCTCTTGAACAGTCTCAGGGTAATGCAACAGATTCAGGCCTGTGCCGAACCCGATTTCTAAAACTCGTCCATGCGTCTCTCTTACGCAGTAATTCCTAAGAGGCTCTAACTCGCTGCTGGAGAGTGCCCAATCACAGAGGCAAGGAAATAGATACTGGGAGTACAATTTCTGGAGCATTACAAGTGCTGAAGCTTTTCAAACATGCTGATCCTGAAGACTAAACAGTCTCATTCCCAAGAATCAAAGACTAGCTTAGGCATAGGTGGGGGTGGTGCTTTCAAATCCATACCATGAAACTCTGCCACTTTTTGTTTCATTTCCTCAGGCATTGATTCCATCATCTTTCCCCAACTAGCCAGTGGATCTCTGCCCTCTAGAGTAATGATGACAAAGTCACCGCCTGGGGTTTCCTGCAGAAAAGATCTCTCGTGCACGCCTACCTCATCCCGGACTCGGACAGTTTCNGCCCGACCAGGGCCATTAAAGCCTTCATCCAGAAACTTTTGCCACTCCTCTTTTTTGCCCGGTAAGATCGGTAATGCCATTGCTATCATCGCCATTTTGAAACTCCNTGATTTTTGACTTCAATGCATAAAGCGAATCTCNCTTACGTAAGCCGCTAAGCAGAACATAGTGGCTTTGCTATTCCGTTGTTATCAACCAATTGGTAGTCTTCAGTCAAGACCTAATCTCGCCTTGGAGCCTTAAATCATCGGAGAATCTTTTTCCAAAAAGANTGCTTGGTTTCGACTTCCGCTTTGTGACTAGTTCGGATAACTATTCGCAGTTCTTTCAAATTTCTTGAATTCAATTCTAGGAGTGCAAGCCATGAAACTAGTACGCTATGGGGCCAAGGGTAAGGAACTACCCGGTATTATTGACAGTGATGGTAATCTACGATCTCTAGCCGGCCTGGTCAACGAGGGGAGTGAGCAATTTCTCTCAGACAAGGGCCTTGCGGAACTGGGTCGTATGAATCTTAGCAAACTCCCGCTGGTTCCTGGTAAACCTAGGTTTGGTTGTCCTGTTGCCAACGTCAGCAAGTTTGTGGCAATTGGCCTGAACTATATGGATCACGCCAAGGAGACCAACTCTCCAATTCCCAAAGAGCCAATCATATTTATGAAAGCCCTAAACTGTCTTCAGGGGCCAAACGATAACGTGATGCTCCCTCGAGGATCGGTCAAGACTGACTGGGAGGTCGAATTGGGGATCGTGATCAGCAAAAAAACTCGCTATGTCACCAAGGNNAACGCCTTGGATCATGTTGCGGGCTATGTACTGGTCAATGATGTTAGTGAGCGNGAATTTCAGGCGGAGCGTGGTCCCCANTGGGACAAGGGNAANGGNTGNGANACCTTTGGTCCNGTTGGNCCNTATCTNGTGACNCGTGATGANGTANNNGANCCNCANANTCTGGANCTTTGGCTNGANGTCAANGGCAAGCGNATGCAGACNGGCANNACCANGACNATGATNTTTCCTGTNAAGGAAATCNTCAGCTATGTCAGCGAATTCATGACCTTGTTTGCCGGTGATATCATCACTACCGGCACGCCTCCTGGAGTTGGTTCTGGCATGAAGCCTCAGGTTTTCCTAAAGGCAGGTGATGTGATGACCCTCGGCATCAGTGGCTTGGGAGAGCAGCGGCAGACGGTCGTTCCCTTCAAGCTATAGGGCTGTCTTTTGGGTTGACCAACACCCAAGAAAACAGTTTTGATCAACCTTATAGTGATACAGTCTTTGATACATGACTAATGATGATGGCAATTTCAATGCGGGTTGGGTCACATTTATGGGTTAATGACAAAGACTGTGGACTTGTCAATTAGATTAATAGTTGCGCGTCAAACCATTTAACAATTGATTGTAAACACTGTCTTCAAGGATGGTGAGCATCTCTTGACCAATTGCTGTTTCACTGAGCTTAGTTTTTACGGCTTCAGGCGTACTCGGAAATTCATCATTCCCTGAGGCATGATCCTTAATCCCCCGATACTCCACCAACAGGTTCATCAGAAATTCTATGCTCGCACAAGACGGATCAATACAAGTGCCAGTAATAACACCATTGACTGCCTCAGTATTTTCGGGATGGCGATACCAGGGGTACTCACCAGCCATTGCTTCCCAGGTCAATCGTGTAAGAGTGCTCTGGTTCCAATTGCATCCTGCTGAAGTTTCTTCTCCACAACCTGTTGAGCTAGCCGAAAACTGATCTGGATAAGCACTTGTGTAGCCGTAGTGATGCCAAAGGTGGATTGCTTCTTCCAGCAATACTTCTTCAACTCCATTTACTCCTGCATCACCCGAAGCCGCGGACAACCATGAGTGCTTTACGCCCATGTCTTTTCCTAAGTATTCACCCAGGGCACTAATGATTTCTCCTTCCAATGCTTCATTTGAAGAACTCATCATGTTCATCCACGTTCCTGTTGAGCGAGTCTGAAGCAAATTGACGACACCAGTGTCATCAAGGTAGCCATCTTGGTTATTATCTAAGATTTCAGCAAGCAAATCCGCTTGTCGTTGTGTCAGTGCCGTTATATCCAATCCAGCAGGAGATGAGTCGTTACTGTTGGCGACCAATACCCCCCCAACTAGTGAACATTTCTGATAGTTGTACTGATTAAGAAGATTGACAGCCTCTGTACCAATTTCTTGGCTGAGCGAAGAGCAATCCAAAACTATTGGTCGGGTAATTTCATTTCCTGTGCTACCTGCCAATTCACTGTTAGGCCCTTCTTCGGCAGACTGGCTGGAGTCACCGTCAGAATCGCTGGTTGAGTCAGTTAATCCAGCCACTGGACTCAATTCTGTCAACACACTGTTACCACTAGCATCTTCACCGTACATGACATATTGGAAAGTGACAGGCTCACCAAATTCATCCGCCAACTCTAGTAGTTCTAGCGTAAACTCTGGCTCTTGAGTCACCTCAACTACTTCGCTGATTTCAAACCACTCCTCACCAGTTTCAAGATCATTTAAGTTAAAAGCGTAGGTGAAGAATTGAATCTTATCCTTGGGTTTTAAAATTTTTGTTGTTTTATCGATTAGGATATATCCTTCTTCGTCATTATCATCCCTGAACTGTAGTTTGTAGGTTTGGATGCCATATTGGGTGACCGCACTGTTCTCATCAACTACCAATCGAAGCAACGCGTAGTCAGCGGGAAAATTATAACCCAATGCTTCATAGTTCTTTTCTGAGTCATAGTAATCAATCTCCCCAACATATACACTATAAGTCTGCCTATCTTCTTGGTACTGATCTTCAAAGTAGAGGGGCATGAAGATTGATTCATCAGTATTCACTTTGATAGTATACCAGCGCTGGTCCCACTCTGGAG
>NYTS01000010.1 GCA_002683655.1 Deltaproteobacteria bacterium
GGGTTACTAGCCGTGTAGATTGTCGCATCACCATAGAATCCGTGATAGGCAGTCACATTATCGATGGCTGCTGGTAGCACCAGAGTCGGGGTGGCATTGACTTCAGCAGCAGGAGAACTACTGCCAGCAGTGTTTGTAGCAACTACTGTGAAGTCGTAGTTGGTTCCGTTGGTTAAACCTGTGGCAGAGGTCGAGGTTCCTGTGACAGTCTTGAAGCCGTCATAAGTAGAAGGAGTTGATGGATCGATTGGTGTGCTTGGATCATCTGTCCAGTAGACAGTGTAGTTATCAGCACCCGTGACGGCATTCCAAGTCAGATTGATGGATGTGCCACTGCCGGGGTTTGTTGCAGTCAGCCCAGTAGGAGTTGCTGGCTTTACATACTTCTCACATTCTTGATAGAGCAAGCAGGATTCAGTGACATTATCTGCGGTGAAGGTTCTGCCAAATACTTTGAACTCATCGATGTAGCCTTTCCATGGGGTGTTACCTGTTCGGTTCACACCAATCTTGAGTTGAGTCCATGTGGCTGGAGACGAAGCGTTTCTTGTCCCAATGTGTTGACCATTTATGTATAAATTCCATTGATTCGAGGTGTTGTGAGTGGCAGCAACATGATACCACTGATGATTGTTGATAGAGGTGCTAACGCTAGTTTCACCCAAGATCATCAATCGAAGAGTTGGGGATGCCCCTGAATCGACATCTAGTTGATGGTTTTTAGCTGAACTGCTACCAGATGACCAAGCAGCAGAAAATCTTTCGTTGTCAGGATCGGAATAGATCCATGCGGTAGTGGTAAAATTTCCACTCAATGCAGCTTCATTATCATCAATGAAAGCGTTGCTATAGGCATAGCCTGTTGAGGGATCAAAATAAGCGGCATTATTGTAACCACACCCTTGAGCAAATTTGATTGTGCCACCAGTATTGCTCAGGTCATATCTCCCATCACCAAATCGATCTTTTTGATCTTCAAGGTCATTGTTGAAGTCGTAATAAACTAACAGGTCAGCATCAGGATCAGACAAGGTTCCAGAAGTTGTGCAACCAGCAAATGATGTTGGAACTGCTGAAACAGTTGGTGAAAGCGCAGAAGAATCTACTCCTAAATTGGCCACAATGCTGTAGGTATATGTCAATCCGGCTGTCAAACCAGCATGAACATAAGAAGTAGCAGTGCCATCTGTGATGGTGATGTTGTCACTGCTGGTGGTGGGGGTAGAGCCATTGGATGTGTAGTGGATCGTGTAGCTGCTCATTCCAGCTGGACCACTCCAGTTGAGCGTGACTTGNTGATTCCCTGCCGTAGCACTTGNAATGGTAGTTGCNCCCTTTCCACTGTCGGTAACATTCACCGCAAAGGAGCTGCTCTGCCCATGAATCCCATCGGTAGTGTCACTGGAGCTGTAGGAGATGTTGANGTTGGTTGACTGGGTCCCATCGACGTTAAAGTCTTCGACTCCTGTCACCGTGAAGTTCTGAGGTACATTCCAGTTAGCTGGAGTAAAGACCAGGTTGGTCGGAGAGACCCCCAACTCGCTGCTGTTGTCACTGCTCAGCGTCACCGTCACGGTTCCATTGGGTGCCGAAGTCAACACAAAGGTGCTGCTGTTGTTGGAGCTGCCCTCGGCAACACTCGGAGTGCTCGGCGAGAGCGTAAAGGTCCCGGTGATCCCACTGTCGTTGGTGATGACGTTGAAGGAGCCACTCTCTCCATGCACCCCATCGGTCGAATCGGTCGAGCTGAAGCTGACGTTCATTGCGGTGGTCTGATTGCCATCGGCAATGAAGTCTTCCACACCAACCAGCGGCAGCGCCTGCGGCACATTCCAATTGGCCGGGGTGAAGGTCAGCGTGTTCGGGGAGACNNNNGTCTCATTGTCATCGGCAGAGCTGAAGGTCACCGTCACCGTTCCCTTCGGTGGGGAGAGCANNACAAAGGTCGTGCTGTTGTCAGTGGTACCCTCCGTCACTGCTGGGGTCGCCGTGGAGAGACTGAANGTCGTACCNAGTCCGCTGTCTACAGTGGTCACAGTGATNCTGGTGNTGACGTTATGGACCACGTCCCCTGTATTGGTGGAGGTCACCGCCAGGCTGACCACGGTCTGCTGGTTCCCATCGATGATGTAGTCTTCGGGCCCATAGAGCGTGATCGTCTGGGCTACATTGTAGTTGCCACTGTTGAAGGTCAGCGTGGTGGGGGAGACCGTGGTCTCATTGTCATCAGCAGAGCTCAGCGCCACAGTGACCGTTCCGGCTGGCGCTGAATCCAGAGCAAAGGTGATGGTACTGGAATAACCCTCATTGACCGTTGGAGAGTCATCAGAGACTACAAAGAGTCGGGTACCGCTGTCGACGATGCTGGCGCTGAAGCTGCCATAGGCATTGTGAAAGGGCTCGGTGGTATCAGTGGAGCTCAGTGTGTAGCTGATCGTGCTGCTCTGGTTGCCATCGATGAGATAGTCCTCGACTCCGCTCAGGGTGATTGGCTGCGCTACATTCCAGTTGGTGTTGTCAAAGCTCAGTGTGGTTGGGGAGACGGTTGCTTCGCCGGTGTCGCTGGAAGTAATCGTGACGGTGACGGTGCCGTTGGGTGGACCACTGAGGGCAAAGGTGGTGCTGTTGTTGGTGGTGCCCTCGGTGACACTGGGGCTGCTGTTGGCCACAGTGACCGCGGTCGCTCCGCTATCAGCCGTGACTACATTGAAGTTGCCGGAGGCTCCATGAAGAGTGTCCGTCGGATTGGTGGAGGCGATGGTGTAGCTGATGGTGGTGGTCTGATCGCCATCGACGCTGTAGTCTTCGGGAGCCGTGATGGTGAGAGTCTGGGGGGTCGCCCAGGTGGTGTTGTCAAAGCTCATCGTGGCCGGTGAGAGCGTAGCCTCGGAAGTGTCTCCGGAAGAGAAAGTGATGGTGACAGTGCCGTTGGGTGGGCCAGAGAGGACGAAGGTCTCAGTATCGGTGGCGCCTTCGTTGATGGTGGTAACGCTGACGGAAGCCGAGGTGCTCAGCCCAGAGGGAGTAGAGCCGTTGGAACTTCCACCACCACCACCACCGCCACCTTGGGCCTCATCACTATCAGCACGGGGAAAGTCGATATCATAGACAATCGTGCCTTCTTCAGGAATCTGGTCGCAGCCGATCAGCGCAAAGCCTAAGCCGAGAATGAGTAGAAGCGCAGGCAGTCGTAAGGAGAACATGAGGATCTTTAAAGTGTGGATATGTACTTTTTATCGTTATCGCGGGTGCAATCCATTGCTTCGCTGAAGTCCGTCTATTTAAAGANAAGCTTGAAATATATATGCCTATTTACTCATGCATCTGCTTAATTACAAGTAATTTTTTTTAATTTATTTAATAATTATGTCACATTTGGCCAGATTTATTGACACATTGAATTCAATTTCTGAAAGATAAAATTTTACAGATAATTCTTTTTTAGGAGTGAGGGAGATTTTTGAAAGAATCCCCTCATCTGGCTTTCAGCCATCTTTTCTCTCAGAGGGAAGGACAAACAGGATTCCTGAGCTTGTAGAGGAATCNGAGTTCTTTCAGAAGATTTTTGGGAAATCTTCCTTGAAATAGGGCCTGTCATCAAATAAACGATTTGATCGTTTGAGGAACAGGGTTCTCCTTAGGGGAAAAGCCCTTTTTTTCCTTTTCCCTATTTAAGAGAAGTCCAATGACTACCAGACTACGCTCTCCGTAATGATCAGTGGCAACGGATCGAACATCTACTCCCCGGCGGAGTTGGTACAGTCGGGGTGACTGCCAAAGATAATCGCCTCTTTGTCGAGGCGGTGCTCTACCGTTATCGGGTCGGTATTCCCTGGCGTGACCTGCCTGAATGCTTTGGCGACTTTTGGGTGATTCACACTCGTCACATGCACTGGGGCAAGCGGAGTGTCTGGCAACGAGTCTTTGAGGTACTGGCTGCTGAGGCAGACAACGAGTATACCCAGCTTGACAGCACGATTGTGCGGGCCCATCAACACAGTGCTGGCGCAAAAAAAGCGATCGCACCGAAGAATGTATCGGTCGCTCCAGTGGAGGTCTGACGGCCAAGATCCGGGCAACCTGCGATGCGCTCGGTAATCTAACGGGCTTTTATCTGAGTCCTGTTCAAGCCCATGACCTGGAGAGTGCGGACGTGTTGCTGGAAGCCCTTTTGGATCAGATCCAGGCGCTGCTGGCAGACATTGCCTACGTTGCAAAGGCAAGACTCCTGGATGGCTTGGAACAGCGCCAGGTGGAAGCAGTGATTCCACCGAAGTCCAATCAAAAGCAACCCTGGGAGTTCGACCGAGACAAGTACCGCTGGCGACACCTGATTGAGAACCTCTTTGCCAAGTGGAAGCAATACCGGGGGATTGCCACCCGTTACGATAAGCGAGTCTATGCTTTTTTGGGAGGTATCCACTGGATAGCTGCGTTCATTTGGCTAAATTGATCACAGGCCCTAATGAACGATTCATTTAATTTTTTGCTGTCATCCTCACCCACCAAGATAGACCCGCTGAACATCCTCATTGTCCAGTAAGTTTGCCGCTGTATCGGTCAATTGAATTTTGCCATTTTCAAGGAGATAGCCTCGATCTGCGAGTTGGAGGGCCAGGTAGGCGTTCTGCTCGACCAGCAGGATTGTCGTTTGTTGTTGATGGTGGATTTGGCGCAGGATCTCGAAGATTTGCTGGACAATCATGGGGGCCAGTCCGAGAGATGGTTCATCGAGCAGTAGTAGTTGGGGGCGTCCCATCAGGGCCCGAGCGATCGCCAGCATTTGTTGCTCACCACCACTAAGGGTGCCTCCAAGCTGTGACTGACGCTGATGCAGGATCGGAAAGAGTTCCATCATTCGCTCCAAATCCTCTCGGATGTGTTCCCGGTCCCGGCGCAGGTAGGCCCCCATTCGCAGATTTTCCAGCACGTTGAATTCTGTGAAGATGCGTCGTCCTTCAGGAACCAGCCCAATGCCTAGCGCTTTGATCTGATCTGGAGTCAGTTGCTGAATCGGTCTTCCCTCCCACAGAATTTCTCCCTGGCGGGGAGGCACCAGCCCGGCGATAGCCATCAACAAGGTGGTCTTGCCAGCGCCATTACTGCCCAGGATGGTCACGATCTCACTCGGCTTCACATGAAGAGAGACGCTTTGCAGAGCGAGGATGTTGCCGTAAGCACTCACCAAGTTGCGTAGATCCAGCATCATGAGATAGCCTGTTCCCCAAGATAAGCTCGAATCACCTCAGGGTGTTGGCGAATCTGCTGTGGTGGGCCTTCTGTGATCTTGCGTCCATGGTCTAGCACGATGATTCGATCCGAGATCTTCATCACCAGCTGCATGTCATGCTCGATCAGCAGGATCGTCAGCTGAAATTCTTTCCGAAGCTCCACCAGTAGCTCATCCAGTTCTTCTGTTTCCTGCCGATTCATGCCAGCTGCCGGTTCATCAAGCAGCAGTAGAAAGGGATCGGTAGCTAGCGCCCGAGCAATCTCCAAACGCCGTTGAGCTGCATAGGGTATGCTGTCCGCAGTTACCTGAGCATACTGTTCCAGCTCCATACGCTGCAGCAGTTGGAAGGAATCCTCACGAATCTGCTGTTCCTCTGCTTGGGTGCGCCGATCTCGCAGGAGCGCACCCAACGTACTAGTTTTGGTACGGATCTGGCGGCCCACCATCACGTTCTCCAGAACACTCTGTTTTTCGTACAGGCGGATGCTCTGAAAGGTGCGAGCCACACCCAGCTGGGCGATCTGGTAGGGCTTGAGGTCGTTCAGTCGTTGTGTTTGGTGATGGGGAGGATATAGGTGTATTTTCCCAAGCTTTGGAGGAAGAAAGCCCATTATACACTCAAAGCAGGTTGTCTTGCCAGCACCGTTGGGACCAATCAGCGCAAGAATTTCCTGGGACTGGACCTGAAAGCTCAGGTTCTCTAGGGCACGCAATCCGCCAAATTCAAGCGTCAATTGATCCACGTGGAGCAAGGTAGAATCTTGTGAATCGTGGTTCTCACTCATGCGTGGTGGTTCCAACAAATGATCAAGATTTGCAGATTTTCTTGCCCTATTTCTGCCAAAGCCCGGTATAAAGAGTGCACACTAGCCGAGAATTCCATCCGCCTTGTTATCCTTTCCTGCAGGAGTCGCATGAATCCAATCGTGGTCGTTGATGATGAACCGGCGATTCGTAGTAGTCTGGCCGCCGTACTCGAAGATGAAGGCTACCCCGTACGCTGCTGCGCACATGCGCGGGAACTCTACGACGCTCTGAAAGAGCAGCCAATGTCTCTGGTGCTCCTTGACATCTGGCTTCCTGGAGAAGACGGCATGGCGATCCTCAAGAACCTACGCAACGAACAGCCCGAGCTACCCGTGATCATGATGAGCGGACACGCTGGGATTGAAGCTGCTGTCAGTGCGATCAAGCTGGGGGCCCGAGACTTTCTAGAAAAGCCACTGCATCTGGATGTGTTGTTGGACAAGATCACCGGTGCCTTGCGGGCCGCTCAACCAGACGAGGAAGCGATTCTGCCTTCCGATACTCGGATCGAGACAGCACCCTACCAGCCCGCAACTAACCGGCAATCCGTGGAGCTGCGCAAGTCCGGACGTCCCCAGTGTACTCTTGGCGATAACGTGGTCCTCAATGGTACCGGTCTGCTCAGTGGTCGCAACACGGGCATCATTCTCAGTCCAGCTCCTCCAAACAGCGGGATTCAGTTTCAAACTCTCGATGGCATCTCCATTCCTGGTCGGATTACCAGCCTAGAAGATTACCAGCATGCACAGAGCCAGCAGAGCTTTACCGCCAACTCTACGGTGCTGGCCCGGGAGAATCGACGTGTCCGCACAGTGGAGCACCTGATGGCCGCTTTGTCGATGGCTGGGCTGGACAATGTGCTGATCAAGGCCGATGAGGAAATCCCAAACGTGGACGGCTCAGCTCTTGATTTTGCCCGATTGCTTGACGAAGCCGGAACCGTGGATCAGGACGCCGAGGTGACGGAAGCGGTGATTTGCGAAAAACTCAGCATCGGTGAAGAAGACCCGGACCAGAAGTATCTCTACGTGGAACCCTATGATGGTTTCGAAGTGACGATGCGCGTCGATTACCCACCACCGATTCTGGAACAGCAACTGACCTTCAACGCAGAGCAGGATTCCTTCCTGAATGAAATTGCGCCAGCTCGCTCCTTCAACACCTTTCAGAACATCGACATGGCTCAGAAGATGGGCAAGGTCGGCAGTGGCTATCTCAACTCGCACATCATCATCTATGACGGCAAGGTGATCAACACGGAACTACGCTTTACGGATGAGTTTGTCCGGCACAAGATCCTTGATCTGATTGGTGACCTGTTCCTGCTAGGCTATCCACTGCGTGGTCGGGTGGTGGCCAACATGACCTCCCATGGTTACAACCAGGCGCTAGTTCAGAAGATGTACAGCTGCTTTGCCTGATCAGACAGAGCGCAACACCTGTTGCATCTCGTCAAAGATCGCAGGTGCTCCAACGATTAGATCCAGACCATAGAGTTCTGGTGGAATACCGGGGGGTACCTCGCCAATGTGGCCGATTTTTCCACCGGCTTCTCGAACAACCAGCTGGGCTGCCGCGAAATCCCAGGGACTGAGCGTCTCAAAAAAACCATCTATTCGCCCTGCCGCAATCCAACAAATATCTAGAGAGGCCGCTCCGATACGGCGGATGTCACCACAATTCTCCAACATCTTCTGAAACTTTGGAATCAGTTTGGACCGCTCCTGTCGATTGTAGGGGAAACCGGTACCGATCAAGGCGGTACGCAACTCTGTCTGCATAGTGATCTGCAGTCGTTGTGCGTTTAGATAGGAACCTTCCCCCTGAATAACGTGAAAGAACTCTTCGAGAGGAGCAGTCGCGGAGTGTATCCTCAGCAATTCGAATTTACGCACAAGAGATACAGGCACTAGACAAGTTGCTTACAGAAACGATTTCTCAGGCGTCTGACCAAAAGGTGGCAGATGAAGGATCGCTAGCAAAATTTGGCAGCTCTAACGTTAGCCTGAACAGTTCCCCTCAAAAGGGTGGCAAGCTGCCTCTTCAGCTCCCCCACCTTGAAGTATCGGAAAGTTGCGATCGTCATCGGATGGAAGAGGTTCGCCTTCTTCAATGCAACTCGAACTTCGTGTGACAGTCCAGCCTCG
>NYTS01000011.1 GCA_002683655.1 Deltaproteobacteria bacterium
AACCTGAAAGGCAGCATGGCACTGGAACGAACTCTCTCGATCATCAAGCCCGATGGCGTCAAGCGTAACTTGATTGGCCAGATTTTTTCTCGCTTTGAAGCTAGCGACCTGCGCATTGTCGCAACCAAGATGCTACACCTCTCTCTGCGTGAGGCCGAAGGTTTCTACGCGGTGCACCGAGAACGCCCCTTCTACGGAGAGTTGACCAAGTTCATGAGTTCGGGACCCGTCATGGTTAGTGTGCTGGAGGGAGACAACGCCATCAACTTTCATCGTGATGTGATGGGCGCTACCAACCCGTCCCAGGCGGCTGAGGGAACAATTCGTAAGGACTTTGCCCTGAGCATCGGTGAGAACACGGTCCATGGTTCTGATGCCCCAGAGACGGCAGCAACAGAGATTGCTTACTTCTTCGCAGGCACTGAGATCGTCAACAGCGCTGGTTGATGCTTTTCTGGTGAGATTTTTTCCAATTTGGATGGAAAAGGACTGGTTTTCTCAACAAGGTTTCGCTACGTTGCGGGCTCAGAATTTGAATTTCGCCAATAGCATCTGTTCCAGAACTTTATGACTGAAACGAAAAAAGCATTTCGCCTCCTCTTTATTGGAGTAGTGGTCAGCATTGCCGTAGGAGTCTTCTCCGTAGCGGTATTGTTGCCAATTCTACCTGACATTGATCGAGACCGTTATCCAAAGAACCTGCAGCAGCAGGGTAACTAATTCCTTGGTTGGGCCCCATGGAGGGCTGCCATCAGGCCAGGAATTTTGGAAGGATGGAGAGTTTTTGCCTGCGCCTGCAGGCTGTTCTTAGATTCTAATGAAAAGAGACTGCGTTGAATCAGATAAAATGATTTTTTCAGAAATCAGCTTGTCTGAATACCTCTTGACCTTTCTCTTGAATCCAAGATACTTTCGTCCTTTGTTGTCCAATCTCTGTCGTGCGCTTGCGAGGAGCACGGACGAAAGAGATTGGCCGCATTCTGTTCGCGCAGTTCCAGCGAGGTTGCTGCCAGCAGAATCGATCAGGCGGGACGAGCCCGTGGGATGTGGGCAAGCTCGGAAAGATGACAGACGCCTTGGACAGCCCGTCCAAGCGCCAGATTCCTTGGCCCCCCTGCGTTGGGTTCGTCTTTCGACCGATTTTTCTGGTTTTAGAATAAAAAAAACTGTGTTTGGCACGAACGTTGTAGCATGTTAGGTTAAGGAGCCCGGAAAACGGAAAGCCACTTTGGCAAGAGGCTGATTTTGCTTCTCCTTTTTCGGCATTCACTTACAGTTGCAAGGCCGGCCCAAAGCACCTGTTTTTAAAAGATGTCGACGAAAGTTGACTGCTTGTCCCCTGCTGCCAGGCGATCGGGGCGGGCNACCAACCGATTCCTAACTTTGTAAGGAGTAGTATGAAAAAGTTTAAAAGCCTGATGTTGGCCGCACTCGCTTCCGCCGCACTGGCAGCCCCTAGTTTTGCTGGAGGCCATGGCAGTAATTTGGTAATGACTGGTGAAGTCGTTGTTGGCATGAAGATGACAAATTCAACTCCGGATGGTGGCGACACAACTACTGTCCAAGACACCTACATTGGTGACGTTAATGCGAAGTTGACAAGCGCNGTTAACGACAGTGCAAGTTACGCTTTCGAATTTCTGAAAGACGATGAGGGAGCTGGGAAAGTTAGCTTCGAGATGACAGGAACAGCCACCTCAGGAGACAATTCCATCAAGGCCTTTGCAGATCTTTCTGACATCACTGGAACAACGGGTTATGGAGATGTCTACATTCAGGGTTCCAACAAAACCATGACAGTAAAGGTTGGAAAATTTGGGGGATCTGAAAACTATGGCGGTGGTCTAGGATATTATCGCGCTGGTGTTGACGGAATAGGTGTAGGAAATATTGAGCACATTTTGGTTGATCCGTTCGAGGGTGTGGAAGTTGACATCAACGCTGGTGATATCCAATTGGAAGTTGCTGTTCCGTGGCTGAGTACTTCAGCAGGTGGATACGCCCTGATGACTGATGGTGCAGATGGAATTTCTGGAACCGCTGATGATGCAGCTGTGGCTACGAANGTGACGGGTATTCGTCCAAACATCAAAGCCGCTTTAGGTTCAGCAAATATTTCAGCCACATTCTATACATTGAGCTTCAATGCACAGGATGGAAGTGCCGATACTCAAGACAAGTCGGATACTGCTTTCCAATTGATGGGTAATGTCGCTACTGGTGCTGCAACAGTAGGATTAGGCTATACCAGTAAGACTACTAAAAATCATAAGACAGAGTTGACCCCAAGTACCCTGAACGGCTTTGTGACAGTGGCTTTGGGTGGTGGACAAACTGTTGGTGCATCTTTTGACATCCTTGGGGATGGTACAGAGGATGATGAAGCTACCGCGAGTCGTTTCTCCGCATCTTATGGGATGCCATTCTTCGTAGAAGCTGTAACGCTCAAACTCGGTGTCGGTACCACGACACAGACCTCTGATGACAAAACAAAGGCTGGTTCAGCAAGTGGTTTCGAAGCTGAATGGTCATACGGATTCTGAGACTCAATTAATTTGAGTTAGTCACCTCAGAAAACGGGATTGTTCGCTTCTGCGGGCAATCCCGTTTTTTTTTGCCTTTTGATCAGATTTCTCAAAATTTGCCCACCTGTTGCAGCGAGGGATCCAAGATAGCTGTTTCTCGTTGAACTCAGACTAGCCAAGCACTTTATTTTCCGCTAGGCTAGTTTCATCTTCTTCTGCCAAACTGTTTGACATTCATGGATTCCAAGGACCTGCGCCAGGTCTTCGGTCGGTTCGCCACAGGAATCACGGTGATCACGACTCGCACACCAGAAGGAGAGCAATACGGGGTAACGATCAATTCCTTCACCTCAGTTTCGCTGGAGCCCCCCTTGGTTTCTTTTGCGCTTCAGCGGAGTTCGTCAATGGGAGAACACATCCGGCGAGCTGGTGGATATGCCGTTAATATCTTGTCGGTAGATCAACAGGAGTTATCAAATCACTTTGCCAGTGACAAACATCGGCAGCCTTTTATGGATTGGCCTTTGTTGCCTGAGCCTACGAGTCAGCCGCTATTGTCAGGCTGCCTAGCAGTGCTCGAGTGTCAACTTTGGCAGGAATACGACGGGGGCGATCACGTCCTGTTGCTGGCAGAAGTACTGGATTGTCAAGCGTTTGAGGGTCAACCTCTACTTTACTATCGGAGCCGTTATGCGACGCTATAATATGGAAATTGAGAAAGGATTACCGAAGAGCGATGGCTTTTTGCCATTGAATTCGGGGCAAGATGCCAAAATGCAACCGACTCCAGAGGGCATTGTTGGCAGGATGATCGGCTGGCAAACATTTTTGTTGCTGCTCTGTAGCAGCTTGTTGGCATCCTGTTTATCTACAACTCCAGATATCAACAAGCTGCGGACTTTCGCTGAAGACCGCCGTTCTGCCCCTTTCGCGCCAACATTGGAAGAATTGACGCTGGAGATGTCCTTTGTTGCTGTGTTGCCGCCACGTACTCAACCGGGAGTGACGAGCTACGCCAATGACAATAGTGTGACCTTCATCAAGTCGATGATGGAAGATGCTGGCAACCTGCAAGTATTTCCTGAAGAACGCATGAGACAAGTGCTGGATTCCAACGAATATCGAATGTTGGATATCACACGTGAAGACGATGCTATCAAACTTGGAGAAGCGCTAAGGGTCAAGTATCTGGTGATGCTCGATACGTCANCAGCTACATTCTCCCACGACGATGATGATTGGAGTGCGGTCGTCACCATGCACCTATACCAGTTGTCACCAACCANAAAACTTGCAGAGGAAACTTTTCCGTATCAGCAATCGGAGTTGGAAGATATGCGCCTGAACCTGAGGCCCAAGCTACAGGCTGCTCTTCCACTGAAGGCCTTTCTTGTTGAGACCTACGAGAGACGTAAAGTTGCCAAGCTGAATGTCGGGATGGATCAGGGTGCAGAGGAACTGGATCGTTTTGCAGTTTTCCGACGCGATCAGCGCTCAAGTCCACCAGAAATTGTGGCTCACGGTGGAGGGAAGTCCAGCCGCATCACGACCCATAGCGAAGACTATGGTAAGTTGGTTGGTACCTTAGAGATCTTCCGCAGCAAGCAGAGTGAGTCCTGGGCGCTGTTGGAACCGGCGAAAGGTGAGGAAATTTTGCCAGGGGATGCTGCGTTTAAGGTCGTCCGNTATCGAACAGATCCCTTCCGTAAGATTGGCCTCGGTCGTTTCGACTGATTTCTCTTCCTGATTGGGGCTGACGTAGGCAGATCCTTTTGCTCGCGTCAGCACTCCTACTCTCATTCGCTCCCTCACTTGATTTCTCCTATTTCCACTCGCAACCAAATTGACTAGTGAGACAGNTCTCATCAATTGACTGATCCTGTCGATTTTGTTAGTTCTTTTCTATACTGCTNTGTNTGAGATGATGATTGTTATCGAGGTTGCAAAGCGCTACCTCTCTTATGCACAGTTTGNTACTGAATGTTGATTTCATTGGATGANGTGAAAAAGTCTTCTCCACAACACAAAGCTAATTTTACGGGATGCTATGTTGACAACCTTGGAAGCTACTCTAGAAAAAGATGGCACCATTCGATGGATAGAACCGTTGCCAGGTAGTCGTTATCGAATTTTTCAGTCGTGTTGATTCACTTTCCTTTCTCTGACCTATCTTCCAGTAAACTTAGACCAGCGCTGCTCTTAAGGGAAACTACACAATTCCTGGTGGCCCTGCTGAATCCAGAAGTAGCATGAAGCCTTCTTTCCCCCTCTTGCTGGGAGTGCTCAACGTCACTCCAGATTCTTTCTCGGATGGGGGAAAGTTCCTGAAAGTCGAAGCAGCCCGTTTGCAGGCCCAGCACATTGTCGAGGCAGGAACTGATTGGCTGGATCTGGGCGGGGAATCCACAGGTCCAGGTAGCGTGGAAGTGTCTCTGGAAGAAGAACTCTTGCGTGTGCTTTCGGTGTTGGAAGTGATCCGAGCAGATCATCCGGAGTTGACCATCTCCATCGACACCTGGAAAGCTGAGGTAGCCCGCAGATGCCTCTCCATGGGGGCAAAGGTAGTCAACGATGTGACCGCACTGCGTCGAGATCCCGCAATGGCTGAAGTCGTTGCCGAGGCTGGGGTTCNTGTCATCTTGATGCATGCCAAGGAAGCTGATGGCCGGACGACCCGAGCAGTCCAGCACTACGACGACGTGATTTCGACCGTGAAGGCCTTTTTTGAGGAAAGAGTCCGTTGGGCCACGGATCATGGAATCAAGGAAGAGCAGATCATTCTGGACCCGGGATTGGGATTCTTCATCAGCGCCGAGACTCGCTACAGCTTTGAGATCGTGCGTCGCTTGCCGGAATTGAAAGCGCTTGGTTTCCCTTTGTTGCTGGGACCTTCCCGCAAGTCCTTCCTGGCTGGAGTATCCCCCGGAAGAACCTTGTCAATAGAAGAGCGTCTAATCCCAGGAGTAGCTCTGTCTGCAATTGCAGCTTGGCTTGGCGTCGATATCCTACGGACCCATGATGTTCAAGCAGGACGACTCTTGCTGGATACGTTGCGTAGTCTGCGAGGAGAGATTTAGTTTTCACTTCTANAACCTACCAAGCAATTATGCCGGTTAGTTGATCAAACACTGTTCGAGACACCCAAACATCCTTTCTGGTCTTGGGGATGTTGCTCNGCTATCTCCCTCACTAGTCCCACCACCGCTGCTCCCCCTACCAAGCTTGTCTAGNAAATTGTATAAAATTGAAAAAAAAACTTCTTCAGATTTGACNNAAAAATATCTATTTCTGCATAAAATTGTTNACNGAGCAGATATGAATAATTTCAGGATCTGTTGANCTNNGTNAAANACCAGTTAATTCACTCGGAAAACTTGGTATNANAGTGAGAAGTNCTGGNTNTGGNCACTGCNCNNCAAGAATNATTNTTTCTTCAGGAATATAAAGACNTCNGAANNTGTAANGGGGAAAAAGAATTGCATTGCACGAAATNNCTCTNAAGCAAATAGAGATTCTGCCGATACTAGTGAAAAAGCCGCTTAATTTGGCGAGATACCAAATTTGACTGGCCGAGTTTTTTTGAATCATCTGATCATCCTGCCTACGTCATGAAGACGTTGCCGAGGCAAAATTCCCACTTTGGGAACTGACGAAAATGGAAGTTCGTTCAGGACAGAATTTCTTTTTTCGTACTGAGCAATGTCTAATCTGTATAAATTCCCGAGCTATACAAGAGTTAATTCGGCCAGAAAACGGTCTCGATGGTCTTCTGTGCGCTTTAGCTTACTGACCCTGACCCTCATCGGTCTTCTGCTCTCTGGAAATAGCGCCCACGCAATCTCGTTAGCTGGCTCAAAAACAGCTCGAATCTTACCCCAGGAGGATGTACGCAGATTCCTCGGCTATGGACCTACTGATGGTCAATATGTTGATTCAGAGCGAAAGATTGATCTGGAAGGGGAAGCTTTAGAATTAACCTTATGGCATCGTAGGGGATCTTGGAACTTCACCCAGAGCGTTGGCCTAAGTTATTACCAGATGGATGGAAGTCAGTCTTTTCCTGCGACGGCAGAAACGGTCACAATTGATTATAATCGATTGACTCTGAACTTCAGTTTGGGTTACGCCTTTGATTTTGGATTTGTTGATGTACATCCACAGTACATGCTGGGCTTTGGCAATGGAAATTTTGGCTTCACAAAGGAAGGCAATGGAGTGGTCCAGGAACTCGACATGTCCAATCCGATTACTGTCAGAGGTCCGCAGGTGCTATTCCACTTTGATCTTTCAGAAAAATATTTCTTCGGGTTGAAGTATGCTGAGTATGGCAATGTGGGTACGGTGATTTATGAAGATGATGAAGGAATCGTAGAGCAGAACAAAGTGTACATGCTGATCTTCGGCTACCGGGTGAAGAAAGGCTACAGTGTTTACAGCAAAGATCGGAGTCATCACGCTGGAATCATTGATTGGTTCGGTTATTAGTCGCAAATAACTTTATTGTCGTTGATGAGGAAAAGATGAAAGTAAAACAAGGTATTAAAACAGGACTCATCCTAGGGCTAACCCTGGTACTCTTTGGGAGCTGCAAGGAAGAAGAGCTGTATACGATCGAAGAATACACGAAACTCGCCTGTACCTTCCACGACAAGTCGCTTCCCAACGGCAAAAGTGTCACTGCGTATTCAGCAAAATCTCTGGTCTATGATGCCAAGTGCTCCAGCGTGGCCGAAACCCGCACCTGTAATGATGGAGAATTAAGTGGAACTTTTAAATTCAATTCCTGTGTGGAGGAACCGCCAGCAACTTGTACTTTCGACAATAAAACCGTAGCGCACAATGGGTTCGTCGAAGCCTACTCTTCTTCTTCGCGAGAATGGAATGAAAGTTGTGGTGATGTGAAAGCAGTTCGTACCTGCGACAATGACACTTTATCAAACATTAATCATGTTCATCCAACGTGTACTGTTAAGGTAGCAGATAATTGTACCTTTAACAGTCAATTGGTTGAGCACCTGGGGAGCGTAAAAGCATGGGAAGCCAGCTCAGTTTCATATGGGAATTCTTGTGTTTTCCAAGAT
>NYTS01000012.1 GCA_002683655.1 Deltaproteobacteria bacterium
AGAACTCAATGGCTATCTGCATCAACTGGAGGAAGCAGAGCGGCGAGATCATCGACGACTTGGTCGTGAGATGGGGTTGTTTCATTTCCAAGACGAGGCCCTAGGCTCCGTATTCTGGCATCCAAAGGGTTGGACGTTGTACAGAATTTGTGAGCAGTACATGCGTCAGCGCTTGGAAAAAGGAGGCTATGTAGAGGTCAAGACCCCGCAATTGGTGGATCGATTGCTCTGGGAGAAATCAGGTCATTGGGAAAAATTTCGGGAGCATATGTTCATTGCCGAAGTGGATGAAGGTGGCAAGGGACATAGTGAAGATCAACGCGCTTTGGCTCTCAAACCTATGAACTGTCCAGGGCATGTGCAGATCTTCCGCCAGGGGATCAAGAGCTACCGTGACCTGCCGTTACGTCTTGCCGAGTTTGGTTCTTGCCATCGTTATGAACCACATGGAGCGCTACACGGACTGATGCGCGTACGTGCTTTCACTCAGGATGATGCACACATCTTCTGTACAGAGAGCCAGATTGAGGGAGAAACCAAGGCTTTCATTGAGTTGCTCTCGACAATATATCAGGACTTCGGCTTCGAAAGTTTTCACGTAAAATTTTCAGACCGACCTGAGGTTCGTGCTGGTTCTGATGAGATTTGGGATCGTGCAGAATCAGCGCTGCTAGCGGCAACAAGAGCTGCTGGTCAGGATTACACTCTGAATCCAGGAGAAGGCGCCTTCTATGGGCCAAAACTAGAGTTCGTGTTGCGTGATGCAATTGGTCGTGATTGGCAATGTGGAACTCTGCAAGTGGATTTTGTTTTGCCAGAACGCCTTGATGCAAACTATGTCGCAGAAGATGGACAGCGCTACCGACCTGTGATGCTGCACCGTGCGATTCTTGGTTCCTTTGAGAGGTTTCTAGGTATTTTGGTTGAACAGTTTGCTGGACGCTTCCCATTGTGGCTGGCTCCGACACAGGCTGTCTTGGCAACGATCGTTACAGAAGCCAATGACTATGCACTGGATTTGCAAAACCAACTATTGGCTGCGGGCCTACGCGCTGAGGTTGATTTGCGCAATGAGAAAATTAGCTACAAAGTTCGGGAACACAGCCTACAGAAAGTGCCGGTACTACTAGCACTAGGAAGACGAGAGGCCGAAGAAAAAACTGTGACAGTTCGGCGACTAGGCTCTAAAGAACAACAGACGTTGCTCTTCGAAGATTTTTTAGTTCAATTGCAAGCGGAAGCGACACCGCCAACTTTGCGATGAAGCCAATTCCATACATGTGCTGAACATGAGGAAGTATGCGAGAAGATACTGATTTTGATGATGATCTTCTGGATGAAGAAGGTGAAGGGTCAGGAGGACCTGACGAGGATGCGATTCCGGAGAGTTTTGCCAAAGATCTAGCGACCCGAATGGTCGTTCTCTTCGAGAAAGAGGTAGATCCGAAAGCGGCCGCTGTCACGGTCTCGGACTTCGTTTACACCAGTACGAATACACTTAAGAAACTTCCCTACTTCATTGATGCCCTTGAGATGCTGCTCGACAACGAGCAGACACAACGTTTCGCAGCTCTCAGCTGGGTGGCTCTCGTCAATGAAAGTGTCAACACTGAGGACTACGTTGGCTACGTACAAGATATGCTCGACTACCTGTTGGAGTCTTTCTACAACATGGAAAAGTCGGACGTAGAGATTGGTGATCGCAAATTTTCGGGAACCAGTTATGTGATATGTGAGATTTTCTCCAAGATGTTCGACATGAACAAAAATCATGGCGACGTCTGTTCCGAAATCTTTACGCTTCTGATTCGCAAGGAAATGGTCATTGAAGCCCAAGAAGATGCGGAATATGAGGCTCGCAGTGGCCGCACTGGTTCTAAAAAGGCACGCAAGAAACGCCTGCGCCTTTATGATGAGGTCATCAACTATCTACAGGCTAAGTCACAGTTCAAGCAAAACCAGATGAGTTCGGAGAACCCATTCGAATTCCTTGGAGTGCTGGTCGAGAAACTGAAGGCCACGAAGCGTTATGTCTCCCAGGAAATTCTCAATGCGCGCGCAGCCGAGAAAAAGAAGCAACTCGAGACAGAACTCCAGAATCGACTGGCTTCAGCAGAAGAGTTGGTGATGGGAGTTGATAGTTTCACAGACGGCCTCGGGTTCTTCGTTAAAGAGCGCAAATATAACTTCAAGTTTTTGGCTGTGGAAAGAGTGCGCCTTGCCCTTCAATTGACGGGTTCGATCATCGGTGCATGCTATTTCTTACTCGGATATGTAGGGATGTACGGGATTGATTGGGTAAACGGTACAGTGGTCTGTATCACGATGCTGCTGTTTGCTAGAATCATGACCTCTCGCAAGCGGTTTTCGGACTTCTATCCAAAAGATGTCAGTAAGGAGTTAGAGACCTGCTCAACAGGTTTCATTGATGTCTTTAAGCACATGTCCAGGGGTCAACTGGAACTCTTCCTGAGTAAGCAAATTCGTTTTGACCGAAACCAGGTCTATTTGAAGATGCTGCCCGAATACGTCAAGTACCTTTATGCGATCATGCCGGATCGCAAGAGCATACTGATGGATGTCAAAGAATTGTCGGGCTTGGTCGAGAGTATTGAGATTGATGTGTCTAAGAAGCTGCGGGGCATGCTATGAGTCAACGGACTCGTCTGGCAGCACTATCTTCGGCTTTGGTTGGTCAGGAGATTTGTCTACGAGGTTGGCTACGAACAGTACGAAATTCAAAGAAATTTTCTTTCCTCAATTTGAATGATGGCTCAACACAGTCAGGAATCCAAATCATCGCTGATGCAGAGTTGCCCGATTACGAAGAGATCGCCAAATTAACAACTGGCTCAGCGGTTGAAGTGATTGGTCAACTGGTTGAATCTCCTGGCAAGGGACAAGCCTTTGAAGTTCAAGCGCAGCAGATCCGAATCTACGGGAGGTCGCCAGGAGAGGACTACCCACTTCAAAAAAAAGGTCACACCCTTGAATTCCTGCGCGAAATCGCCCACCTCCGACTACGAACCAATACTTTTGGTGCTGTCTTCAGAATTAGGAATACACTCGCTGATGCGGTCCATCGTTTCTTTCAGGAACGTGGATTTCTTTACATTCACACACCAATCATCACTGCCAGCGATACAGAGGGGGCAGGGGCATTGTTTCAAGTTACGACTCTGTCACTAGATCAACGACTACCCCTAACCGCTCAGGGCAAGCCCGACTACAGCGCTGACTTCTTTGGCCGTCCTGTATTCTTGACAGTGTCAGGCCAGTTGAATGTAGAAGCATTTGCGTGTTCGTTTGGTGATGTCTACACCTTTGGGCCAACGTTTCGTGCAGAAAATTCCAACACATCCCGGCACCTCGCTGAGTTTTGGATGATTGAGCCAGAGGTAGCTTTCTGTGAATTGTCAGATCTGGTTCAACTAGCTGCTGACTTTCTAAAATTCTTGCTCAGCAGCTGCCTTGAACGCCACTCAGAAGACTTGGCGTTCCTGCAGAAGATGTATGATCCAGAGCTTTGCGCAACGTTGGAGCACATCGTTTCATCCGAATTCCAGACGGTGTCTTATACGGAAGCGGTTGATATCCTCCAGCAATCAGAACAGCCCTTCGAGTTTGCAGTAGAATGGGGTGCAGACCTACAGTCAGAACATGAACGTTATCTGACAGAACAGCACTATGGCTGCCCAGTCGTTTTGATAGATTACCCACGTGACATCAAATCATTCTATATGAAGCAGAATCCAGATGATCGCACAGTGGCAGCAATGGATGTCTTGTTTCCAAGAATTGGGGAGATCATCGGAGGTTCCCAGCGTGAAGATAACCTTGAACAACTACAAAAGCGTCTTCGTGAGCTAGATTTGCCAGAGGAAGAATATGGTTGGTACCTAGATCTGCGTCGCTACGGTTCTGTGCCTCACTCCGGTTTTGGCCTTGGCTTTGAACGAATTGTTCAATTCGTTACAGGCATGAAGAACATCCGTGACGTGATCCCCTTCCCACGAGTGCCCGGCCATGCCGATTTCTAGGACTTGATGCGGATCCTGATCACCAGTAACGTTCGCTGGTGGAATGCGGAGGCCGCCTATGCAGCTACTCTCGCAAGAGAATTACTGAATGCTGGGCATAAAGTTTGGGTGCTGACCCTCCCCAATTCTTTGAATGAGACCAAGCTGCGTAATTGGAACCTGCCAATTATTACGGACATCCCACTTAGTTCTTCAAATCCTTGGCAACTTTGGCGGGCCTACCAACGGCTGCAATCCCTGATTGAGGAACAGCAGATTCAGATTGTCAATGCCCACCGATCCGAGGGATTCCCCCTGCTCGTGTTGCTTCGGCAACGGCTGAAAAGTTTTGCGTTAATTCGTACTCGCGGTACAACTCGACCGCTTCGTGATCATTGGCTAAATCGTAAGTTACATGAGGATTGGATTGAGTCCGTGATTGTACCTGCGCAGGTGATCGCTTCCCAACTTCGCCAGGTCCTCAATCTTCCATCAGAGCGTCTGCAGGTCATCTATTATCCTGTTAACCCAAGTTCGATTGACTCACAGGGAGAAAGTGAATCTCAACAATCTCGATTAGAGTGTCTTGATCGATTGGGTATCCCAAGGCATTGTCGAGTCATTGGTATCGTCGGGCGTATTCGGCCAGTCAAGGGGCAAAGGATTCTTTTAAAAAGTTTTGCCGCACTAAGAAAGCGTTTTCCAGACATAGTGCTGCTGATGCTCTATCGAGATACGAATGAGACAGAGGCAGAATGGCAAGGGCTTTTGCAAGATTTGGCTGAATCGAATCTCAAGCAGAATGTCTACTTGTATGGTTATCGTGAGGATGTTCTGGAAATTATGCGTCACACTGATATTGGCGTGGTTAGTTCTGTCGATTCTGAAGTGATTTGTCGTGTGGCTGTTGAATTTTTTTCTGTGGGGACGCCTGTGGTTGCTTTTCCTACCGGAGCTCTACCTGAGATCATTCAGGATGGTGTCACAGGCCGGATCGTAAAAGACAAGAGCACAGAATCCCTGGCCGAAATTCTGGAGTGGATGCTGGAAAGTCCGAAACGCATTGCAGAGTTCGGTAAGAATGCCCGTCAGCAGTCTTTGGAACGTTTTGATCCGAATAAATTGCTAGAGCAGACATTGTCAGTTTACGAGCAAAGCTGGCAACACTTACAGTCCAGACTGGTAACAGGAGAGGCAAATGTTCGGCCGTAAATCCACAGAACGTGGTTTCCCAAAGCACGAGGAAATTGTTCTGCACAAGGTCATAGAACAAGTAGAGAAGGTGCTGCGTCAGATGCAAACGGAGGGAAAAGACCTGACTCGGGTGCGTATCAAACGATTCCAAAAGACACATCATGTAAACTGCCGCTGTCAGCAATGCAAGTTGGCAGAGGAAAAAAAAGATCCACGTTTGCGAGGACTATTGGAAGATGGTTTTAAAGTCTATCTTGATAAGACGCGCGAGTGACTAGTCTGGAGAACTATCAGGAAGGCGTATTCAGCGTGGCAGAGGAACTGGCGGATCTCTGGACAGGCTTTTGCTTTGAGCAGGGTGTAGCTGGCTGCGAAATTCTTCAAGAAGCTGCTGGCGAACAAAGACTGAAATGCTACCTGACCGAACCACAAGCACTTGATGAGTGGATTTCTCGTTTTCGTAACGAGTATCCAAAAGCAGTTGGAAAACTAGAGTTAGTAGAGTATCGACTCTGCCCGAATGAAAATTGGCGTTTGGGTTGGCATGATCATTTTCAGCCTGTAGAAATCGGTCGAACTCTATTGATTGCACCTGTCTGGTACGAAAAGGACCTGCCTGAGAATCGTCAGGTAATTTGGCTGGAGCCAGGACAGGCGTTTGGAACAGGAACCCACGTCTCTACTCGCTTGGCACTGGAGATGCTCGAACTGGTTATTTTGCAGGAAGCTCAGGTGCCGACCAGTCTTATTGATGTGGGTACAGGGTCGGGCATTCTTGGCTTGGCTGCGGCTCGTCTCGGAATTTCAAAAATTATAGCTTGTGACAATGATCCGGTAGTCCTGCCAGAGGCTCTTCACAATTTTGAACTGAATCAGCGGGGTCAACATTTTTGGGGTGTTGTTGGTACGGCCAACATTATTAACAAACCGGCGCCACTGGTAATCAGCAATATGTTGTTAGGGGAACTAAAATCTGCGGTGGTAGATTTGGCAAGATTGACAGCAGCTGGTGGAACCCTGATTTGCAGTGGCCTTCTGACAGAGCAGGAAGAACCACTCGCAACCGCCTTAGCGAAATATGGCCTGCGCATTTGTGCTTCGACAGAGGCAGAAGGTTGGAGTGCCTTTGCTTCCCAGGAAGCGGACAAGTTCTAAGGTTACACAGCTTTTTCTTTGCGTCTCCCCAAAGATAGGGTTACTCTTGCTCAACTTGAAAAATTGTTGGTTGCTGTGAGCTTTGCTGCTCATGGATGCTTATTCTGTAATCACGAAAGGAGAGAAATCCCATGGAATTGCCTAACACTGAAGCTATGTCCATTGAGGAGAAAATTTGGTTTGCACGGGCTATTGCCGGCATGATTGTGGCCGATGGTCGAGTGGATGACTCAGAGCTCGAATTTCTTAAAGAGGCCATTTCTTTTCTGGAAGATCGTGATCAGGTGAATGGCATCATGACTGTTGTGCGCCAAGGTAAGACACCATCGCTGGAAGCACGAAAGATTGATCCTAAGCAATCATTTATTATTCTCAAGTATCTTGCGGAGTTGATGGTTGTAGATGGGAAAATGTCGGAGACGGAAATCACCTTTTTCGTCTATGCGGGTGGTCTGTTGGGCTTCACCAGCAATATTCTTACGAAGCTATGGAAGACAGCACGGTCAATGCTGGAAGCAACCAAACCATTGGCAAAAATCTCTGCTGGTAAGAATGCCTCTCTAGTGCGACTCACTTCGCTCTCGGAATCCCGTTGTACTTTCCGGAACCCTCGGGCGATGGTTCCCAACATGCCTGTTTATATCCAGATTTCCAAGTCGGGTTCAGAGGAAGAATTCTACGATCGTGTTGAAGGCAGGGTGACTGGACAACGCCAGGAAAAGTGGGATGAGAAAAGTGTCTCGATTCGTGTAGACATCGTCCAGAGACTGGGGGACCAACACGGTATTCTTCAGATCCTCTTCCCAGATCGTTACGAGATCTCAACAGTTAATGATCGGCTCACACCGAAGAAATCCTCGTTGACTGGGCGTATCGTCAATTGTTTTGCTTGCGGCAATGATAAGGTTCATTTTTGGTCTTTGCGCGCCAGGAGCATGATTACCAAGCAGAATATTTTTGGGATTCCAAAGTACCTAAGTCCTTCCGGATCTATGGACTTCTGCGATTTTAATCTGCTGGATGTGACGAGTTGTACCAGCTGTGGATTCTCTACCAATATTTTGGAGAATTTTCGCTCACAGTCTAACCGGAACGCTCCCTTCAACGTAGAGCAGTTCCAGGAAGGATGGGAAGAGCGAATGCAGAGCTTGCTAGAGAAAATAAAAGATCCAGCAGCATTTATGAGTGAAGAACGAGATCTTGAGATGGCATTGCTCAGCTACGATTTAGCGATGGAGACCCATAAACGATTGTCGGAGGTTGCAGACACACCGTATGCCAACGTGCGTAAAATGGCCTCACTGAATATGGTGAAAGCTGAAATGCTATCGGAGGCAGGTCGAATCGATGAAGCCAAGGCAGCACTGAAGGAAATCATTGAATGGCTCGAACCAATTTTTGAACAACTTGATAAGGTCGAGATCATCAAGGCTTGTCTACTGCTCTTTAGGCTCAAAGTGTATTTCAAAGACTTCCAGGGGGCTGGAGGGCTGATGAAGTTTATGGATAACTATGACACCGAAGGAAAATTGGATCAGGAATCTGAAGAGTTTAAGGTGCTTTCTGTATCGCAGCAGGCGTTAAAAAAGTGTTATGACGATCGTGAAGAATACTCCGAAGAAAAACTGAAAACCTTCCATTTGCCTGAGTAAGTCCTACCTACGAAGACATTTCTCTTCCTATATGTATTTCTTCCAAAAGCTTCGCCTTCTGCTTTTGCTAGTGGGAGGCCTAGGCTTTTTCCTGCTGCCTATCCAACCAGTTTGTGCTCAAGTCTTTGAAGATGCCTGGGGGCTATTGCTGTTCAAGGGACAGACAGCTCAAAGTAACTTAGATGACATCGGTTTGATCAACTATACGGATTCACACGATCCTTCCAAAGCTCTGGATTTGGCGTACCCAAACACAGATGAGCTAGTTTATGGAGTGGAAGTGGCACGTCGAATATCAAGGAAGCTTTGGTGGTTCCATTATTTGGAACCTTACGTTACGGAATTGGAAGCTGCCCTGAGCATCAACTATCGAGAAAGCCAAACGAAAGTGATCAACGAGATTGGCCCTTCTGTAATATTCCGATGGAAGAACTTTCGATGGGATCGCTATGTGAAGACCACAATTGGCTTTGCTGAAGGAGTCTCTTACGCTTCCAAGATCCCAGATCAAGAGCGAACCGAAGGCAGGTCCTCCAAACACTTTATGAATTTGCTGACGCTAGATATCACTTTAGCTCCGCCGCAACTTCCAGAAGCTGAATTGTCTTTCCGGATTCATCATCGTTCTGCCGGGTATGGCCTTTATGGCGTGCACAACACCAGTTCTAATATACTTGGGGTAGGTCTACGCTATCGTTGGGGAGTAGCTTTGTGAGCAAAGCTTTGGAAAGAGAGGCCTAGTTAGTCGTTAGTGTGGTCTGCTAGCAGATTTGTTAAAATGATTTGGTAGCAGCCTATTCTTTTTGATTAAATATATGAAATTCAAAAAGTAGAGAGATGAGTCAGTATTTAGAAAGTCTGTCTTGGCAGAATTGAAGAAGTAGTGGCATATCGGTGATAGTAGGGGACCATGGCTGTACGAGTGCATGAACATCACTCCGATTTTCTCCCTCCAGCAACTTGGGGAGATTCTGACCCAGATCTAGTTGGTGTTCTTGTTCCAGTATGACCTCCATCCGCTGAATAAAATATTGCATGAGTTCACGAGGCAGCCGACTGGCGAGTACCACTGCTTCAGTATCCAACAGACTGTGGATTGGAAATCAGGGGTTCTACCAATTCTCAAAAGGCATCCGAAATTTCCTAGGTCTTCTTTCTTGACATATCTTCCTCCTCATCGGGTTATCTGCTCATCCTCTCAACAAGGATCGATAAGAAGGTAAAAATAGCCAATCTTTTATTTACGGATAAGCTCTTAGTTTGTTGAGCAGTAGAAATAAGGAGGCGTGCTCTAACAGCAAGCTGCTCTGGCCTGGAGAACCAATCCGCATCAGAGCTAAGTCTCCTTCGTTGCTATTGGTTCCTCGTAGGATGTCTCCATCACAAACAACCCTTCCCCCAATCACTACATCTAAGAATAGGTAGACGAAATTATTCACTCGTTTGCCAACCCCAAAAAGCATCTCTGCTATCGCAGCGGCTGTTCCATCATTTTCCATGAATACATCGCAGCCAAAGCTCTGTTCCAGCGCATCAACAACATCAAAGCCTGCCCAAGCAGCGAGACGGTCTGATGTTTCCTGGTCCAGCCCTAACTCATTATGTCATGCTTCCAACCGAAACGGTGCTGCCACTCCAATACTTGCCAGTCGAAGAGCACTTCCTGGATTATTTGAAAACAATTGGTTGCTTTGCTGGAGAATGAGTTCCATCTCAGCCTCAGGTTTTGAGAGATCTTGCTGTAGAAAAACACGATCAATCACGACTCCTGTGAAATCGACTAATACAATGGTGATATCCTTACGTCCTAACTTGATCCCCAGAGAGTAAGCACCTTAAGAATTAGGTTGGATCTGGGTTGTGGGTTTGCCAATGAACCCATAGCGTTTGTGGGTTTCTAGAACCAGTTCGTCCTTCAATAGTTTATTCATGAGCACAGATGCAGTTTGTGCGCTCAAACCTGTCATCCTTGAGATTTCTGCGCGGGACAGTTCCCCGTGGCGTCGCAAGCACTGTAGAACCAATCTTGCGTTTTGCGAATATTCCATGGGGGCTTTAATTGTTAGAAAAAATGGCTGGTGTCAAAGGATTTGCCAGAGAAGTTGACAAAGTCAATCTTTTGACAAATTAATACGCTATATTGAGAAGTTGCCTAGGTATTGCCGAAGAACAAGATGATCTGCTTGAAGGGAGTCAGCCAGGGCAGGATTTTCACGATATTGTTGTGTTCAGACAGACGTATGTGAAATCTGTGAATATAGCGAATAGGTTGTTTGACGGGGTTTGTTTTGTTCAGAATTGGAGCCCAACCATGAACTCACTGCTCCAGATAATGTTATAATTTCCCTTTGCATCAGCGAATCCCAGAGAAACCTTATTAGGGTCAAGGTAGATACCAGCCCCAATAAATAAGGTTTCATTTGCCAAATAGTGCAGGCTGGAACCAAGCTGACCTGTAAAAATTCTACCATCCAATGTTTCTTCAAGGCGTTGGTTGGAGTCCTCTTCTGTCCGTTTAGCAGATAGAAAATTGTAGGAGAGGCGTAATTCTGGTTGTATTCTCCATTCGGGTGAAAAATACCAAGCGTAGCCTCCGGATGCCTGCAGCCTGTATTCTTCTAATTCAATTGCGACACTACGATTCTGGGTATGATTCTGCCCCGTCAATTCTACTCTTTCTAGGGCAACCCCAACTGTTAGGTGAGCGGCCCAATGATGATTGTAGTACAGTCCTTGGCTTTGGCCACTGAGATTCAAATCTGTTCCTGTTTCTGAGTACTCACCACGTTGCATTCGACCAGCAAGAGCAACATATTGTAGACCACTCATAGCTCTGATCATCGTTGGTGATAGCTCAGGGGTCTGGTCTTCAACAGCAACAATGACCTCAACAGTGTCCAATCCTTTGTAGTTTTCTTCACCCTGCGTAACGGACACCAACAGCTGGTAGGTTGAACTAGCTTCTACAACTTCATCTGGTAGGCCACGAACAGTCACGCTCTGTTCAAAATTCCAGTCTTCCGGAGTGAAAATCAGTTGTTCTGGTAGCACAGAGAATTCATCTGAAGCAGATGACTTGAGCTGGAGACGCACTGCTTCATTGGGGCGGCTATTCAGGCGGACCTGTAGTTGGTCTTCACCAAAACTTTCGCTTACTCGTAGGTTTCCTGTTGAAGTTAGTATGCCCGGTTGGTCATTGTCTTCATTGGTGCCAACCAAATCTGTTGCGTCCAAACCTTGGTAGAGCTGATCGTTACTTTCAGCAGGTAGAATATTTATCAAGAAAAATTGAGAACCATCCAATCGTTCATCGTCTAAACCTTGGATGGTTACTCGCTGAGGTTGGTCCCAGTTTTCGGGTTGGATGACGATTGCCTCTGGATTGATGCTGACCTCGTTTGGCTGAGAGGTACGCAGAGGAATACGCACCGAAGCCTCGGGTCTGCTCTGCAATAGCACTTCAAAGTGGTCACTAGTTCCAGATTCACTGGTACTGAGCCGTTCGGGTGCTCGGATCAGAATACTTGCGATATCATCATCACGATTAGTTAGGGTGAGTTGTTGGGATGCTAGTGCGGCGTACTCTTGGCTGTTCCCAAGCACTCTCACAAAAATGGTCACAGTTTGGTCACCATCTGCCAAATTATCATCTTTGCCAACGACCAGCAGCCGTTGACGAACGTTCCAGTTACTTTTGTCAAAGGTGAGTGAGTTTGGAAATAGTGTGGCTTCATCGGCTTTATCCAGAGAGAGTTGTGCGATTACTTCTCCCTTTGGTTCACTAAGTAGTCGAATGGATATCTCAGAACTCTCACCCTCTTCGCTGATCTGATCTGAACTGCTCTCCAACTCTAACGCAGCGATGTCATCGTCGCTGTTAATCAAGGGAATTTGGAGGGTGGATAGCTTCTGATAGGCCTCATCCGTCGAATCTATTGTAATTGATAATTCGTAGGATTGATCACCATCCTGCTGAAGATCGTCAAGTCCCTTTACGACTAATTGCTGAGTACGATCCCAGTCGGCAGCTGTGAAGCGTATTTCCTGAGAAGAGACTTTCCCTTCCGTATCGTCTGAAGACTCAATTTTCAACTGGACTGGACTGCGCGGCTGGCTTCGCAATCTCAAGTCAAAGTTGGCTTGGGCTCCTGCCTCAGTTGTTACCCCTCTTTCTGGATCGATCACAATTCCTGGATTTTCGTCATCTTCGACCAGCAATTGTAAGCGAAGTGGGGGAAGCTTGATGTAGCTTTGATCTGTGGTTGATTTAACCGAAGCAAGAACTTCTACAGGGCGATCTGGATTATCAAAGGGGTCATCAACTGCTTGAACCCGAAGTAATTGAGGTTTTGGCCAACTGTCAGGAGTAATTTGAATTTCATCTGGAGCAACCTGGATGAAATCAGGATGCTTATTGTCCACCCGTAAAGTGACGGGATTCATAGGGCGACTGAGTAGGGAAATTTCATATATGACAGGAACCCCTCCCTCTTGTAGTCGACCAGGCTGGCGAGTTACGGACCAATCAACTACATCGTTATCCAAACTTTGCAGGACAAGACCAACAGGAGCAGCTTGTCGGAAGCGAGTGTCTTCCGTGGCAGCTACAGCAAGCTGTAAGGTTACTGTACGATCACCATCTGCAATATCGTCATCAATACTTCTAACTGGAATGTGGCGTGGCTGATTCCAGTCACTTGTCGTGAAGGTTAGTTCGTCTGCATCCAGAATTACTTCATCAGTCAGCGCGCTACGTAAGCTGATTCGGACGGAGGAGGCAGGTTGGCGGTTTAGCTGAATTGTGATGTTAGTTCCCTCATCTCCCTCCAGAACGGATGATTCCTCCAAGTGAGCTAGAATGCGAGCTTTTGGAAAATCACCACAACGCCAGGCAATGACATCGTCTAGTAAACCCTGCAGTCGCAATTCACGACGTTTTTCTACAGAACACTGTATGAGCGAACTTTCTTGTCCCAATACTGCTGAGAAAGTGAGATTGATACCAAGGTAGATCAGTAGGGTAGAAAGCAGGCGTTGGGAAAGGTTCATAGCTCAGTCAGTTCGGGTTTACGTCTGCTATAATCCTTTCAAAAATGCGACCATTTTTCTGGAGAGTCAGTAGACACAGAGCTGGACTGGTTGGGAGAGCATCCCACCGTAGAAGGCGATAGGATGTACAAGATAGGCGTTGAGTAGATAGAAGAGCGCCACACCAACTAGAGGAGAGATGTCGAAGCGCATTCGAGGAAGATAACGTTGTAGTGGAGAGAGCAGTGGGTCTGCCAAAGTATGGAGGACCTGAACAATAGGATTATTGTAAGCAGGATTGATCAGGGTCAGGAAGAACCAAAAGCCTAAGATCAGCATGAAGAAGAAGAAAACACTTTGGGCAATGATACTAGTAGACTGGATGAGATGCCCAACAAACTGAAGTGCCAAAGCATCTACTTCAATTATCTCCTGCAGAAACAGATTGATCGAACGGACAGACGCTGGAATGAGCGCCTGTCCAAAAATTACCAGTAGCAGAGAAAAGTAGGCGCTGAAGTGCCTCATGGTGAGCGGTAGCCATCTTTCGCACCAATACCAGAAAGGTCGAGTGACTCGGTTGATCCATGACACGAACGGGTTGTAGGGATCTGCGCTGACCCATGTTAGGACAACGGCAATAATGATGATCCACTTGTAGATAAAGAGACCAAAGCAGGTCCCGCTAGCGATCAGTTCGAGAAAATCAGGCATAAGCGGGGAGGTCACGAACTGGAGTGAATGACTCTCCACAGCCACATTGACGTCCGCTGCTGAGCTGAATGAACACGAATCCTTGCTCAACAAGGTTGGCGTCACTGTAGTCAATTTTTAGAGGGCCGAGAACTTCCTCTAGGCAGAGCTGATCAACCAAAATTTGGACCCCCTGTGATTCAAGCAGAAGATCACTCTCCAGTTGATCTTTAGAGGCGTTCCATTCCAATTCGTATTTATAGCCAGAGCAGCCCCCTGGCTTGGCTCCAATGCGCAGACGAGATTCTGCTAGGCTTTTCTGTTCTGCCGAACAAGCTTCTCGAAAAACCTCAGCTGCTCTCGGTGTAAGTTCGATTGTAGGTGAGTTCATTTTTTTTCAGAAAATACTTAGTAGCGTGGAATACTGGAATCGACTTCGTCAGACCAACGATCAATGCCACCATCAATATTGAAAACCTTTTGAAAACCACGGGAAATAAAAAATTGTGCAGCTTCCATACTCCGGATACCGCGATGGCACATCAGCAGCAGGGGAGTGTTCGCATCCCATTGGTTCAGAATTTCATCAGCGAGCTTGTGATCTAGTACTTGAGATCGTTCCAGGTTGGCATATTCTCGCTCGTCAGGCTCACGAATGTCCAGTACCGTTAGCTCAGAGTTTTCTTCAAGCATTTGCTTGGCTTGTGTGGGCGAAATGGCCTGAACTTGGGCGGGAGGAGGAGGAGGCTCAAAGTTTTGCTCAGGATATGCTTCTTGCAGCAATTCTCGTAGTTCACCGGATTGTGAGAGTTCCTCTATGATGTCACATCCACCAACAAATTCTCGATTTACATAGAGTTGAGGGATAGTAGGCCAATTTGTGAACTCTTTGATGCCTTGTCGAATATCAGGATCTGCCAAGACATTGAAGGAGTGAAACGGCACTTTCCACCCTCGTAGGATCTCACAGACACGATAGGAAAACCCGCATTGTGGTGCTTCAGGGGTGCCTTTCATGAACAGAAAAATAGGGCTACTATCAATCAATCCTTCAATACGAACTTTCGAATCGTCACTAGATTGTGATGAATCTGTCGCATCAGCCGAAACAACCTTAAATTTCATGATTACCTTTCCTTGTTGCTTACTTGATAATCCTCATATTTCTGACTCAGAGTAAATCAGTTTCGGTACAGATGCCGCAGAAGATGAAGGATCGAGAATGATTTGGAGAATCTGTCTATGAAAAAAGCTTCCTTTATTTCTCCAGCTTGCGGATGGAAGTTCCAGATAAAAATTAGGCATCGCCAAAAAATTGAGGATTTGTTGACAGCTGCTAAAAATAAAAAAGTAGAATTAGAATATTTGATTCTATGAAAAGTAGAAAGAGTTGGTTTTTTATCTTGCGAGAAGTGCACCGGTTTTGTGTAATCCCACTTCTGAAAAACATTTAGGAATTCTATGAGAACTAAGTCAATCACCTTCCTCTCCCCCATTGATCATTGGCGGAGTCGCCTGGGTGACTACTGGACCCTCTGCAAGCCACGTTTATTGGGTATGGTGGTATTGAGTGCGATGATGGGATACTACCTACCCGGAGTTACCAGCGATCCAGCAAAGATCTTTCACCTGATTCTTGGTACACTTCTGATCGGTGGTGGTGCGCATGTGCTCAATCAGTGGTTTGAGCGTGAGCAAGACGGCCGCATGCGTAGGACTTGTCAGCGTCCGATCCCAACAGGGCGAGTCAGCGAAGAAGAAGCTATCTTATTGGGAGCTACGCTAAGCATCGTTGGTTTTAGCTATCTTTTCGCATTCACTGGCTGGCTCACGGCACTTTTGGGTGCTGCGACGCACCTGACATACCTTTTGCTCTACACCCCATTGAAGCAAAAAACGGTTGCCAACACTTGGGTTGGTGCCATAACTGGAGCTCTGCCTCCACTGATGGGCTGGAGCGCAGCAACCGGAGTTTTAGATTGGGGAGCACTCCCGATCTTTGCGGTACTTTACCTGTGGCAGATGCCACATTTTTTCGCCATCGCTTGGATGTATCAGGACGAATACCGTAAAGGTGGATTCCGGATGCTCTCCAATATTGATGAAGATGGCCGCTTGACTGCAATACACATGGTACTGCATATCGCCCTACTGATTCTAGCCAGTGCTTCCGTATCCTGGTTTGAACAGGCAGGACCTTTCTTTCTTGTTGTTGCTACACTTTTGGGAGTCGGTTTCTTGATGCCAACTCTTCAATTCTGGCTGCACCGCAATGAGCAGAATGCGAGAAAGGTGTTTTTCGCATCAATCATTTATTTGCCTGCCTGGTGTGTGGTGTTGACGTTGGATCGAATATTTCTATGAGGTAGGATGGAAGATCATATCATGAAAAAACTCGATAGCGACGAGTTGGCCAGTAAAGCCTTCAGACTCGTGGCTGCGGGGTGTGCGCTATTCATCATAGCCGTTATCTTGTATGTGCTGTAGGGAGTTAAAATGATTGAATATTTTGTGCCTGGTGCTTCAACGTATGCTGGCGACATAGATTTCCTGTTCGATATGATCACGATAATTGTGGGTTTTTGGTTCGTGATGGTATTGGCAGTGATGACCTATTTCATGGTTCGTTTCCGACGAAAAGAAGGTGTGCGAGCCGCTTACATCTCAGGTGATCCACATTCTCAGAAGAAATGGACGCACTATCCACACTACTCCGTGATCGCACTTGACGTAGTTATTATCGTTTTTACGGTAATGGTTTGGGTAGATGTGAAACAAACCTTACCTCAAGCAGAGGATAAGATTCGAGTAGTGGGGCAGCAATGGAGCTGGTTTTTCATCCATTCGGGGCCTGATGGCAAACTGGGTACCGAAGATGATATCTCTAATGTCAATGACCTGCATGTGAAGAAAGACACTGTCTATCACTTCGAACTAGAATCTCGTGATGTTCTGCATAACTTCTCTGTTCCAGCCTTTCGACTGCGGCAGGACACTATCCCTGGACGTACGATTACCGGCTGGTTTGAACCCAACAAAACGGGAGTATATGACATTCAATGTGCAGAAATTTGTGGATATGGTCACGGAATTATGGGTGCAACAATCGTAGTTCATGAGGATCAGCAGTCCTATGACGCTGCTATGGAGTCGATCCGCAACCGAACCTACGAAAGTGATTATCAAAAACGACTTCAGAAGATGACCGTCAGTACGGCATCAAATAGCGAATCCTTCACAGACAAGCTGCTCAGCAGCTTCTAAACCAATAGTGTTTTAGGAGAAAGTATGGGACAGACGACGGTCACCCATGATAGTCATGCTGCTCACGGACATGACCATCACGAACAAGGATTCATAATGAAGTACTTCTTCTCCACTGATCATAAGATCATTGGGTTGCAGTACATGTTTACGGGAATGTTCATGGCAATTGTCGGAGGGTATTTCGCTTATGCCTTCCGTATGCAGTTAGCCTTCCCAGGCATGGAAGTTCCCCTCTACGGTACGGTCGGACCGGGAGAATACAACATGCTGATCACCAACCACGGTTCAATCATGATTTTCTGGGTGGCGATGCCCGTACTCATTGCTGCTTTCGGAAACATCCTGATTCCACTGATGATCGGCTGCGACGACATGGTCTTTCCAAGATTGAATCGTTTATCCTACCAAATCTTTCTACTCAGTGTAGTAGTCCTGTTCATGTCCTTCTTCGTGCAAGGTGGAGGATTTGGCGGAGCCTGGACTTCTTATCCCCCCTTATCAGCAGTAGCCGAGTACAACTTGACGGACTGGGGAGCTTCGCTTTGGTTAATTGCTGTTGCCCTTGAGTTTGTGGCTTTCCTGATCGGAGGGATCAACTTTGTGACTACTTCAATGAACGCTCGTGCGCCAGGAATGCGGATGACCGACATTCCCATGGTAGTCTGGATGATTGTCTTGGCTTCGATCATGTTCATGGCTTCAGTTGGTCCATTGATAGCTGGATCGATCATGCTTCTGATGGACCAGCGAATTGGTACAACTTTCTTCGTTCCTTCTGGGGGTGGTGATCCAATACTTTGGCAGCACTTATTCTGGTTCTTTGGTCACCCAGAGGTATATGTGGTCTTACTTCCAGCCCTAGGTATCGTTGCTGAGATCATGACAACCTTTGCTCGCAAGAAACTCTTTGGTTACAAGACAATTCTCTACACTACCTTCGCAACAGGCGGATTAGCATTTGTGGTTTGGGCTCATCACCAGTTTATTGCTGGGATTGACCCTCGCATGGCAAACATCTTCCTCGTTACAACCCTGCTGATTTCAATTCCCATCGCCGAAATTTTATTCAGTTACATAGCTACGCTTTATGGAGGGTCAATTGAATTCCGAACCCCGATGCTGTGGGCACTGGGTTTTTTAATTACCTTTCTGCTTGGTGGTGTCACAGGAATCTACCTTGGCTCTAGTGCCTTGGATATCTATTTTCATGACAGTTATTTCGTAGTCGCACACTTCCACTATACCTTTTTCCCCATTGCGATCATTGGGATGTTCGCAGGCTTGTACTTCTGGTATCCAAAGATGTTTGGAAGAATGATGGATGAAACGTTAGGTAAGATCCACTTCTGGGGTACAATCATTCCGTTCAATGGTATATTCTTACCTCTCTTCCTAGTTGGAATGGCTGGACAGCACCGACGAATTTATAATTTTCAGCACTTTCCAGACTTGGCTACAGCCGATCTACAAGGAATCCGTGTCTTTGCAACGGTTTCCATGGTGACAATGCTGTTGTTTCAATTTGTCTTCGCATACAATTTTTTCGTCAGCATGTTCAAAGGAGAGAAGGCTCCAGCGAACCCTTGGAAATCTAACACACTAGAATGGACAGTTCCATCGCCTCCCCCCCACGGCAACTTTGCAGAACTTCCTACCGTGTACCGTGGCCCCTATGANTACAGTGTTCCTGGTAATAAGGAAGACTACTGGCCTCAAAATATGCCTGATCGCAACTGATTATGAACAAGGGANAACTTTGTTTCTTCCCTGAATGACTTTCTGAGAAATCGTTATGTCTATGCAAGGACCTTTAGCAACCAGCCGTTCAGCAACTGGAATCCCAACTGGACGACTCGCAGTATGGTGGCTACTAGCCTCAGAAATTTTCATCTTTGGTGGATTGATTGCTTGCTATATTCTGTACCGCCTAAACAATCCTTGGTGGGGCGGAGAAGCTGTTTTTACGAAAGTTCCAGCAGGTGCGTTCAATACATTCGTCCTGCTGACNTCCAGCCTTTTCATCGTATTAGCACACGACGCTGCAGAGAAGAAGGATTTTGACCGAGCATTTAAATTTATCTGGTACACAATTGGTGGGGGCCTCGTCTTCTTGCTGGTCAAATATTACGAATATTCCTCAAAACTCTTCACTGATGATCCAGAACTGCTGAAGACTCCTTTGACCAATACTTACTGGTCTTTCTACTATACGGCAACAGGACTACATGCTCTGCATGTGATCGGAGGTATGGTCATTATGGCTTTGATCTCCTTTGATCTCAGGAAAGGCTTCAATCCACACAGGGTTGAATTGATTGGGCTGTATTGGCATTTTGTCGATATTGTCTGGATTTTCCTTTTCCCACTCCTCTACATCGCAAAGTGAATATGGCTGGAGCACACGCACATCCAAATTATGTAAAGATTTGGGCACTTCTCTTAGTACTCTTGGTGGTCAGTATCATTGGGCCAGAGCTAGGAATTCCGTGGCTCACGCTATTGACTGCTTTCGGAATTGCACTTGTAAAGACCTATTATGTCGCTGCTTACTTCATGCATCTCAACTTTGAGAAGAAATACGTCTGGTTCCTACTGCTAATTTCTACTGTTTTACTCGGAGTATTCTTTTTTGGTGTTGCCGGTGATGTGATGAAGGCTGATGGCCAGAACTGGCAAGACTGTATCTCCAACAATACCTGTGCGGAGCAACAAAGGTATGTCGATGGCCAACTTCGGTAATTCATGATTTTACTCGTAGCTCCTGAGATTCCAGCAAATTCGAATGCTGAGCGTAGACAACTGGTTTCAAGCAGCATTTTTGCGACTGTCATTCTGATCATGACAGAAGTGATGTTCTTTGCAGCACTGATCAGCGCCTATATGATTATCCGCTCTGGCGCCGAAGAGTGGCCTCCATGGGGTCAGCCTCGGCTTCCAGTGTTCGCAACAGCATTGAACTCTTTGACTCTCTTGGCGAGCGCCTTCTGTCTGCATCGGTCTGTAAAGGTATTCCCTTCGCAAGCATCACAGTCTAAGCAGTTGCTTGTTTTGACGATTGCTCTGGGAACAGTCTTTGTCAGTGTGCAGGGATACGAGTGGATCCAGTTGATTAGTTTTGGGCTGACCATTACTTCNAGTACCTATGGAGGTGTCTTCTATCTGATCATCGGAGCTCACGGGCTGCATGTGATTGGAGGGCTGCTCGCTTTACTTGTTTGTTTGAGAAGGCTCAACTCTACCTCCCAGCAACTGACAATCGACAACCTTCGTGCAGCCCAAATCTTTTGGTATTTTGTGGTTGGAGTTTGGCCAGTTTTATATACACTTGTCTACTTGCTTTGAGGATTGTGAAAGCCGNTCCTGCTATTGCGATTACTGGCCTGGCTAGTTTATTCCTGAATTTCGACGTACAAGCCTGTGCGGTTTGTTTCTCTTCCTCAGAGAATACGAGAGCCGCATTTTACCTGACGACAGCTTTCTTGACTGTACTGCCAGTAGCCATGCTGATTGGTGGCTTCTACTGGGTACGGAAGCTGCANCAGAAGCATGATGCGNTTGATCAAAGTTAAGCTTCATTCCGTCAGGACGAGTACATGTTGNCTCCTCGCCATCTCTTGGCAATCCCTGCGCTTTTGTTCTTTATTTCAATAACAAGCTTAGCGCTCGCTCTACCCCGCAATCTTCTCCTTTCCGAAAATCCAGACCTTACATTTTTACTGGTTGATAAAAAAGANTGCCAAATCGCAGTCTATCGAGGCTATCCGAAGTTGGAGATGATCGCTGCATACCCGTGTACAACGGGAAAAGTGCCAGGTGACAAGTTCAAAGAAGGAGATCTGAAGACACCAACAGGGATTTACTGGTTTACGGACGTTTGGTCAGAGAAAGATTTGATAGGAATGTATGGTGTTAAGGAAGCAAAACCCTATGGTGCAGGAGCATTCCCACTAAACTACCCAAACTTGATAGATCGTCTCTTCCACGACAAGACAGGCTATGGAATTTGGTTGCATGGTACAGAGGGCGATCAACCTATTCCAACAGAGGGATGTGTTTCAGTCAGTAATGAAAATTTTTTAGAGATTGCACAGTATATACAACTGCCAAACACTTTGATTCTGATTGATGAATCAGTAGAAAAATTGGAGAAACATCAGCATCTAGCTGAAATAGAGAGGCTGAAAAATTTTGTTGTCACCTGGATAGATGCTTGGGAAAATCCAAATGTGGAAGACTATATAAATTACTATTCAAGTAGGTTTACAAACGAAAATTTCGATAAGAAGAGATGGCTACACTATAAGAAGAGAATTAATCTGCGTAATAAAAGTCGGGAAATACAAGCTTCGAATCTAACCTTCCTATATAGTAAAGATACTTACTTTGTTCATTTTCTCCAAAAATATAGCTCTTCAGATTTTAGTGATTTAGGTTGGAAAACATTATATTTAGAGTTTCAAGCAGACGTACAGGATTTTCGAATTATCAGCGAAAATTGGGAACCTTATGAAAATCTAGCTATTATTCCAAAAACAGCTGACGCCTCTAAATCTGAAACTGATGAAATTTAAGCCTCTCCTTCAACCCTCACTATCTGCGTTCCAATCCCTNGATCAGTAAATAGTTCAGCAATCACAGAGTGCGGATCTGTTCCGTTAATGATGTGAGCTGAACGAACGCTGGCTTTAACGCAATCCAACGCAGCCTGAATTTTTGGGACCATCCCACCTGAAATCACCTTGTTGGCGATCAAGTTCTCCGCAGTAGCCGTATCCAGATAGGAAATAAACTCTTTTCCATCTGATAACACCCCATCAACATCAGTCATGAAAATCACCTTGCGTGCTTCTAACGCAACTGCAATTGCAGCCGCNACAGTATCGGCATTGATGTTGTAGGTCTCACCACTACTCCCCATCCCTATTGGCGAGACAACTGGAATGAATTGCTCTCGAATCAGTAGATGCAGTAGTTCGGGATTGATCTGTCTGATAGTACCTACATAGCCAAGGTCGATGCCACTGGCGTGCTTTTTCTTGTCAGCTTGAATAAGATTTCCATCCTTCCCGCTAAGTCCTACTGCCTTTCCCCCAAAAGTCTGTAAATGAGCGATAATCTCCTTATTGAGGTTTCCTGAGAGCACCATTTCAGCAACCTTCAAATTCTCTGCGGTTGTTACTCTCAGCCCATCAACGAAGGTCACTTCCTGGCCTAGGCTCTTGATCACCTTCGATACTTCTGGACCACCACCATGGACAACGACTGGTCTCATTCCTAAGGATTGTAACAGCACAATGTCTTGGGCAAAGCTGGTTTTCAGGGCTTCCTTGATCATTGCGGCTCCTCCGTACTTGATGACAATGATCTGGTTACGGAAGCGCTGAATGTAAGATAGAGCCTCAATCAGTAGATCTTTCTTGTCCTGGTGACTGATTTTCATAGGGGATTTCGAATGAGACAGAAAAGGAAGGATTACGGGTATGTTGCTCAAATATCTGGTCGGACGGGTACCTTTAACTTTTGGTTAAGTCGTAATGGCTCGTTTCCTTCAAGATCATTAAGAACCAAGAGTTGCTCAACAGAAGTGCTGTGTTCTCTAGCAATTTCCCAGAGAGTATCACCCGTACGCACCTGGATAATTCTGTGGGTTGCTTTGTTGTTTTGTGTGATCTCTCTAAATACGGTGAGTTGTTGTCCTGCAAGTAGTGAATCAGAACTTTTCAGATTGTTCCATTCCATCAATTTACTGACGGTCACATTATAGCGTTCTGCCAGTTCAGACAGTGTTGCTCCTTGGGGAACCCTTATTCTGACCTGTTTTGCCTGAACCAATTGTTGAGAGGTTGGTTCGGGTGGTGGAGCAATGATTAGTGTTTGGTTCGCCTGCAAAGCATTAGGAGCAGCGAGATTATTCCAACCTATCAACTCTTTCATAGAAACATCATAGCGTTGTGCTAAGTTAGACAGTGTTGCTCCTTGGGGAACTTGAATCGTTTTGGGGCGAGGATAAATTTTTAGTGACTGGCCAGCTTGCAGATCCATTGGTGAGCGTAAGCGATTGATCGTCATTAGCTCTTTGATGTTTGTGTGGTATCGCTCTGCCAGTTCAGAGAGAGTTGCTCCTTTGGGAACCCGGATGACAAACTGTGTCCCACGGATGCGCTCTTCCAAGTTTTGATTTTTTTCTCGTACTTCCTCCAAGACCTTACGATTGACAACATACATCTTGAGGCGTTGTCCAACTTGCAGAAGCTGGTTTTTAGGGATTCGGTTCCAGCGCAGTAGCCTTGTGATGGTTGTGTTGTACTTGCGCGAAATTGTCGATAGATTCTCTCCTCGCTGCACACGTACATATTTCAAATCGCCATGGCGCTCAAGAGTCTGTAGGTTCTCTGGAGTGTCTTGCAGCATGCTATTGTAGTGCTGGAGCCAGTGGGAAGAAGGCTCACCATACTGGCGAAGAGATTGCCATAGTGCAGGCTGATATTTCTGTGGAAGGTAGATAGTGTAATGTTTCTGATCAATGGGCGGCATCTCCCGGAGATATGCCATATTGTAGGTGAGTAATTCGTCTAGCGGCATTCCCACACGTTGAGCAACTTCTTGGAAGGAAAAGTCGACAGGTACTTGGAACTGTGACTGTTCCATTGGAGGTTCTAGTGTAACACCAGTGATTTCGAAATAATCTAAGTTCTTATAGATGATTGCGGTAGCCATGATTGCTGGAACGTAGCTCCGCGTTTCCCGAGGTAAAGATAGCGACCAGAAGTCAGTTGGTTTTTTTCGCTGCTTGGCTCGTTTAACCGCACGCTGGACTCTTCCTTCACCAGCGTTATAGGCTGCCAGCACAAGTTCCCAATCACCAAAAATTTCGTAAAGGTATTTGAAGTGCTGTGCGGCAGCGCGTGTCGCTTTGAGTGGATCTCTGCGTTGATCAATCCAAGGATCCACCCTAAGCTGATATTGCTGTGCTGTGGTTGACATGAACTGCCAGAGTCCGACTGCTTGCTTGACTGAGACAGAACGTTCATTGAAGTTACTTTCCACTGCCACAACGAAAACCAAGTCCTGTGGAAGGCCCCAAGCTCGTAGTTCTCTGCGGAACATATCCATGTATCGCCCAGAACGAGCAAGTCCACGGTTAAGAATGGAATGCTTACGCTCAGTGTAGTAGCGTAGCATCTGTTGCACTCGCTTATTGAGCTTGATGGGAATGTCGTAGTATTTTTGATCTGCAATCGCCTGGAGCGAAGGTTTTCCTTTGTCTGTGCTAATCTGGTCCGAGGATTCTCCGAAACTGGGTAGTGGAGAGCCCCAGCAAAAGATTACTAGCAGAATGAGGAATTGCAGTGAGCGAAGCGTCATTGTCTCTTTAAAGAGAGCATTTCTGTGAATGAATTAATCAAAAAAATAATTCCTATATACCTGATTTCTTGCAAGATAAATGACACAAAAGAAAAAGAGTTTTTCGCTGTAATTCGGCTTGTAGACTAAAGTTTTTCTTGCAAAAAAGAGATCCATTAGGTCAATTTAATCAAATTTAAGTCCACTAGTACTGAGTAAAAGAGGCTACATTGAATTCTTATACATTCCGACGTCAAAACTATTTTGTTTTTCAAGTTGATCGCGATCCTGTTACGCCTTCAGTTCATTTCTTATGGGGTAAATTCGACTTTAGAGCGATCTTAGAACGTACTGAGTCGAAAGTAATGGCTCAGCCTGATCGTGGATTCAGGGATGAGAGTGGCCAATACTTTGTGCTGAAAAGCTTGCAGAACTTGTATCGCACAGAATGGTATGAGTTTGTCCGTCCAACAGCCCACGGCTTACAACTCGAGGAGACACTATGGATAAATAATGGTAAGTATCATTATGTGGAATATCCTCAGGATCTGCAGGCTGTCGCATGCTCTATCTGTGCCGCAGAAATGGATCTAAGTCCGTTACAGTCTGTTGAAATAGACTAATACTTAACCAATTTGACTACTTCATGAAATCGACTTTGCCTCAACGTAAGGTGCACATAGCCACCTTTGGTTGTCAGATGAACGAGTACGATAGCGACAAGATGCTTGAAATCTTGAATCAGGAAAATTACCAGTACACAGATGAGGCTGGAGAAGCTGACTTGATTCTGCTGAATACCTGCTCTGTTCGAGACAAGGCAGAACAAAAAGTTTATAGCCTGCTAGGCAGGCTGCGGAAACTAAAGCAAGCTAATCCTAAGCTGAAAATTGGAGTTGGTGGGTGTGTTGCTCAACAGGAAGGTCAGCAAATTCTTGCAAGAGAACGCAGTGTTGATTTGGTCTTTGGTACAGATAATTTATTTGAACTACCTGAACTCTTAGCAGAAGTTGCTCAGGGAGAGCGTATCGCAAGGACAAATCGTGTAGCTCCTCGTCAAAAAGTCAGAAATTTTATCCCAGAGGAAGTTTCTTTATCAAAAGGAGCTAACCTGAAGGCTCATCTTGCGATCACCAAAGGGTGTAATAATTTTTGCTCTTTTTGTATTGTCCCTATGACACGGGGTTTGGAAGTGAGTCGGGAACCAGAAAATATTTTGCAGGAAGCTAGGAATCTGGTTGCCCAGGGAGTTCGTGAAATTTGTTTACTTGGGCAGAACGTCAATTCGTACAAGGCAAATGGTGTCGACTTTGTCGAATTGCTACGGCGAATGGACAAGATTGAAGGATTGCAACGCATAAGATTTACATCACCACATCCTAAAGATTTTCGAGAAGAACTTGCGGAAGAATTTGCTGAGTTACCAAGTCTATGTGAACAACTCCACCTACCTCTGCAGTCAGGTTCAGATCGTGTGTTACGTCGAATGCGTCGCTGGTATACCTTGGAAAAATATCTGGAAAAAGTAGCCTTGTATCGCCGTTATGTACCACAAGGAACGTTATCAACCGATATGATTGTTGGCTTTCCTGGTGAAACAGAAGAGGATTTCGAACAGACTTTGCAAGCGATCCAAACCGTCCATTATGACCAGATCTTTGCATTTAAGTACTCTCCACGGCCAGATACACCTGCGGCGGCATATTCAGGACAGTTGCCAGAAGATGTCAAGATCGAGAGATTGAGCCGGCTATTGGAGTTACAAGAGCCGATTGTAAAAGTCAAAAACAAGGCTTTGATCGGTAGTTCGCAGGAGGTTTTGGTCGAAGGCCCTTATTTGAAGGACCCAAATCGACTCAACGGAAGGAGTCGAGGTTACCACTCGGTCGCGATTGCAAACTGTGCCGCTGAACCAGGAGAATTAGTGCCAGTTCGGATCACTGGAGCCAAAACCTACCTGCTGGAAGCAGAACCACTGTCAAAATGATCAATCAACTTCAGATCGCTAGTCGAATAGATCTTGTTTGCCCAATCTGCCACGTTGAGGGAGAGTGTGAGGCGCATTGTGTAGAAGCTTGGCAACAAGGAAATCGCCGAGATCATCTGCGAAACCTGTTGACGCCCTATCCCAATATTGCGCCGCAGTTGCTTCAAACGCTCTTAGATGACCATGCAACGCCGGAACAGGCTTTTGGCGACTGTACATTGCTTGCTTGGAATGATGAGGTGCCAGCGACTTTTCTTCCGCTTTTCAATGGTACAGCGATGATCCACACTCAAGAGCCGTTACAATGGTTTGCTCTTTTCCATCGTGAGGGACCCAATCTTCTAGATCTTTACACCAAACGCATACTAGGGCAGTTGATGCGCAGTTATAAGATGCGTGAGATGATTCAGGCGCTGCGTGAAGAAGAAGTCCAGATGATAGTTCCTCGTACAGCAATAAAGCGTGCTAAGCCCACACAGCCGCCATTGGACCAAGCCCCTGAAATTCTGATTTCACAAGGTGGTGTGGCTGCAGATTCTTCTGCTTATCAGGAAGAAGAATGGGCTATTGATTTGATTCGTAGTCTAACCTAAAGATCTTCGATAGAAGAAGATGGTAAAATATTTGTTTGGTATTTGCACATCTCTTATCGTAAACCAAAATCGAAGAAGAAAGATAGGATTATGAAACCATGGATTGTATGGATGTGCTTTGGGTTGCTCTATCTTGGAGTACAGGAAGCCGAAGCGCGAAGAATCACTGGTGGAAAGCCAATGGCGCCGCGAAGCCCAAGCATTAACTATGAACAACTTCAGCAGCATCGAACAAAGTCTCGTGCTGGTTATCAAAGTGGTTACTATGATCAAGCATACCAAGCTGAGGTTCGTAGGGGCCGTTCGGTAAACAGCATGGTTGAGAGCAATACAGGAAATCCACCGATTTATCCGCTTAATTACGGTTCACTCCGACGCTCTGTGTTGGAAGATGATGATACCCAACGCCGGAACTTCAATCCATTCAGAGTGAAGCCAGAATACGGGACACGTCCATCTAGTCGCCCACGCCCACGTTATCCTACCGAAGGTGTCAAATCACCGATCAAACTATTCTGATTGTTTCTCACATTTCCCAAAAAAGTGTTGGCCTTGAAGGCCAACACAAACTAATCGCAAATCAAAAGAGATTTACAAATGTCTAGTCGTCTGTCTCAGCTACAGAAGTTGATTCAGGAATCTGAATTAGATGGCTATTTAGTGCCAACGACAGATGAGCACCTCAACGAGTACGTGCCTTTACACTACCGTCGTTTGGAAGCATTGAGTGGATTCAATGGATCTGCTGGTATCGCGATTGTTCTGCGGGAAGGACGATCGCAACTATTTGTGGATTCTCGCTACCATATTCAAGCAGATGCGCAAAGCGGAGAGCATTTTGAAATCCGAAAGCTAGGGCTCGCCGGAGTTCCAGACGTTGTGGAATGGCTTGCAGCGCAATCGACTGGGTGTCGTTTAGGAGTAGATCCATTCACAGTTAGCCCACGGAGTTGGAGGCGTTGGTCACAGGCGTTGGTGAGTTGCCAGTCGGAGTTGGTACCAGTACTTGGTAACTTGGTTGATCAGACCGGATCAATTGCGACACCTGAACGGGTAGAGCCTAATTTGTTGCCACTTTCTTGGACGGGTCGTTCCACCTTAGAAAAGTTGACTGAATTGCGTGACCAATTAGATAAACATCAGGCTACGCATTTATTATTGACCCAGCTAGATGAGATTGCCTGGTTGACTAATTTGCGAGGAAAAGATGTTCCTTGTAATCCAGTCTTCGAATCCTATGCGCTGATTTCCAAGACAGAAGCAATCTGCTTTTGTCATTTTCCTACTAGCGCAGAACTAAAATCACTAACGGATTGGACGTTTCATTCATATGAGGACTACGCTCTCACCTTGAAGCAATTAGCAGAGGATGCTTCTGCATGTGTGTGGTTGGACCCGCAGGGTGTTACAATGGGCACCTTGCTGTTATTACAAGATCAATCTGCCCAGGTATTGGAAGCAGAAAGTCCAGTTATCATGCCACGTGCTTTGAAGAATGAAGTCGAATTGCAGCGTATTCGCTACGCTCACCGACAGGCAGCAGTTGGGAAAATTCAGAGTCTTGCTAGATTGAAGCAAGCCCAGCAGAACAGTGAACAGGTAAGCGAACAACAATATGCTGGATGGCTACGTAGCTACTATGAGAGACGACCAGATTTTGCAGATTTGAGCTTTGAAACAATTGCTGGAGTTGGTGCCAACGCAGCGATTGTTCATTACAGCAATCCGAGTGCAACGAGAATTCTGACAGATGGCGAATTCCTATTGGTCGACTCTGGTATTCAGTGTGGGGGAGGAACAACCGATGCGACTCGTACGATGATCTGGGGAGAACCTGATGCTGAGCAGCAACGATGCTATACGAGGGTGTTGCAAGCACATATTCGACTTGCTCGCCAGGTTTTTCCTGAGGGTACGAATGGTGCGGTACTGGATGGTGTGACTCGATCTTTGTTATGGAATGAAGGACTTGATTTCGGACATGGAACGGGTCATGGCGTAGGAGCCTTCCTCGGGGTGCATGAAGGACCACAACGCATATCGGCATTTGCCGGAGATGTTGGCTTTCGGTCTGGAATGATTATTTCCAATGAGCCTGGATACTATCGCACGGGTTGGGGAGGAATTCGTTTGGAAAATCTCTACGTCGTGCAGCCAGCTGCCCAGCATCCTAAGCATCCAGATGGCAAAGAGTGGCTTTGCTTTGACACCCTGACTCTGATCCCCTTTGAGCGTAAGCTAGTCTGCGAAGAACTTCTTACAGAAGACGAATGGAATTGGTTGCAGCACTATCATAAGCGAGTTTGGGAAGAGATTTCACCACTCCTCAATGAAGACGGGGAGAAAGAGTATCTCCAGCAAGCTTGTGACTGGTCGCAGTGGTTACAGGCGGCTGCTTAGGAAGCTTGGTGGAAAATCTCCAGCAAGAATTTCTTTAGAAGACCGATTTGTTCGGGAGTGTTCAGATAGGGTGCATGCCCACAGTTAGGGAGGGTAAATAACTTTCCCATTGGTCCTTTAGTCGTCATTTGTTCTGCAACACTGGGAATCAGTATATCGGAAAATTCACCTCGAAGAATCATCACTGGACAACAAATCTGCTCGTAGATCTCCCACAGATCTCCCCCTTAGGACGCTTGGGCAAAGGGTTCTGATAAACGTACATCTTAGTGAACGCTCCATCTACCATCATCTTTCCTCCTAGCTGAGGAAATTGCAAACTCCTGCCATTCCTGATCACTGAGCCACCCAAAAGGCTGGTAGACCTGCTGAAAGTACTGCTTCAGTTCCTGAAAATTGTTAAAAGTTGGGGGCCTGGAAATGTAGCTAGCAATCCGCTGAATCGCTCCGGTAGTTAACTCCGGACCGATATCGTTGATCACGAATCCCACCAAGTGCTTCTGCAAACTGGTGGCTCCAAGCAGCATGCCCATGATCCCACCCATCGAAGTCCCGATCCAGCCACAACGCTCGACCTGAAAATGCTCTAATAGGGCAACTGCCTGTTTCATGTAGAATGGGACGGAATATTCCGTCATTGGATCTTGTGCCCACAGCGAATGACCTCGTCCAAGAGTATCAGGAATTAGCAGGCGATAGTGTGGAGAGATGGGTTGTCAGTGTACGAAAGTCTCTTCCTGTGCGTGTCAATCCGTGCCAAAGGACCAGAGTTTCACTTGCAGCAGGATTCCAAACTTCTACACGGAGTTCTCGTTCACAGCACAACACATATTGAGATTCAGGAGTTGTCATATTTCTGAGTGCAGGGGAATTGATTTGCGAAATACTGGTTAGCCCAGGCAAAATACAAGTGTTTCAATAGTTTGCAGTGGGCTTTATTTTGCAGCGAGCGAATTCAAGAAGAAGAGAATAATGGAGTTGTCCCAAAGGCAGTACGTGCCTTGCCGTGGAGGTGTTCCCCCGCTTAAAGGAGATGTGCTAGAAGTGCTACTCCAAGAATTGCAGAATGACTGGAAGATGATCAACGAGCACCATCTTCAGAAAGATTATGCCTTTCCCTCTTACCAAGAAGCTCTTCGTTTCACGAATTTAATTGCGAATCTAGCAGAATCAGAAGGCCATCATCCTGAGTTGATATTATCCTTCCGCAAAGTACGTGTGAGCTATTGGACGCACAAGATTGATGGCTTGGTGGAGAGTGATTTCATCATGGCTGCCAAGAGTGACCTGATTCACGCAAATGAATTTACTGCTACCTGATGTGAGATCTTGTCAGTTCCACGATATGTCGCCAAAGCCTGCTTCGGGCTATTCACGCTGATCAATCTAGTACTGCTGACTGGTACAGCAGTACTGGGCTATCTTGTATTCCTAGCTCCTGCTCCCCATCTTGATCGTAATGCGATCCAGCAGCGTCTGCTTACCGAAACAACCGTCTACTATCGTGATCAACGCACGAAATTAGGCGCCTTCTACGATCAAGTTCATCTTCTTTACCTGCAGGCCAACCAACCAACTCGGATTGATTCTGACCTGGATACAGTGATTCCAGAAGCATTCTTTGACACAATCATTGCCAGTGAAGATCAATCTTTTTACCAGCATATCGGCGTCGACCCTATTGGAATCCTCCGAGCGTCTTGGGCCAACTTGCTTGCAGGGCGTGTTATTCAGGGAGGTAGCACTCTCACCCAGCAGACTTCAGAACTTTTGTTTGAACACCGACCGGAACATGGAGAGGGGCGTTGGGCAAACAAGGCCCTGGAGACACTGGATGCCCTGCGTTTGGAAGCTCGCTACAGTAAAAGAGATATTCTTGAATTCTATACCAATCTATTCCACGTGCACGGAACAGGGCAGGGATTAGCGATAGCGGCCCGTTACTATTTCAACAAAAACGTCTCAGACCTGAATCTTTCTGAGATCGCCTTCATTGCTGGTTCGGTTAAGGGGCCGGCAAACTACAATCCCTTCCGAACCCAGAATCCAGAGGAAATACAGCGTATTGTCGAGAGAGCAACGGAGCGTCGAGACTATGTCTTACGCAATATGCTGGAAATGGAGCTCATCTCTGAGGAGCGTTTCCTAGAGGCGTCTCAGGATTTGGTAGCTTTTCGACAGGGGTCGTTCCGTTATCAAGATAACCACCAGATTGAGGTGGTCCGACAGCAGATGAACGAAGAGCCATTTCACTCCATTTTACAGGACTATGGTGCTGAGGGGGTGGAAAAGGGAGAACTCCGCATTCAGACGACACTCGATCCCAATCTCCAATATCTTGCGCAGTTTGAGTTGCGGCGACATCTCTCTCGCTTAGAATTTCAGCGCAATGGCTATGCTGCTCCAGTGACGAACCCAGAGCCATCCTCATTACAACCTGAATCTGGAAACTTCTACACTGGCCGAATTGAAGAGGTGTTGCTGGGAGATAACCCTAGCGTAAAGGTTCAAGTAGGAACTGATCGGGCAGAAGTGTGGGGCTTGTTATTGGAAGAGTTCGTCCGTCGAACAAATCCGCAAGTACCCAACAAACTTCGAAAAAAAGATTTTCAGCAAGCGCTTAAGAACCTAAAAACAGGTGGCTCAATTCTAGTGGCCTTGCATCAACGTGATAATACAGGGTCTGTTTGGCAGGCGAGCATTGAACAGCAACCAACCCTCGACGGTGGCGTGATGGTTCTGCAAGATGGTGAGGTTCGGGCTTTTGCAGGTGGATTTGACCCTCGTGGATTCAACCGAGCCATGCAGGCCTATCGTCAACCTGGATCAACCTTTAAGTTGTTACTGTACATGGTGGCAATGGAGTTGGGTTGGAATCCGTTGGAGGCCTTGTCCAATGAGCATCCGGTTTATCAATGGCAGGGTGAAGTCTACATTCCCAAGCCCGATCATAATCCACCAGATAATCAAAGTTCGATGGTCTGGGCTGGTGCCCTTTCAGAGAATCTAGCCAGTATCTATTTGCTAGAACACCTGCTCGATTACTTGGACCTAGAGCAGTTCGAACGACTAATGGAATTCGCTCGCTTTGCACGAGAAGAGAACGAAAGTCGTGCAGATTACGTTGTCCGGCTGCGAGATACTTATGGAATTATTGATACTCAGTATCGAATGCAGCCCTACTTGATGGAAGCAGCTCGGCAGGAACTCTTACGCAATACTGCCTTTGAACCACCTGAAGAAGAGCAGGCGCTGCGCAATCTTTATCATGGTCGGAACTGGCATGCTGAGGTGCGCTCACGCTTGCGTTCGGGTTCTGCGCGTGTAAGCCGCGAAAGAGAGTTATTGGAACATAACTTTTTGCGCCTTCAGGAGTTGCAAGAACGGTTACGGCAGCAACTTGTACAAACAAAAGATGCCTTCCTCAACGGCAGTTTTAAAACTGATGATCAGGTGTTAGGAGAGTGGATTCAAAATTTTTATGTTCATGAAAGTGCGCTGCGGACAGATCCTTATAACACCCCCATACCTCCACGATTAGCCTACGCAGAGAACCCCCGTGATCTTACAAAAGGCTGGGTTCCCATAACTCCCTATCGCTTCCGCTTGTACAATCAGGTCTGGACTTCGAATCAGCGAGAGCGCTTCTTTTCACCAGCTAACATTTGGTTGCACGGAAAGATCCGTTCCACGATTTTTCAAGGACTTGAAGACTTGATGCAACAACGTCAGCAGGATTTATTGCGCCAGAAGCCCTATTCAACGGCACGTCTTTATTGGAATCATGACTTCAGGATGCTGCTTTCCCTACAGACAATTGTGGAAGTAGCAACCCTCCTAGGTGTCGAGAGCCCACTTCAGCCAGTGCTTTCGTTTCCGCTTGGTGCGAATGACGTAACGCTACAAGATCTGGCAATGCTCTATCAGTCGCTGGCCACAGGTCAAGTTTTTGGAGATTCCACATCACCCAAAAAACATTGGTCATTGATTCGACGGATTGAGGATACTGGGGGTAGAACTATTTACGAAGCGAATCATCAATCTCGTACCATTCTTGATCCCGGTGTCAATCGGGCTTTGCAAGAAATTATGCGTTCAGTAGTTGAGTATGGAACAGGCCGAAGAGCAAAACGCTTTCTACAAACAGAGTATGTGCGTGAAGATGGAAAACAGGTGAAAGTACAAATCCCTGCACTGGGGAAAACAGGAACTGCCAACAATTATTCAAATGCGACCTTTGTTGGTCATTTGCCAGTTCCAACACGACAGGGAATGCAAACCCAGGGAGGTCACACAATCGCCGTCTATGTTGGCTCAGATCGACCTGGGGAAGCCGAAGCAACTGCAAATCGGTTCCGCCTGACAGGTTCCAGCGGTGCTCTGCCAGTTTGGTCGCGTATCGCCTACTACTTGATTCAGACTCGCGAGTACAAAGAACGCCTACGAATCTATCATCCCAATCTCAAGTCGCTCGAAGGAAAGCTACTTCTAAGTTATGCGACATCTCCTCCGCTCAATGTAAATGATAAAAATGGCTTGCTGGAGGGAGATGTCACGGAGCGCAACGCAGAAGTCTTCTTACCACTACCCGACTCCAAATTACCCCGGGAGATTCCACTGTTTTCTCGCTTGCTGGAAGGGCGATCACATACTTCAGCGGAGGGTGTCTGGAAGAAGGGAAGATGGATTACCGCAATGAAGCAGCCACAGTTGATGAGCAGCACGAGTGATACCGACGTAGAGCAAGTGCCGAGATAGATCATCTGGGCCATAAGTGGAAGCATCTGCATCAACTAAGAGAACATAGTCAAATTCAAGCCCCTTGGTTTGTGAAATATCAGTCACTTCAACTCCGGCCCTGAAAGAAAAATCCTGATCAGCAACCAATCGTAATCCTGGTATCTCGGCTCGTTCTAACTGCTCTGCAATTTTCCTAGCCTCTGGTAACTCTCGAGTAAGTACGACCACACTCGCAGAAGGCTCTCTCCTCAGTAAACTGCCGAGACTATCCACTAGAAACGCAATCAGTACTCCTGGATGCTGAAAGCCAAACCGTTCCACAGGTGCACCATGTCTTGTGGCTTCCCATACTGTATTTACGCTTAGGTGACCAATGACATGCCTTGCAACCTCCATAATTTCATAGGTAGACCGGTAGCCAATCGTTAGCGGTTCCATTGCAGTAACTTCCACACTCAGGGCCGGTAACATGGTATTCCAGTCCTGGTAGCGATTTCCTGCCAAAATACGTTGATCCATATCTCCAGCCAACGTTACGCTTCTACGCTCTGGAGGCGTCATGGAGAGTAATAACTGAAGCTCTGGAATACTGAAATCCTGGACCTCATCCACTAGTAAATGATGATACTGCAGTAATTTATTCTTCCGACCACGGAGTGGTCCCGTAGTCAGCTGGTAAAGCAGCAACAGTAGGGTGTCATCTTCTTCATCTAGGGTTGGCAATTCATCGCTGAGACTCTGATTTTCTAGCCAACCTTCCTGTGTTTCTCCATCTTCTTCGACTCGTTCTCCGACGATGACCTGACGCCGCTGGTAACAACGTACGTTCCAACTCCAAATTTCTTCGAGTTGACTTTCACTGAACGAACCTGGAGCAAAATCAGTGATTGCTTTCTGCAAGGCTCTACGTTGAATCAGCGCGTCATTCCAGAGTTGAAGAGCTAATGCTTGAGGATTCTTGAGGACATCAGGGAACCAATCTTCTACTAGACGGTTTATTCGCTGCCGGATTGAGGAATCGGGCATAGGTGGTAGATGTGTAAAGGTTTCTTGCCCCTGGGTCCATTTCAACAGGCGAGATAACCGATCGGTCACTGGAGAGTTAGTAGAACTGTTCCACACAGTGATTACATCATCCCCTTTGATCAATGAACTAAACAATTCCATCAGGGTAGCCTGAAACTGTTCCAGCCGATGCTCTAGCTCCTTAGCACACCAAGCAAGAATGACAGGGCTTCGCTTGAACTCGATTACTCTTACGGGAGTATTCTCGGCATAACGAGAAGGCAAGTCTGGGAAAAAACGTTGACGTAACTGAGCAACCCATTCCTGAAAAACTCTTGCTTCTACTCCATCAACTCCAAGTGAAGGTAGTAGCTTGCTAATGTACTGGGCGAGGGCCCGATTGAAAACAATTGGTAGGATGCTATTGCTATTGAAGTAGTTTGGCTTTTGTGTCATCAGGTAGGCAAGTCGATGTAAAGCTACTGTGGTTTTGCCCGAACCAGCCCCACCCTGAATAAGAATCACCCTAGCTTCTGGCTGACTAATGATTCCAAACTGCCGTTCATCAATCAGCGCTGTGATTTGTGGTAGATGCTTGTCCAGTCGGTACGGTCCAATTTCATGGATTGGTCGAGTAGCACTACCACTTCCACCACTCAACTCAATCCTTGTTTGTTCCCACTGAAACCATTGACCGTCTTCAAAAAACCACGTTCCTTGTGGGCAACTGACACTGCGTAGAACTCCATCTTCAATACGGACTAGTCTTCTAAGTAAGAGCCGTCCTTCAACTTCACGCCCTCCCAGTTCTTCAATATACTCTTCCTCTTCCTGGTAACGGTAGAAAATTTGACTAACCGGAGCCTTTTTCCAATCGACTATGGAGCAGGAGAGATGGCCTGAGAAGAAGTTCTGGTTGCCAAGCAGTAAATCTCGAGTCTTTCCCTGCTCCTGTAAGCGCATGTGGGCAAAATATGGGGAATGCCAGTGAAAACTTCGATTCCGTGGTGTCCGCTCCTGTTGACGTTGAGCAAGCAGAACCAGTTGCTCAATTTGGGTGGTCAGCGCAGGTAAATCTTCTGGATGTGCTTCACTTAGAGAATCTCGCAACTCGAGAATGTCATCATAATAATTGGGGTCAGCTTCATCAGCTTGATCACGCAAGGCTCCTTGTTGAACTTGTTGTAATAAGTCCAACTCTTCATACACTGCGTCCGGGAGAGCAGCAACCAGTGTTCGCATAACAGGTAACGAATAGTAAGAGGTCTAGAGGGACGTGGGTGTGTCTTCAGAATGAGTAGTCTCAGATGAAGCTTGCAGAAGGAAATATTGCCCGATGAATAGATCCAGCATGGCTATCACCGCTTCATCAAGATGCTGCATAACCCAGAGTATGATTTGTTCCCCTTGTGAAGCCAGGGCAACATCAGTGAAGTGAGACACGTATTTTTCAAAGCGGGTGAAATCACGATCCTGTCCGGAAGTAGTAGCTGCATCTACAAACAGATAATCTGCTAAGTCACCAACTCTTTTAGTATGGCCGAAAATGATTTGTCCATAGTGAATATTGAGAGTTGGAAACTGTTTGGCCTGTTGGCAAGCGTCTTCCAAGCTGTTTGGTAATCCATCAGAGAGATGAATCACTACTCGATGCCCTTCTGTTTTCCCAAGCAACAGTTGAGAAAATGAAAAGATGGCATCGTAGGCAGTTGTGCCACCTGGTGCAATGAAATTCTGAAAATTATTCATTATCCCCTGGGCACCGTCGCTATAGGGTAAAATACTCAACGTAGAGTCAGGCAAATAGGATGGCAGAGTTCTCAGTAACTCCGCACAAACCAGATTAGAGAGCTTAAAGATTTCTTTCTCGAAGGTAGAAGCACTCATGTCCAACAGAATCATCACATGGTGCGGTACACTCTGAATCTCGGGAAGTGTGGTTTCCTGAAATAAAGAAGGAAGCTCTCCCTGGTTTTGCATCTCCAGCACTTTCTTGGCAACATTGGACAGGGTTGCTTCCATCACTTGTTGATCATGAGCAAACAGACTTTCCTCCATTGGAATTAGCGGGGGATCGAGTAAATCAAACTTGGTTGGGACTTTAAACTGGAACATGTTCTCTTCTGCCTGCTGCCGTAGTTCCTTGTTCAGGCTTGAATTCTTATTCTTGCTTTCAATGGTTTGTTGACGTTGCTGATTAATAGTTTCCAAAGCGGAACGATATTCTTGTAGAAGCTCTAGGCAAATTTCGTGTTTGAGTACACAGGCAAATTTTTGTTCCCAGTTTTGCTTGGGAAGTGGCTCTCCCCGAAAAAAAGGAATACGACGACCTTGCTGTAGATGAATCTCAAAGTCTGGGTCTAGTTTGCCAAAGCGAAACCCAAGGTTTGACAGACGCAAAATCTCATGAACACTGAGGAGCACACGTCGTTTAGGAATCAAAAAATTGATTCCCATGATGCTGACTTCTTGAAGACATTTTTTCAGAAGTTCGATATTTTCTGGTGAGTCACCNGCATACTCNGTGAGTAGAGAATTTTGTAATTCCTGACTGNGACGAATTGCNGGTGCTAGNTCCACNTTTCGNAGGTGTTCNCCNGCCAATTGGCGNGTCTGTGCACGCAGGTCCGCATGNGGTCNGGGATCNAGTTGAGGTGGTGNTGGAGAAGNNTAAATNNTGCTGTTCTTCAANAGTNGCTTGCGCTATAAANAGTGTTTGTTGNGTTGTTTTGATGAGAAATATAGANAGGAAGGGNTGGTCTGCTTTGTGCTTTNGTGGNTCTTGTGTGCGTCAATNCCTTAGGCCGGATGCCTTATTTTNCTTCCGCATGCCAACGGAGTTTGTTCATGGAGACNATACTACTCNGTTTTTGTTTGATTTCCCTGATGATCACAGGATTGATCGTTGTGGTNGAAGTCCTCCGAGAGCGCAAAAGATTTTCAAANCTTTCTGAAGAAGTAGAACTGCGCCAAGAGTTGCGTTCTCTGTCCAAGGAANNTTTTCAAGTAGTCGAGGAAGAAAGCCAACCTCAGATTAGTCAACGAGTCTTCGATGTTTTGCGACAACAACTGAAGATTTTTGGTTATCGATCTGAAGAGCAGCAGATGCTCTTTTTGAACCGTCTGCTAGGCAGCAATCACAAGGTTCTTTCAGACCTGAGTCCACAGGAACTGCGCCAGGTGTTTGCCGAAATTCACCGTTACAACGCCTCCCCCATGAACTATGACGCTCTTGCGCAAAGCGCCTAGGATTCGAGTTTTCGCTAATTGCTGCGGTAATGCTCTGCTCTGCTGACATAATGGGCACCTGCNTGAAGAATCTGTTCCAGAATCTCGGGCCCATAGGTTTCCTTCACCTTGGCTGGCGAACCAGCTACTAAAGAAAAAGGAGGAATTTCGGTCCTTTCCAGCAATAAACTTCCTGCTCCAGGGATACTTTCCTCTCCGATTCGCACACCGTTCATCAGAATAGCCTCCATCCTGATCAAGCAGTCGTCCCCAATCGTACAACCATGCAAAATGCAGCGATGCCGGACTGTGACTTGAGTGCTAATCTCTAAAGGAAAGCCTGATCAACGTGACAAATGGTCGCATCTTGTACGTTTGCTTCTTCGCCAATTATGATTAGATCCGAATCTCTCCTCAGCATACTTTGAAACCAAACAGAGCTCTTAGCCGCTAGCTGAACATTGCCAATGATTTGTGCGCTCTCTGCAACATAAGCGCTGGCATGTAATTGTGGATAATTCTCACCGAGCGTAGATAGAGTCATTTGGATTCCTNGATTCTACGAGCTACTCCCTTTTCTTCCAGTTTTACAAGCATTGCGCTGAGTTCATCACTCTTCAATCCAGATTCTCTTTCCAGTTCTTGCGAACTAATCTGGACAAGATCAGTTTTTCCCCTTACTGCTGCTCCACAGAGTGCAGCAAATAATTGATGCTCCTTCTGACCCGGTGGACTGAACAATCCAAGGAACTGATTTGGATTGATTTCCCAGAGTTCCTGGATTTGCTGGAATTTCATAGGCGGTGGTTTGAAGAGGAAGATCTAGAGGTACTGTTGAGAAATCTGCTGACGTAGTGCTGGAAGTATTCTTCCAACATCCTGTGAGTTTGGATGGATTTTTTGCAGAGACTCATAGGTTGATAAGGCCTCTGAATAATCCTGAAGACGCATTTGGATCATTCCTAGACCAGAGAGTGCACCAAAATGGCGGGGTTCCAATACAAGAGTTTCCTTGATGTCAGCAATTGAGCCGATCAGGTTATCTCTATAGTAGCGAACGGTGGCTCGCTTGTTCCAGGCCTCTGCCCAGCCAGGAGCTTTTTCGATCAATTGAGTAAATAACAACTCAGCCTGTTCCAAATCACCGTTTTGCATGATCTTGGAAGCTGCTTCCATGGCTTGTGTAAGCTGTGAGTCCGGATGCTTTAACCAGATCGTCCAAATGTTTTGAACAATCGGACTTNCCGTATATGAAGTTCCCGCCTGTTCCAGCTGGCTAAAAAGATCAGGCAGTTCTGGATTGCGTTGGTCAGCTTGCAGACCACTCCAGCCAATAGCAAAACTTAGCAGAAAAGGAATAATGAACTTCATGAGGCCTCCTGTCTCAAAAAATCAAGTTGTCTAATCTGATTAAGACTACCCTTGACTAAGCATTTCGTCGACTTGTTCTTGCATCAATTCTGCGCTGACACCCCCAATTTGCTTGAACCGAATCTTTCCTTGAGGATCGATAAAAAACGTTTCTGGCACCCCATAAATACCATACTCTAAAGCGATGTCACCGTTGGTGTTATCTAGGCCAAGGAAGTATGTCTTATGAAACTGTCGTGCAAAAGCTTGCGCTTGTTCGGATTTGTCCTGAATGGCTACACCAAGGACGTGAACCTGAGGAGGAACTGTTTCACCGTAACGCTTGTGAAAAGCTTCCAGAATGTGAGCTTCTTGTTGGCATTCAACGCACCAGGAAGCCCAGAAATTCAAGACTACGGGCTTACCGCGTAGAGTGCTTAGTTCAACGGATTCCCCGTTCCAGAGATTGATGAGTTGAAAATTTGGAGCTTCGTGGCCAATTAGAGGAGAAGGAACTTTCTTGGGGTCTGTGGTGAAACCAAAAGCGAATAGACTAATCAATCCCCCTAAGGCGATCCAGACTGTCCAGAATTTCCATGACTTCCACATACTCAGCCTTCAGCAGCAATGTACTGTTGACGCAATACTTCCTGGCGCGAGGTCAAACTGCGTGGTCTATAAGTTAAACAGATGCCGATACCCAGAGTGAATACGGGAAGAGCCATCCAGGCCCAACCAACGAGTGGATTGACATAGGTCTTGATTGTCACTAATTCGCTATCAGCACCAGATTCACTGGAAAATATCAGGTAGAGATCTTTCAGGAATTCTCTTCGTAGTGCAATTTCAGTCAAGGGTTGTGGTTGGGTTGGATAGAAGCTTTTGGCAGGCTTCATCACTTCCAGCAACTGTTTGTCCTGATCATAGACTTCAATGATTGCAGCTCGGTGTGTGGCGTTACGTACCTGAAATTGTTCAACACCAGTGAACTTTAAATAGTAAGCGTTCAGTGGCACCATTTCTTCGCGTTCCAGTGTTAGGTCGCGTTCTTCACTGAAAAAAGTACCGGCAAAGCCAAGGAACATCAGCACGACTCCCAAGTGAATCACTAATCCACCATAGCGACGCTGGTTACGCTGAAAAACGTGAATCAACCCTACTAGGGGGCTAGCTTGTAGTTGCTTGCCTTTCACATGTGCTGCCTTACCAACTTCAATCAGGATGGTAACCGTGACAAAGATAGCGATCCAAAAAATTGTGAATGCTTCTAAATGAAATGGAATGACGACAGCTAGAATGATGGTTCCAACGGTTGCTGTAATCATCGGGTTCTGAAAGTTCCTGCGCAGGCTTTCTTTACTTGATTTCCTCCAGGCAAGCACGGTCCCAATACCCATTAAGAAAAATAGAACATAGCCCATCGGTGCCATGATCGTGTTGAAAAACGGTGCCTGAATAGACAACTTTGTGCCACGAATCGCTTCTGCTAGTAGTGGGAATGTGGTTCCCAGCAAAACAGTGAATGCCATGCCTACAAAGATTACGTTCTGAACAAGAAAGGCATTTTCACGGCATAGTACGGCTTCCATCTTGTGTTCGGATTCCAGCATTTGAATGCGCCGAAAGAGCAGCGCAAAACCTACGACCAGAACAACAGCGAGGAAGACTAGAAAAGCAGGGCCAATTTCAGATTGAGTGAAGGAATGAACCGAGTTGACCACTCCTGAGCGGGTCAGAAATGTTCCAATGATGGTTAGTCCGTATGTGATAATGATCAACACAACATTCCAGATTTTGAGCATGTTACGCTTTTCCTGGATCATCACAGAGTGTAGGAAAGCGGTACCTGTCAACCAAGGCATGAAGGCAGCGTTTTCAACAGGATCCCAAGCCCAGAAACCACCCCACCCTAATTCTTCATACGCCCACTGCCCACCGAGGATCAACCCCATTGAGAGGAAATACCAAGAGACCAAAGTCCAGCGGCGAGTGGTCAGTACCCACTCATTGTCTAATTTGCCTTGAATCATTCCGGCAATCGCGAACGCAAAGGGCACACTAAAACCGATGAAGCCCAGATACAAGGCAGGCGGATGAACCACCATGGCAATATGCTGTAGCAANGGATTCAGTCCTCGTCCTTCTGCAGGAATGGTTGCTTGCAGATCCAGGGGATTGGACCAACCGAGGAGCAAAACGAGCAAAAAACAGAGGATTCCATTCAGAGTGGCGATTACATAGGGGATGATTTCTCGATTGCTATACTGGTAGCGAAAAGCAACGACCATCGCGAAGAAACTCTGAACCAAAATCCAAAATAGCAGCGAACCTTCCAGACCTCCCCAGAATGCCGTCACTTTGAAGAACATCGGCATGTCAACGCTGGAATTGCGCCAGACATAGAAGATGCTGAAGTCGCTTACAACAAGAGCGTGGATGAGCACTCCAGAGGCGATGGCGATCAGAAAGAAGCTGATGATGCTGGCATTTTGTGCAGAACGAATCAGGTTCCAGTTGTTTGTTCTAACACCCAGATGGGGTACAACTGTGCCGTAGAGACAAGCAGCAAGAGCAATCATCAAGGCAATCGTACCAAGATCAGACATCTCTAACTCCGTTGGTGTTTAGCGTATGAAATTATCTTCGGTAAATTAGCGTACGGGAAAAAGCCCCCGCAACACTTTTGAGATTTGCTTTGCAACAAGAGCTTTAGTCAATGTGTTCGAAGACCTGTGCTTTGCCTTGCTGGTCAAACCAAAGCACATCATATGCGTCTTTTCGGGTTGGATGTTCCATCCCCGGTGANCCGATGGGCATNCCCGGTACAGCTAGCCCTTGGGCACNANCTGGTGGGTCAGCAAGAAAGCGAGCGAGTGTCTTTTCNGGCACATGTCCTTCAATAATGAAATCTCCAATGATGGCAGTGTGGCAACTGCGCAGAGAGTTGGGTAATCCTATCTGATTTTTGAGTTGCTCAATGTTGTAGGTGCCTTTGCTGGTAACCTGATGTCCCTCATCACGCAGGATCTTCGCCCACTTTTCGCAGCAGCCACATTGTGGGTGCTTGTACATCGTGATATCGGAGGCCCAAACAACAGAAGCCACCGTTAGTGATAGTACGAATAGAAGTTTACTTGATAGTGTTTTCATTGAAATTCCGTGGTAAGAGAGTATGGAATGAAACTCAGAATTGATCAGTGTTGTACCATTTTTTTGTGTCGGTTCAGAATTTCTTCTGGCCAGAGTGATTTGAAGTAATGGATGCTAGCAATAATCTCGGAATCACTGAGTCTTCCAGCAAAGCCCCGCATTGGTGAATCTTCCGCAATCGAACCTTCCTGAATGATCCTAAACAGTATTTCATCAGGATGATGCCACGCGTGACCAGTTCCGTTGAGAGCTGGGGCTAGGTAACCTCCTTGATCCTTCATACCTCCCAGCGGACGTTGAAGGTTTTCTCCTACAGCCTTCTCTCCATGGCATGCCACACAATTTGCTGCGAATATTTGTTCCCCTTTGGCAATGCTCTCACTGCTAGGTGCCTGTTCCCAAATTGGCTTGGAGAATAATGACCAGGGTTCAAACAAAAGTAGCCCGACAATCAGTGCTAGCAAAAGGGCAGTCAGTTGTCTTCTCCTCAGAACAAGCTGATTCTTCATCATATCGNTACTCACAACCAAAAATTTCTGTCAAATCACATAAAATTTGGGTGGCGAGATAGCCTAAATTCGGAAGACACTCTTTCGAAGAAAGATATGTTCAAAAACAGGCTGGATTGAGTCTGTAAAACAGATGTTAGTCGTGAGGTAGTCAGTTGGGATTACAGTGAACTGAGGGGCAAAACTAGCAAAGGCGTTTGGGTCAGGTAATGTTACTTTCCTACGAAGAAGACAGGCTTCTTGGTTGTCGTGAATGCACTGAATTCCATTAATCCTACTGTCAGCTTGCGAATGGCAACCAAAACCAGTCGGTGAAAGGATTGACAGATCTTGGGACGTTAGAGTTGGTGAGTGACAAGTTGCTGCCCAGGTTGTTGAAGAGATAAGAAGAAGGCTAATCAGACAGTACAGGAAGTACCTCCATCGATATCTTTTGGTCATGGATGTACTCGATACGAACTGTGGCAAGCAACACACTGTTGCATGACACCTGCTAGGCCTTCTGCNATTTTCGGTGTACTTTCTTCCAAACCTCCTTCTCGTACAATAGTCGCAAATCGGCTAGCTGCCTTATGCATCTGTGTACCAATTTGCTGCAGAGCGGTGGGCATGAAAGGAACCATATGCGATGCACCGTGACCGCTTAAAGAAGACATGCCTAGTCGGTTTTCTGCGACAGTGGAGGCTTTTTCGTATTCTTCCAGAGCAAGATGTTGTTGAATTTCAGTCAGAGCCAGTAGATGGTCCTGCATGTTTTCCAGCATGTGATCTTGCATCATTTCAGGAGGCTCAGCCAATTGTCGCGAATCAGCAAAACTGAAGGTTGGTAATCCAAAAATAGTTAGAACCGNAGCTATAATAATACATTTTTTTCATATGATCTTAGGAGAGTAGAAGTTTGAGTTTTAAGATTAACAGGTTGGCTTCTGTGCTGCAAGAAAAGCCACTAGGAGACATCAAAAAGCTTGGGAATTACTGAGCAATTCCCCCATCCAAACCATCCCCCAGATGGTGAGAAAACCAAAAACCAAGAAGAGCAGTATAAAGGTATCTAGAACAATCTTAATCACGGGAGCAGTCAACCGCAGAGAAAGCCACAATAAAACTGTACTGCAAAGGGTCAGATACCATGCCAGGCTCGAATATAATTGATGCTTGGCAAGTAGACCATCCAAGTTGGTATCAACGGATGGTGACTGGATCCACACTTCGCTCAGCAACCAGATCAGCGAGAGGATAATACTGCAGAGCCAAGCAGCCCACTGCCGTCNCTTTTGATCCTGATTCCAAATAGCAAAAGCCAGTAAGCCAATGAGCAGTGCTACCAAGGGCAATAGAGTAGGACTGAGCAGTTCGTGCATGTTTCACCAAAAATGATGAACTAGCACTTTGGCTTCTTGTACAGTCCCTTGCTGTTGACAAGTAAAACGAAGTCCCCATTTTGAATTTACCTGCCAACGACCCTCCCATTCGCTACTAAGACCGATTGCGCTTTCCCCCAACAAGGGTTGGCGATAACTGGATTGAGTTAGCATGGACCATTGATCACCAGTTTGCCAGAGTACACCTACAGCAGGCTGTAATTGAAAGCTGGTTTCTGGCATTGAACCTGTGCGTGATTGCAGAATTGTATCGGCAAAAGTAAATCCAACAAGATCAGGGTGTAGCGCTATACTCTGTCCGATGCCCCCAACAAGTCGCATGACTTTATGTTGAGATTCATCAAGAGCCTCTTCTTGCCACTCACCGCTTGTTCGCCAAGAAACCCCTGAAACCGTATCTAATCGTGTTGGGGAAATAGAAAGATTTTGAATCTCAAAAAATGTCAGTTGATGAATCCACCAGCGTGTTTCGTCGAAACGGATTTTCAAATCCAGAGCTTGTAATTCTGCAAAGGGGAGATGTCCATGAACTGGATCCAACAGATCATGATAGGCTGCACGAATTCCTACTTCTATCCCTGGCTCTGTGTCGTTTCTTTGAAACCCACCAAACTGAGTTCTCAAAGGAGGGTGTCCCTTCAAAGGGTCGGGTGTGAGTGGTTGTGGTTTTTTAATAAGTATCGGTAGTTCGCTACGTCTCAGCAGAACTTGTTGACGTAGATCCTGAAGAGACTCTGAGAGCACCTCTTCTCGTGCTCTCTGGTACTGTAGCAAGTCTGTGAGCGCATCAAGTACCTGAGCTTGGGCTTCTGGAGATAGTCCAGATTGTTCTAATTTATTCAGTTGTTCTGGTTGGCGTTGGATTCGGCTCACCCAATCTTGCTGCAATTCACTCAGATCTAGGGTTTTCCACTGCAGTCTACGTTGTCGGGAAGGGACAAGGATTGGTTCGCCAAGGACCGACTGCCCATCAGAAGTTTGCAGACGTTGTAATCGAAAGAAAACATCGACGGGAATGGCCCAGAGCTCAGATGGAGAATAAAGATTAATCTCTTCTTCCCAAGCCATGGCAACCAGTTCTGCCATACGATAAGCGCAGTTCTCCAAGAAGAAATAGTATTCAAAGTGAATATCCTGCAGCAGTTCCCAAGTGTGGAAAAGTACACGGCGCTGCTGAGCTTCCGTTAGCTTCAGAGGGTATTCCCACAGGTCTCGTAATTCGTTTTCTCCATAAATATGCTGAAAGTTATAGAATCTTTCGTCAGAAAAGCGGCCGCTATAGCCACCAAAAATTCCCTTCACTGCATAAATTAAAGCGTTATCAGCTGGATCTGGGCTAGCACCAAAGTTAAGTGTTGGGCTGAGCAGAGGATGCGCAAAGAGTCCCTCCTTCAAATTGATCTTGACCAAAAGATGACCGAAAAAGGAAGCAGGATTGTCCAAATAAGCCGAAACAAAGACTACGCTTAGCGAATCAAGTTTGGATAGTCCGGCCCAGCGTTGAAAGCGTGGACATTCAACGAGTGGGGGTGCTGGGGAAAACTCGAGTTGTTGCTGCAGCCAGTGAAAGCGTGCAATGAAACGACATTGCGCATGTTGATCAGGATTCTCACCAACTGGTTCATAAAACGCTCGCAATGTAGCGTTCAACTCAGCTTGGGGGTTCTGTGCACCGCTGGGATTCAGGAAAAAATCCTGACTGACGATCTCACTTTTGCTGGATAGGGTAGTGGAACGATAGTGAAGCAGTCGCAACCAGTAGGAGTGTTGAGCAATTTTTTTGGTTGTAGCGGATTGAAGTAGAGTTTGCGGTGCTAGTGTTTCTGCTGCTAGTGGTGTCCCTAGCCCGATGAGCAGCAGTGGGTAGAACAACCACCGGAACAGTAGATGATTCCCTTTCATTGCTCTGGGGTTGGAAGTCCTTCAGCAACTAGCCGAAAGCCAATGCGAGGATCTGAAGTGAGTGCAGAAAAAGCTTCCTGAAATTTACAGGAAATCTGATCTGGAGGGCTGAACCAGCTACCTCCACGGGTAATATATCCTTGCTCTGCCGAATTTGGAAGTTCGGCTTTTTCACTAGTCCATTCCGCAAGATTACCTAGTACGTCATAAAGGTTATGGGCATTGACAGGAAAGGAACCGACTGGAGCGCTGACTGTAAAATTGTCGTTGCAAGGATGAGTGGGGTGACTCCAACCAAAACTTGCAGCTGCGACTTCATCACTCACTGAAGCCCACTGGCAAGCTTGCTCAGCAGTTTCCCAGAGTTGAGTTTCTTTGATTTCACAAACTTGTTGCCATTCTTTTGATGTCGGTAAGCGAAAGCGATATCGACCACTGTGTTGCTGGGTTAACCACTCACCAAATGCATGAGCTTCTTCCCAACTGACATAAGCGACTGGCTGCAATGGAGTGTCCAAGGGCTGATTCCGGTAATTCCGACTCGAATGCGACTGCCGGAACCTCTGGAATTGCTGATTGGTGATTTCATGTCTTCCCATCCAGAGAGGAGTAAGACAGGGATCCTGACCAGCTTCACAACTAGGATTGACATAAACAAAGATGATGGCTGTCAGTGGGTCAATCCAAGAATTTTTGGAGTCTTCAGGAACTGCCAAGTGAGGATCGGTTTGGAAGGTCCAAACCAGCCCGGTAATCGGCAGTAGGCCAACCATGAACAAGATCAGCCAGTTCAAGGGCTTCATGCTAAACCTGTCTCAGAGTCCAGGACTTTCAACAAGCGCTCATGAAGATTATCAAACTTTCCGTTGCTCATGATGAGAATCACATCACCACTAGTAGCGGTAACCTGTAAGTGTTCTAAGATAGCTGAGGTTTCCAACGCTTGGGCTGGAATCTGGCTGTTCAGGGCGTACACTATTGCCTGGACATCTAATCGTTCATTTGTAGGGATTCTCTCTGCTCGATGTGGTGGCGCCAAGAGAACTTCGTCTGCCTGAGCTAAGGCGCTGACCAATTGTTCTTGGTGTATCCGCAGGACACTGGTATTACTTCTCGGTTCAAAGACCGCACAAAGGCGTTTCCCAGGATGCTTCTGCCGAAGAGCCCGAATGGTTTCTGCAACTGCCGTAGGGTGATGAGCAAAATCATCGTATACCCAGATGTCATTGATGGTTCCCCGCAATTCCTGACGTCGCTTCACACCCTGGAAGCTTGAAAAACCCTGCTGAATTTGTTCGGTACTAAGATGGTTATGCTGAGCCAGTAAAATGACAGCCGTGGCGTTACGAATGTTGTGAATACCTGCCATTGGCAAGTTCCAGATTTGTTGAGAATTCTGACCAGCGCCTTCCAGCCGAAACTGAGAACCTGTTTCACAGATTTGAATATCCTCAATGCGGACATTACAGTCCGGCCCTAGCCCAAATGTTAACAAGGGACTGTAAATTTGTTCCAGTACAGGTTTGAGGTTGTCATCGTCACCGTTCGCAACCACGAGTCCATTGCCTGGAACCAGACGTAGAAGCCAGCGGAAGCTTTGCTGTATTTGTTCAAGGGACACAAAAATATCTGCATGATCAAATTCCAAGTTGTTTAGTACCAACTGATCAGGCAGGTAGTGGAAAAATTTGGAGCGTTTGTCAAAAAAGGCTGTGTCGTATTCATCTCCTTCGGTGATAAAGAAGTCTCCGCTACCATCGGCACAACTAGTCTTCAAATTTTCAGCAATCCCACCAATCAGAAATCCTGGATTCATACCGGCGTTGGCAAAGATCCAAGCGAGTAGTGAAGTTGTAGTGGTTTTGCCATGTGTGCCAGTGACGACCAAAGAAGTTCGACCACGAATGAAGAATTCCTTCAGCAATTCTGCCATTGAAATATAAGGAATACGTTGGGCCAAGGCCGCTTCAACTTCTGGGTTGCCACGTGAAAGTGCATTGCCCAACACAACCAAGTCTGGTGGTGGTTCTAGATTCGCTAGAGCAAAGCCTTCATGAACTTGAATACTATGCTCTACTAGGAAATCACTCATCGGCGGGTAAACATTTTGGTCTGATCCGGTGATGTGATATCCATGTTTTTGGAGTAGCACTGCGAGAGAACCCATGGCAGTGCCACAAATTCCACTGAAGTGAATATGGTTGAGAGAGGTTTGCTTGTGGATCATGAGTGAGTTACAAACAGAGCGATGAGATGAAGTTTTGATCTTGGAGGTCCTAAGTCAATTTATGGAAATAAAGGAGTGATAGAACTTTTGAAAAATACTGTGCAGTTGGCTGATGAGCAAGTTGGTCAACTTACGAAGTGCAATTTTCTTTCAAAGATGCCGAATATTTTCTGCAATTTCCGAGAAGAGCATGAACTGGCAGATCTAAGATGAATTATCACCTACGTGTCAGAAATACTGAATGTAATCGTCTGACATGCCATACCCCTTGCAACAAATTCAGGGGAACTGGAAGTGCAAAATCAGATGGTTTTTGGAGGAAACAATGAATTTTGCCGTAGTCCAAGATTTGGACTCAAAGCAGAGAAACTGGCTGGCAGAAGTAATGGTCGGTATCATCACGGTTGATGGTAAAGTAGATGATGTAGAACTTCCCTACCTGCAGAAGGCAATGGAGTTGGTTGAGAGCCAGGAACTCAAAGAGAAACTACTTTCGGTGGCTAGGTTAGAAAGGAAAGTTCGAGTCCATTCAATTCAGTTGGATAGAGAACTGGCGTTTGAGATACTGAAGCTACTGGCCGGAATCATGATTGTAGATGGTCGTCTACTTCCCAGTGAAATAAATTTCTTTTATGAGGTCGGCCATCGACTTGGCTTACCAGATCAAGCTCTTGAGAAACTCTGGAAAACCGCAAGGCGTGAGATGGAGGAGCGTTGTCCTCGGGCCGTTGCAAGGCTGGGTGAGGAAGCAAGGGTTGTTGCTCTCCAGCAGACCAACTTGGAACGTGCAACATTTCGCTATCATCGTCCCGTGGTTAAGGGTGCACACGGTTCATTGAGCCTGCAGCAGTTCTCAGATGCAGATCCAGATATTGAAAAGGATTGGTACTCGTCTCTGAGTGGCAGGGTGATTAGTACACACCAGCATGTGAAGGATCCCAAAAGCTTTCTGCTACGGTTTGAATTCACCCAAACACTGCGGGATGATCATGGATTGCTGCAGTTACTCGGAATTTCAAACAGGGAAAAAGGAAAGTAGGAAAGCTTCCAAGTGGCTCCTGAAAGCCTTTTTTGATGAATCAGTGACCGTGCCAAGACTTACATAGATGCTTGTCTGAAATGGGCAGCAGTGGCACCTGCTCCAAGAAAGCAACGTAGCAGAGGAAGAAAGCTCCACCGAAGCCCAGAGTGATTAATAACTCATGGAATCCAAGTAGAATGTGGTAGTGCCCGAAGTGTTGCAATGAAGGAACGACCATCATGTAAATAGCCAGCCATTGTCCAATTGCAACGTAGATTCCCATGAATCTGATATAATTGGGAGTGCGACACAAAGTTTTAGGCATCAATCCCAGGAAAACAGACACAAAGAGCCATAAGAACAAAATCAAAAAGAGAGTTGACCAGGGCTCTGTTTGGGATCGGATTACCAAGTATGGTGTTTCCTCCGGAAGATCTGCATACCAAATCACAATGTATTGCGAAAAGGCCATGTATGTCCAAAGCAACGAGAACGCAAAGACCAATTTTGTCAGATCATGCAATCTGTTGATTGTGATGTATTCTGCAAGGACTTTTGAATGATTCCGAACGGTCACAGCGATGGCAATCAAAATGCCCATTGTTGCTTGTAAATTCCCAATCAAGAAGAATACACCAAAAAGTGTACTGAACCATTCTTGATCAAGTGTCATCACGAAATCCCATACCAAAAACGAACCGCTGATTGCATAAAGCAAAGCTAGTGCGGGTGCAATACGTGAGGATAGTTGGTTCAGTCGAGTAACTTCGTCTTCCTGATCTCCGTATCCATCCAACAATTTATCAGCCAGCGCTCCACCCCAGCGAGAGCCCATAATCCTTCGGGCAAGTCCTAAATCTGGCTTGATAGAAGTCACAACGAACCAATATGAGATTCCATAAAGCAAGAGCAGCCAGAAAATATTGCGGATGACAAAGAATTCAATATTCAACCAACTGGCTTTGACAGCTACTCCATGGTGCATGAATGGGGTGTGTGTCCATTCGTAAAGAACAGTGCTCCCGAAGAACACTAGAATAAACATCACGAAGGCAACAGGCAGAAAAGCAGCACAGGCTTCTGCAAGTCGTTTGAAAGGACGTCCCCATTTGGCATCAGTAATCTGCCAGATTACGGAGAGAATCACACCAGCCTGGGCAATACCTCCCCAAAACATTACGTTGATCAATAAAGTTTGCCATGTCCGTGTAATTCCTTCCTCATTACCGGTTGCTAAGCCAATCACGAACATGCCTGCACCAAGTAATACAAAGGCCCAGAGTACCGTCTTCAAACTCTTGGGTAGTTCAATCTGAGAGTGTTCGATAATCTCTTTCATTGCACCATGGCTCCTTTTCCAAACGCGTTGCTCATCATGTAATTGACCATATCCCAGCGGTCTTGCACTGAAGTCTGGGCTCCATAGGCAGGCATGTAGCCACGAGGTTCCTGAAAGAAACTGCCGTACTTGATCTTGTTATAGAGGTGGGGGCCCCACTCAGGATTCTTTACCATCTGATCAATTGCTGGTGCAGGGACTCCTTTTTCCACTACAACGGTCTTGGCCAATCCGTCTGTACCATGACATGCCGCGCAGTAGGTGTCGTAGAGGACTTGTCCTCTAGCAATAGATATTGCTGTAGGTTGTCCTGGATTTTTTGGAAAGTATTCTCGCGGATGTCCTGCTTTTCCTGCGCCATCTCCTGCAATTGCAGGGATGAACGGATCGTAAATGCGCTGAATCTTGTTTAGGGAAATTTTAACTGGTACCGAATCTTGTGGAAACTTTTCGTAGCTCCCCTCTTCCATAGGCTTCAAGTTTTTTCCATCGTACATATCTCGAAAGTAAGGATAATCTTTCCCATCGAACCAGGGTTTGTCATCGTTGGTAATTCCGTAACCCGTATCCTTCGGATCGAAATAGGGATAGTTATCAACAGCCAAGACAACTCCACCTAGAGCCAGCATCAGAAAGATTGTAGTAATTATGCGTGCCTTAGCCTTTCTCAACATAGACCTCCTCTGCTTGATATTTTTTCAACAAATCTTCGTAGAGTGTATATTGCGAAGCTTCGCAGCGCACAACGATTCCAAAGCGATCTCGCTGGAAGCGCAAGTATTCTCGTGCTGCTCTGGGAATCGGATTTTTCAGTGAGTCGATGATGATCAGAATCGTCAATCCAAGCAGGGTAAAGATCGCAGCGTGGAGAATCGTCATCTCAAATCCGATGATTGTGAAAGGAGCAATAGCTACGATAGGTTTACCACCCACGGGAAGTACCCAGTCTGAGGCTGTCCACGCTGGCAAGCTGTATCCAATTAAACAGCCCATCGCACCAAAAAATAGTGAGATGAAAGGGACTGGACTTTGGGGCTCACCCAGCGCATGGTCAATCTCATGTCGAGGACAGGGCGAAAGTACGGTTGGTTTAGCACCTTTTTGTCGCAGTTCTTCGATGGCTTCTGTGGTGTCGTCTAGGTACTCAAAAGTTCCCCAGACTCCTGAGAACTTAGTGTTCATGATGTCCCTTTCTCATTGGAGGCTCAGCGGCCTCTTTCAGTTCCATGATTGCCATGGGCGGCAAGGCTTTTACAAAAAGACTGAAGAGTGTAAAGAAGAAGCCAAAACTCCCGATAGTAATTCCGACTTCTACCAAGGTTGGCCAGTATTCACCCCAGTTGTAAGGATGAAAATCCCTCTGCAGAGAGCTACCGACAATGTTGAACCGCTCAAACCACATACCCACGTTAATCAAACCACAGATGATCCAAACTGCAACTAGGTTGTTGCGAACCTTCTTGCGCCATAATGGGATTGGGGCAATGACGTTGCAGAAGACCATCAAGTAGAAAGCCAGCAGTGGGAAGGATACAGGTTGATCACCAGTAAGTGACCAAGTGGCCATGTGTCCAAACGGACGGAAGTAGAAGACAGCACGTTCATAGGGACTTCCACTGTACCAAGCAATGAAAAATTCGGTGGCGTAGGCGTAGCCCACAATAACTGAAGTAAATAGGATCACCTGACAAACCTTGTTGACTACGTGATAACTAATGTAGTCTTCTAGGCGGAAAACCACCCGTACAGGAATCAGCACGGTCATTACCATTGCCAGCCCAGAGAAAATCGCTCCTGCAACGAAATAAGGTGCAAAGATTGTGGTGTGCCATCCAGGAATGGAGGCCATTGCAAAGTCCCAGGACACAATGGAGTGAACAGAGAACACTAGGGGGGTTGCTAGAGCGGCAAAGATCAGATAGCCCCTCATGAAATGAACCCACTGATGGTTCGTTCCTCTCCAACTCATTGCAAAGACAGCGTAGATTTTTGCCTGCAAAATTTTTCCTCGGCGCTTGGCCTCATCACGCATGATCGCCATGTCTGGGACCAACCCCAGGAGGAAGAACATGATTGAAACAGACATGTAGGTTGTAACTGCGAAAACATCCCAAGCTAGGGGAGATTTGAAATTTACCCAGAGGTAGCGCTCATTGGGGTAAGGAATTAACCAGTAAGCTAGCCAAGGGCGGCCGGTATGGAGCAGTGGGAACAAACCAGCTGTCAAGACCGCGAAGACAGTCATTGCTTCGGCACTTCGGTAAATTGCGGTTCTCCAAGGAGCACGGGTCAGATAGAAGACCGCTGAAATTAGAGTGCCGGCATGGCCGATACCAATCCAGAAGACAAAGTCAGTGATGTAGAATCCCCAAGCAATAGGGTGGCTGATCCCACTGTTGCCAATTCCGACATCGACTTGAATGGCCAAACTAACTGCGCCCAGAAGCAAACAGGATAGGAAACCGAGCACAAGTAGAAAGTAGGAGGGATGAGGTTTTTCCAACATCTCCACCATATCATCGTTGATCTGGGCATAATTGAAGGTGGTTGCCCGAATACCAGGGTGACCCCTGTGCTCGTCGATTTCCTCACGAAAAGGCCGATTGAGCGAGCTATCCGCTACGATTTCTTCAACTGTTGTAGAAGCCATCAATATCTCCTATTTTGAGTATAAGCCGCTGCTCAGTGAGCCGAGCCGTGTTCATTGCCATAGAGGCCTGCGACCTCCTTGTGATTGACCTTGCGCAGATAAGTTACTGCAGGCTTGTAATTCATTTCAGGAAAGATTTCATATTGGCGATCACGGTTTTCTTTATCAGGATCAGCAAGCAATTCCGGATTCCGCTTGGCAAGCTGTGATACTTTGCTCTCAGGATCGGCAAGGTTGCCGAAAGTGATAGCTTTGTTTGCACAGGTCTGCTGGCAGGCGGTTACTACTTCACCATCTTGTACATCTCGGCCGAGATCGCGTGCCGCGTACTTGGCTTCCGTCAGCCGATGTACGCAGAAATTGCATTTTTCCATTACTCCGACGGCTCTAGTAGTGATACCAGAGTTTAGCTGCTGATCCAACGGAGCTGGGAACTCATAGTTAAACCAATTGTATCGCCGGGCCTTGTAAATGCAGTTATTCGAGCAATAGCGTGTTCCGACACAACGATTGTAAATCATTGCATTGAGTCCCTCTGGGTTGTGGTAGGTCGCATAGACCGGACAAACAGGTTCACAACCGGCATTGCTACACTGCTGGCACATGATGGGAGCGAAGCGAGTTTCAGTTTCGTCTTGGTAGCCCTCAAGATAGCGCTCCATTCGAATCCAGGACATTTCTCGACCCACAGCTGCACGCTCTTTGCCGACAACTGGAATGTTGTTTTCAGCATAGCATGCTACAACGCAGGCGCTACAACCGTTACAGCGATCCAAATCTATAACCATTCCCCAGCGGTATGGCTTGTAGTATCCTGCAGTTTCAGAACGATCTGGATAGAATTCAACAATTTCTTTCGGACGATGGTGCCCACCACCATGACCTTCTTTGTCACTGGTCAGAGCTGTAACAGTCGTGGCTGCAGCAATGTCGCGCCCCAATTGGCGTGGATTTCCATCCAGGTTGACGGTGTATGATTTGATAGTGGTGGGAATTACGTCTACTTTCGTACTTATAAGAGCTAGATTTCCAGTATGCGCGTCAGTTTTTGCTGGAAGTAGATCTAGCACGTTTACACCGAATCCATCAGCTACAATTCCGCTGGCTGTATGCCCTTGGCCTATTGGAATCGCCACGGCATCTCTATGAATCGTGTAGCTCAAATAAACTGTGGCGTTCAGGCTACCTTGGGCATTACGTAGTTCCACAACGCTTCGCTCTGCTATCCCAAGCTTTTTTGCAGTGTCTGGATGAATCTCTACCCATGAATCCCATACAATTTGACTGATTGGGTGTGGCGTCTCTTGTAGCCACGGCTTATTTGCTCCTCTTCCATCGAGGTGAAAGATCGAAGGGGCTGGGATGAGCGCTAAACCGCTTCCTCCGGTAGATGGTATTTGGAAGGCAACACTAGTGACTTCATTTTGTAAGTTGACTGCACTGCTCCAGCGCGGTGCCTCAAAAACCCCTCCACTCTCCAGCGTCTTGATCCAAAAGTTTTCAAATGGCCCAAAGTAGCGATTCTGATGAATTTGAGCCCAGAGTTTGTAAATGTAATCACGATAGTTGCTAATTTCTGTAAAAGACTGTGGATTAATCTGCTTAGCCGCAGTTATCAGCACATCCTCACGAGCTCGCGCATCGAACATGTTAACAGGAGCCATTACGGGTTGTTGGAGACTAAAAATGCCAGGACGTGGATTGGCATCTCCCCAGCTTTCGTAAGCAGTAAGAGCTGGGAGTACTAGGTCTGCCTGATGATTTGTCTCATTTTTTCCTGCAGCAATGGCAACAATCGTAGCTTTCTTCATTGCTTGATCAAATCCAAGGCTTTTGGGTAACGTGTGAATCGGATTCGAATCATCAACGATCAGTAGTTTGACTTTGCCAGCGTTTAGATCAGAAAGTAATTGTAAAATTTGACTGTGAGATGTGTCTTCACTGGCTTGTTCAGACTCATAAAATCTGAGGGTTTTACCCAGATTATCCGCCACTGCGTTCAGGATGAACACAGCAACTTGTGTTGCTGTTGCCTGTTCACTGCTATTCCAGGTTCCACCAGCTATTGCTAAGGAAGAAGTCTGATAGAACTCTTCGGTGAGAGCTTGGATTTTGTCCACTGAGATGCCCGTTTCACCTGCGACAAGTTCAGGTGAATAAGGAGATAAGTAATCATCCAGGAAGTTATGACGAGGATCCCGTTGATGAATGGCATGCGCCATGGCCAGAGCAATCATCGCTTCTGTGCC